>NZ_JAMYMF010000009.1:0-187852 GCF_040318415.1 Mesorhizobium sp. M1163 | reverse complement strand
GGCTGCGTTGATCGCGTCCATGTTGCCCTTCAGCTCGGCTCTTGGCTTCACGTACCTTGATGTCTGTGTTGTCCATCATGCTGCCAACCGGCAAGCCAAGCCAAAACACGCCGTCCACATCATGGCGGGCGGTTCTGTCTTGTATGGCCATTATCGGCGCGAGGTCGGAACTCGTTCGGTAAAGTTCGGCTTCCAACTGGCTGCAGGACTTGCCCGCGTATACGCGGACGAAACCAGCGTGGGCTTGATGTCGGCTGGGCGAGTAGCGCAGCCCGACAAAACGCTGATGGCTACAAACGCACATAACTTGATTCATGCTTCCCCCAAAATGCCCGCGGCTAGCAGGCGCTGAGGGCAGGACGAAGTCTATTTGCCTTGACGGCATGCGGAATATATTCCTATTTTGAGGGATGCCGCACCCTCGCCGACACGAAGCCGTTTCCGAATATCACCTCGCCAAAATTGAACGATAGGCGTGGCTTCTGACGGTAGAACTCCGCGACGCGCAGTTGTCGCTCAAGCCATTTGGCGAGCATTGGGAAGCGATCGACCATCTGCATCGGGACATAAAGCGGGCGCTCAATCTGCTTAACAATAGGCCGGCGGACTACGAAGAACCACATTTCGCGCCTATGTCGCGAGGGTGAAGAACTAGCCTGTCAGTTTAGTGAAGTCGTGGCGCCGCGCGCGAACATGTGCCAGCAAATTCGTTTCGTTTACGACCCCTGATTGAAAGAGATTCAGCGTGGTCGAGGCCAGAATCTGACCGTCTATCGGGGTGCTGTACCATTTGGCGTCGGCGGTTACCTGGTCGACAACCCGCTGGCAGATCGCCCGATCTTTAGGTCTAAGGAACTGACTTTTCGGTGCTCGTAGCATCTCGACGCCTTGAAACGGGGAGTCACTGTCTCCCGCGCGATACCCATGCGTGGTCTCCGAGCATGGACCCTAAACGCATTCAGACGGAAAATTGCCATTCGTTTGAGTGGTACCGATGTCGCGTGGATAAGTGGCGGTCCGCGAGCTAATCCACCATGTCGCGCAGCGGCTTCTTGCGCTTTGGCGTCCTGTACTTCTCGACCAGCCTGACCTTGTCGATGTCGATCGTCACCAGTGGTCCCAGATCGACGGTCACCCTGCCGCCTTCCTCGTCTACGCGCGTGATCTCTCCGGTAAGCTCGATCTGCTGCCCCTTCTTCACCTTGGTATGATCGATGATCGAATGCGGAAAGCTATAGCTCGGAATCGAGACGTTTACGCAGTGCTGAATGACCCGTTTGCGAAGGCGGCCGGGATCGCCACCTCGTCACGAATGGAAATTCCGCGCGCCGTTCCATGAGTCTGGTGCGCTCGGTGCCTTACTCAAGATATTGCTAATTATGGATGAGCCTGCTTCCTCCAATCGATGGATGAAGCCGATCGTGGGCCGGTGCTATTTTGATGCATCGCGCGACTTACCCGACAAGAGCTGGCTCCAGGGGCAAAATATGAGCAAGACGACTCTCATTGCTATCGCAATCCTCGCGATCAGTGTCGGCTGTGCCGAAGCCAAGGACCGTAAGGTCGAAACCGCGACGCTCGGCACGTAGGCCAATTCGAAGAACCTGCCGGTTTGTACCGCGTCAAGCTCACCCTTCGAAGTCCTCGGTGATGAATGTTTTCTCGTCACAGGTTCGATGATCTATGGCGACATCGCCGAACTCTCCCGGACAATCACTTTGAGTTGGTAGCCTAACCAACAACCTCCCAGCGCGGCCTCCATTCTCCGGTATGAAGTTGTTGCGTCGCAGGGGCTGCCTTCGCCCAGATATCGACCCAGTCTTCGCGCGTCGCCAATACCGGCGCAATCCCCAGTCACCACGGGCCTCTCCAAAATTCTTATGCCGTCCGCACCTGCGGTCGAGCGTGTCGCGCCAACACAGCAGCGCCTCTGCATCGTTTGGGCAACCCAACGCATAGCTTCCGGTCCGGAAACTCGCTTACGCGTCTCATCGTCCATTCGGCAGCGGAAAATTAGGCCGATTTGGCAGTGCTCAGAATCGCGTAGCTGTCCTGCGATCCGCTCGGAGAGGATGGCGAGTGGTTGCGGCAACTGCGCCTCAAGCTGGCTGGCGACCGCCGTCTGCAGCGCGCTGCTGCGGAGCAGCGCTGACGCTGCGTTCGTCCGGACCGTCGCAAGACCGCTTGATTGTATCCGGCCTGGAGACAGACAAACGCCGGCGCAATCTCACCCTGAAACCAAAAGACAATATCGATGACCTCCAACAGCTATGCTCCCAAGGGTTCAAGCGCCTGCAAACATTCACCATGCCAATTTCGCCCGCTTCGATAATGACGGCGCCATCAATTTCATGGCGCAAGCCGCTTCATGAACCGGCTAGAAGACCCCACCCCAAAAGCCGCTGATCGATTTGAGCCGCAGTAACGAAGTCTAACCGGGTTCCCAGTACAAGAAGCTCAAACCGCGCAAGACCGCTGATCGATACGACCACGATCTTCAACGGTCTTGCCCAATGGAAGCCGCCCCAATGGAAATCGCCACGAACGGCCATACGACTAGCCATCTGATGACGTCACGGCGCTATGCGCCTCTCTTCTGGACGCAGTTCCTTTCCGCCTTCAACGACAATTCCTCAAGAACACGCTGGTGTTCCTTATTCTGTTCACCCTGGCGGCGGACAAGCACTTGCATGGCGGATTGAAGCGTCGTCATGCGTATCCTAGTCCCTTCATGCGCTGATAGGGTCCGCTCCCACTGCTCGCACAATGGCGTGTCCACAGCCGGTATCAGGGCTGTTAGTGATCTTCACACGCGCACCAATGCGCCTTGTGGCAGTTCTTCTCCCTCGAGATGCAGCTATCGCCGCACGCCTTGCCGGCGGAGCACGTCTTGCAGCAGCCCTCGACCGGGATTGTCGACCAGGGTATTGCGGATCCGGGCGCATGACGATCGGCGCCGTCAGCATCAGAATGCCGGCAATCGCCGCAGCGGCGACGAGTCGAAACATGGTTGCCCCCTCCCAAGGAAGGAGGATCAGAGCATTTGTGATGGCTCAAGTCGAGGGAGGTGCAAACGTGATGAAATGCAAGGTTTTCGCCCACTGCCTCACGGTGGAGGGCTCTCCTTTCATCGTGACATCCAGCCGTCCGGCCCGTTGTCTGAGCGCATTGTCTCGTTGAGTTGCCGAAGCCGCTCTTTTCTCGCCGCCTCGGCCGCGGTCCGTAGCGGGTGAAGGGAAAAGCCTCGAGCTTGGAGGCAGAGGGTCACCGCCTTATGCCAGCGAGGCCCTCGCCGGGTCCACATCTTGAGCTGCTCAAGGGCTTCCTTCGCATTGTTGCAGCCATGCCTGACACCGGTTTCAGTCTTCACGAACACCGGAGGGACGAACCAGATGGGCGCCATGATACCTCCTACTCAGGGGAGAGATACACGTTGGCCTCCTTGGCAGCCGCCTCAAAGGCTTCACGCACCTCTTGGGGGGAGGCGCTGCCCTGGAACGCATCGACGCAGGATTGGACCGCCTTGGTCCACTTCGGGCCCTTTGTGTCCCACCCCATGAGTTCCTCGGCGGCTCCCTCGACGTGGCTGACCCCATTGCGAATGCCCGGACGTTTCGTCTTCACGTAGACCGGGGGAGCGAACCAGAGGGGACCCATAAGGGGGAACTTAGAGCGCCAAGAGCCCGCTGACCAACCCCGCTTTAGCCGCAGCTAAGGAACGATGTAGGCCCTCGCGGGTTTAGAACTCGCAGCGGTCCTTCTTGGATGTGCAGCCGCTGTGGGGGTCCGTCGCCTTTCTCTCACGGGCGGCGGGCTCCTTTCGCGAAGGCGGTGTTGGTCAGAGAACCTTTACCGCAGTTCAAGTTAGCTGGTTGTCATTGGGGGGAGTAATGTCCCCTCCTCTTTTGCAGCGGCCAGGAATGCCTTCCGTGCCTCCTCAGGTTCCATCTCGTCGGCAATGCAGGCCATGCAAACGCGCACCGCGAGGTCCCACCAAGGGCCACGCTTGGTCCACTTCATCAGCTCCTCGCCGGCTGCCTCGGCGTTGTTGACGTTGCGGATGATCCCGGGACGCTCGGTCTTGACGGGGACCGGAGGGTTGAACCAGTGGCGAGCCATGAAGGGGCCTTAGGGCGGCTAGCGGGTTTCCTCTCTATGAACCGGCTCAGCGACGAGGACGGCTAACCATTTGTTAGGGATGGTCTGAGTCCGTGACGGGTGTTTCCAAACGTTCATCGACGTTTATCCGAGCGGTCGGTACGAAGCCGGTATGCATCATCTTCCGGTGGGTGTCGCCCTAGTCATTTCGCTTGTAGTCGGTCTAGCCATTGCGGCGATCGCCTCAAAGGACCATTCGGAAATCTGCGGCATCCGATGCTTATTCGTCCTCGGCGAGAGCGTTAATGTGAGGGCTGTCACGCCAAGGCCGGAATGTCGAGAATGAATGGCAGCACACGGTCGCCATTGCCAGGTCACGACAAGCGAAGTTGGCTGACAGCTACTCCTGGGCGTCGAAAGCCACGCAGAGGCCCATGGCAGTTGCTGCCTCGACGATTGCCTCGGTTAGTTCTTCGTCGGAGGCCACCAAATAAGGCGCAGTCTCCCGAGCTTCGCGTAGTGCCGCTTTGATCGAGACCGTGTCGCGACGGTCCGCCCTGTTGAGGAGTACAGTAATTGCTTGTTCTAGAAACGGACCGACCCTTCGCGCGACGCTCATCCAGCCCTCCCCAGGGACACGCCGAAGGGTGACTCTACTCCCTACCTGAGCGGCATCAAGGCCATGTACGAATTGTACAAATTGGTACGGCGCTGGGCCGCCACAGTCAGGAATGTTTGTAGAATTTCTGTGGTGGGGATCGGACACCGGCTCGCGAAGACCCCCATGTTCCTCCTCGATCCTATTGACGCGCCTCGAGCCGCCTTTCTCCCACAATCCCAGGTCGGTCTGTCCTGACGTACACCGCAGGGGAGAACCAATGGGGTGCTACGAGGCTATTCGCGAATGTCGAACGCAACGAACATGCCAAAGGCTGGGGCAAGGTCGACGATAAGCTCCACCAGCTCGCAGTCACTTTCCACCAGATGTGGCCCGTCTCGGCGCACCGCTGCGATAGTCTCTTTGACGGAGATGATTTGGCCGCGACGGGCTTGTAGGATCAGCTCGTGAACAAGGTGTTTGGCAGTCACTTTGTCGGGTCGGCAGTTCGTCCAAACGTTCATACAAGGCCTCCCACCTCAGCGAGAACCCAAGGGGAACATTCATGATCCTCTGTCGGGAAAAATCAAGAAGAATGTTTGATAGACTTCTGAGTGGGAATCAGGGGGACAAGCCACGAAGCGAGCCTCTATACTCTTTGACCTGACGCCCAGCCAGCCGGCTAGGGACCTTCTTCCGTCGGGCCCTGTTTGGCCCGATCAATAGCCGCAAGTAATGACTGTAGGGTGGGCGGCAGTTCTGGTTCGACCTCCAGATTTAAGAACGTTTGTACGTGATGACGATAGCCTTCGGAACGGATCAGTTTCCGAAACGCTCCGGAGACAGACTGATGGTCTGCTTTGTTGCTCGTTGTCATGTTCGGGAAGTCCGTCCCAATGAGCCGCAACTCGCCCGCAACGAATGGGTTCCATCAGGAGGTCGGAATATTTGGTAGAAATTTCTGAGCGGGAGACCGGATAACTGGCTCGCGCGAAGACCCCCCGTTGCTCGAGCGCATTACCTTCACCAACTACTTCTCGCGCGAGATTGCGTTGCCGGTCCGTCTCGACTTCGATGCCGATTTCCGAGACATGTTCGAGGTGCGCGGCACCACGCGTAGCCGTCGCGGTCGTGCCCCTGACGCGCTGATTGGTGAGGCAAGCGTCACATTTCGGTACGAAGGGCTTGATAATGTAGCGCGCCAGTCGGTCATTGCGGAGCCGGATCAGGTGCATTCCAGTTACGCCGAGTTCCGCATTGTCGTGCCGAGCCGTGACCGCAGGATCCTCCATCTGGATGGTCGGTCACGGCGAAGAGATTCCGTCCAGTGACCGGTTTCGTGCCGCCGCTGCGCGAGCGCGATGTGCGATTCGCTCAAAGCGCCGGCAAGGCGCCACCGTTTTCAGTTCCGGACGCGTGTTCAATGACTGGCTGGCCCGCATACGTACCGACATCGCGCTCCTGACAACCGACCTCGAGACGGGACCATACCCGTATGCCGGCATTCCATGGTTCTCAACCGCCTTTGGTCGCGACGGAGTCATTTCCGCCTTGCAGATGCTCTGGCTCAATCCCGAGCTTGCCCGTGGCGTGCTGGCGTTTCTCGCCCGCTACCAATCGACCGAGACTTCCGTCTTCGGAGACGCGGAGCCAGGCAAGATCATGCACGAAATGCGCAAGGGCAAGATGGCCGTGCTTCGCGAGTTGCCGTTCGGCCGTTACTATGATGGCGTCGACACCACTCCGCTGCACATCTATCTGGCTTCGTCCTACGCCGACAGGACCGGAGATGAGGACTTTGTCGATCGCATTTGGGAATCACTGGGTGCTGCCACGGCTTGGATGGAAGAGGTCGGAGCCCGCAACGGGGAGGGGTTCGTTACCTACAGCAGGGCAGCGGATACGGGCCTCTTCAATCAGGGCTGGAAGGACAGTGCCGATGCGATCTTCCATACCGACGACACTATTCCCAAGGGACCGATCGCCTTAGTCGAGCTGCAAGGTTACGTCTTCGCAGCATACCAACCGCGCTGAACGCTCGCACCTACCAAGCCGGACAGCGCTACTGGTCGCTGCATGTTGCACCGGAGCGGAAGAAGCTCGAACGCCGAGGCTTTACCCCAAGCCAGATCGACGCCGAGATCAGCCGCTATGCGACGGCGATCAGCCGCATCCTTCACTCTCAAAAGCAATATGGCTCAACACCGGATAGTGCCGCATGAGCGAGGGAGCGAGCATGTCCGTCCGCGAAGCGGAACGGAATGGGGGTGTGGGGCCACAGGCCCCACGGGTTGCGTGTGTTTGCGCCGCGCGCGCGATGGCATTTCGAGGCAGTGGAGCGCATGCCCGATGACAGGTTCCTCGCGAGCACCAGGCCGCGCACCATGAGCTGCGCTCGCCGTCTGTCGACCTGGTTGCCGCCGTGCTTGAGCGCGAGTGGTGCCGGTGGCCTGAAGGTCGCGACGAATCAACCGCCGGCCCAGTTCAACCCGCGCGACGTCCTTCAAAGCTCGGGGGATCGATCTTCACCAAGCGGTCTGCGGCCTCGACCGCAGTTCGTATCCTGCTGCACAGCGCAAGATTTTCGGCCAGCATTTCTTCAGTGCGTTGAAGTGCGAGCTCGGTCCGGTGGATGCGCTGCCTGGCATTGGCAACTTCCGATGTCAAAAAATCGGCCGCCATCCCGTGGCCGTGGGGTTCCATAGTGTCCATGGGTTTCTAATACATGGGGGGCGATATCGTTCCATGATGTCGGGCGAAACGGCGGGCCGCAGAAAAGCGCGATGGGCCGAATGACCAATGCGCTCCCTGTCAAAACAGCGGACGCTGAGGAAGATCACAAGGGAAGCACTAAGGCGCAACTCAACCTCAAAGCGAACGGTCCGTTTTTTTGGAACTTTGTGGGCTGGTCGACAAATTGCACGACGTTCCCTGATATGACAGGCACTCTGACCCTGTCGTTCCCAGTCAGGCGAATGTCGCTGTCGTCTCGACGGACCAAAACCATCACCTTTCGGACCGATCACGTGACGATTCGCGACGGCATGAAAAGATGGACGGCGGCACCCGCTAGCGGGTGCCTTGTCGGTGCTGCAGGCCGCAGGCCGAAGCAAGGGGGAGGCCGGTTTTCTGCTTGTGGGGGAACAGCGCCTTTTATTACCCCTGCCCAATACCGAGCAGGTGCGCGACCAACGCAGGCGTGATGAATGCGAGCAGTTCCACACGAGCAGACCGACCCCACCAGCGCCGCATCCTCGCGACGACTCGGACCGTCTCGAAATGCACGGGCACTGTTTAAACCATCAGGACGGTGGAGAGGGCGAGAGCAGTAGCTATTCTGAAATCTCCAACGATGGTCGGCAAACCGATAATGGAAGCGAGCAGTCAGTCGGCGCCAGAATGGTTGTCGGCCACCTAAGTCGAAGAAATTCTGGAGGAGGAACAAGGCGTCCAAAGGACGGGGTCAATCACCGCCCAGCATACGGCTACGAGGTGTGGTTCAGGGGATTTAGCCGTAGTGCCAGTGCGGCTTTGGCTCGGTGCCGGTGAACATGACGCCGATGCGGTCTTCGCGACGCCAACGAACCACCGCCTTGTAGGCGATGCCGTCGGTCGGCACATAGAGCAGGAATTCGTCGGGGACGCGAGCGTCGATCGAGGCCTTCAGTTCGGCGCCGCCGGCATGCATGTTGCGCACCGTGCACGTGACCTCGGAATGGGTCATGCCGGTCAGGATTGTTGCGCCCTTGAAGACGCGCTGCCTGCGTTGGCGCCTCTGTTCGTCTTCAGCCATTTCGCCTAATTCCCGGCGTCTGTCGCTTCGTGTAGTTTTTGGTCTGCCAGATAATTGAGCTTGGCTGATGAACATAGCGTTATCGTCAGAGGCGGCGTGACATGCGGGATCGGTTGTGGAAGTACGTTTCAGGAGCATGCCGGCCTCCTACCAAAGGGCTTGCCAAGGCCGCCGGCGACCCCACAATGGGTCAAGCCGGGGATCAAAGCCCGCGTGAAGCACCTTGCGGCAAGGAAGAGCTTCGCTGCAGGTTTTTTGATGGAGAACTAGCTGCGGCGTCCGACTAGAATGAGCCTTATGTTCCAATCAACGGAACCGTGACGGTTGTCGCATAATTAATCGGATACCGGTCGAAATACAGGAATTCAATCACGAACGCATATTTGGCGGTCAGATGGGCCATTCGAAAGCCGCCGCTGGGGGCGTCGATTGCTATTGTTATGTTGACATCGCTTAATCCCAAACTCAGCAATTTTGCCGTGGCTATCGCTTTTATCTCGGCTTCGGTCAGCGAGTTCTTCATTTGCAGCGCTCGTGAGGACGTTTCCAGAGTATAGCGAACACTCGACATGGCATTCAGAGCCCAGCCGAATGCGAAGATGCCGATCAAAAGCATTATCAGAATAGGCGCGATCAGCGCGAACTCCAATGCGGCTCCGCCTGATACCCCACGTATGAAGGCTCCCGCTTTAGCGGACACGAATCACCTGTTTGTGGCTGATCCCGCGCGAGAGGGAAAAATCGCCAAAACTGAAGGGCGGGAACCAGGTGGCTGTCGCCTGGATTTCGACGAAAACCGCGGGAGCTTTCAAACTGTCGCACAGGACAGATGGATCGACCACGGTGATCCCGCACATATATTTCCGGCTCAGCGTCACCTGCGCGTCATCGGGATGATTTTCCCAGCTCGAAAGGGCGACGGCTTGGGTAGCCGCGTCGTCGGCCGCGCCTTGCATCACGAGGTTCGCCGCCGTTTTGACGCCTGCACGCATCGACAACGCGCTTGATACGAAAGACCAGCCGTTAATAACGCCAAGAAGTACCAGGCAAAGGATCGGCACAATCAGCGCAAACTCTACCGCAGCAACACCCGAATCGCTCCGGAACATCCGGACGGATCGCCGTTCCACGAAGATTACTCCACAAGCCGAACGGATTGCGTCGCCGGAATGTCGCGCATTCCGAGGCTCGTGCAATCCTGGCTGATGCTCGTGTTGCCGGACCACTGCAAGGTACTGGCGACGACCTGCGTGCAACCACCTTTGCCAGAGAAATTGCCCAGAAAATTGACATCCTGGGTTGGAAAATACAAAGCGCCGGTCAAAAGCGAGTCCGCCGTGCCATTGAACGTGTTCGATCCCGCCAGGTTAGCCCTGTTGCCGTAAAACAGCACACCGGAATACGTGCCCGACGTCGGTGCGCTAAGCTTGACGGTGGCGTTGCCGTTCATGCTGACGCCCGAGCTGCCGGCCAGATAAATGATGACTCCGTCGCCGGAAATATTGGCGTTCGCGTTCGCCTTGAAATCACCGCCTTGAATGACGTACACGCCGGGCGCGAGCGCAACATTGCCGCTCAAGCTCAGCCCGCTGCAGTATGTCCCGGGGTTCAGGGTCGACAATTTCGAGTTTTGACAGGGGGTTGTGGCTGGTGGCGCCAGCAGGTCGGCAAAGGGATCACCAGCGGGTAAGGCCTGGGTTATCGGGCTGGCGCAAACAGTCGTCACGGGGTTGTTCAACGAAACACCGCCGGCCGATATCAGGCAGTCGGCCTGAAGGTTTGCCGATCCCTGAAGCTTGATCGCATCGGCGGCAATGGAATTGGACATGACGGAGCAGCCCGTCATTTTTATGGTCGAACTGCCGGAAAACAGCGCCGCTCTCGGGGCGGAACGATTGAGCGACAAAGCGCAGGCCTTTGAGGCGTCAGTGATAAAAGCCACCGCTCTTGCCCGTGCGCCGATTGCGTTTTGCGTGAATATCGATGTGAAAAACCGATCGAGGGTCTGATGAACGATGACCTCGACGGCCTTTTGGGCGACATTCGGGCCAGAGGACGGGGGAGTGAAGATTTCGATTGTGCCTGTTGACGGGTCCCAGCCGTTCGTCGTCGCTGACAGTGTCGCGGCGGCGACTATCGTTGGCTTGTCAGATCCCGAAACCTTTTCCAAAGCGCCAGCATAGGCTGCCGCATCCGCCACCGCCTGTAATTTCAGGCTGCTAAAGTACCAGTAGGAGGTCTCGATACCGAGACCCGCTGCGCCGACGACAATCGGCAAAGATAGGGCAAAAATAGTAGCAACGTTGCCGCTCGTCCCGACGCCTCGTCGCAAACACCGAACCAACCGCCTCGATATGGGGCGCCCCATTTCCATGGGGTATTTAACGAAAGATGGATGAAGGAATGGCTAAGAATTGCGCTCCATTTGATATATCCGCTCCTTGGCGCGGCCGGCACAAGTTCCCGCGGCCGCACTCGGCGAGCACGCTGCTGGTCGCTGGCCCTCTCTTCAACCGGCGGCGCCAGTCGCGTATCGGGTTAGCGTTTCCAGTCTCGATGATTGACTTTGCGAGTGTTTCGCCCTCGTGGGTAGGCTAACGGCCATAGCCGCGACAAATGAAATCAGATTTGCGCCAGCGCAAAGCGTGCACGGCAAGCAGGCCTCACCTGCACGCGCTCCACTTTGACAACCCTAGGCGCCAATTGCACGGCGCTTCCAGGAGTTCCACCTCGAGCTATGTGCGCTCTCGCGCGAAACAGCGCGCCCCCTTGCCAGGCCTTCGAAGCAATCCGTCGCTGAGAACACGCGCGACTCACGAGCGTTTCAATGGAGGGGAGTTGGTTGCCACGCTCGATGTGGGAGATACTTTCCAGTTGCGGCCGATGCGATCGACCATTGGTTTGGACGCGTACATGCCGTTCGCAGGCGGCTTGTGGGCGCGACGTGAACGGAAAAGAAACGTTTCCAATATTAGATTCCGCGATTCGAATGAATCTCGCCTGTTCGGCATAGTCGCAACGCGGTGCTGGGCTAGTCGTGCCAACAAATCAATTAGCGCCCTGGCGGAACTGAGCCCGATGAACAGCTTGACGATACGCCGCCGCATACTCGCCAGTTTCGCGGCCGTTCTGGTTGTCATGTCGGTTATGGCCATCATTACATACGTTTGGTTTCTCCAGACGGAGCAAGAAGCGACCAGCGTGGAAAAGGAAACTCTTCCGGACCTCTATCACAGCACCCAGATCATGATGGGACAGATGGATGCCCATAGTCTTCTCCAGGAATATGCTCTTCAGGACAATCCTGCCGACAAGCGGGCTTTCGAGACTACCATCAAGGCGAACCGCGACGCCCTGCAACGGTCGATGGACGAGTATGAAGAGACCATTGAGTCCGATTTGGACAAGCAGAACTACGCTGTCGTCAAGGACCTCGCCGATCAATTCCGCCAAGCCGAAGCCGCCGTACTGGATGCCAGTCGTGCCGCGTTGGCGAAGGGAGAGATCCCCAACGAGCGCCCGGCCATCAAGAACAATGTGGAGCCGATCTTTCGGAAATTGCAATCGGCTCTGCAAGCCATGGTCGAGGACCATAGAGGAGAGGCAAACAGCTCGACCCAAAAGATAGGTTCGATCGTCCGCACAGCGAAGTTGGGCCTGATTGCCGGGTTCCTCGTAGCACTCGGTTTGGCCCTTTTGTGCGGCTATCTTCTATTCCGTGCCGTTAGTGTCCCGCTTGGCCGATTGGTCGATCTCGTCCGTGTAATGCGCCTGGGCGACTTCAGCGGGCGCCTCGATTTGAAGCGCAAGGACGAGTTTGACACGCTGGCTGAGGGCTTCAACACCATGGCCGATGATCTCACCACGCTGATAGGCCAGGTTCAGAAATCCAGCATTCAAGTCAACACATCGATAACCGAGGTGGCCGCCACCTCAAAGGAACAGCAGGCAACCGCAAATGAGATCGCGGCCACTACGACCGAAATCCGAGCGACCGCGAAGGAAATCTCGGCAACCTCCAATGAGCTCGTACGAACGATGAGCGAAGTTTCTGCGGTCGCCGAGCAAACCGCCACGCTCGCCACCGGCGGACAAGCAGGGCTGGCACGCATGGAGGCAACCATGCAGCACGTCATGGAAGCCGCCACCGCGATTAATTCCAAACTTGCGATCCTGAGCGAGAAGGCCGGCAATATCAATCAGGTGGTGACCACGATCACCAAGGTTGCCGACCAGACCAACCTTCTTTCGCTAAACGCCGCAATCGAGGCTGAAAAGGCGGGCCAATATGGGCGAGGCTTTGCGGTCGTGGCAACGGAGATCCGGCGGCTTGCCGACCAAACCGCCGTCTCGACATACGACATCGAGCAGATGGTCAAGGAAATTCAATCCGCCGTCGCAGCCGGCGTCATGGGCATGGACAAATTCTCCGAGGAGGTCCGACGTGGCATGCAAGATGTGCAGCAGGTCGGCGGCCAACTCTACGAGATTATTCAGCAGGTCCAGGGCTTGGTGCCACGCTTCGAAGTCGCCAATGAAGGAATGCAGGCCCAGGCAACGGGCGCAGCGCAGATCAGTGAGACGCTGATACAATTGAGCGAAGCCGCTCAGCAAACGGTTGAATCCCTCCAGCAATCCACGCTCGCGATCGACGAACTCAATCAGGTTTCGGGCGGGTTACGCAGCAGCATTTCCCGTTTCAAACTGCGGGCGCTACGAGAGGTGCCTGCGAGCTAGGACGACTATGCTATTCCTCGGGTTCTGTATAGGTGGCGACCGGTATGTGCTGGACATGGAGCAGGTTGAAGAGGTCCTGCCTTACATTGGCGTGAGAACGCTGCCGGGCGCGCCGAACGGCGTAGTAGGCCTAATCAACTGCCGGGGCTTACCCGTTCCCATGATCGATCTCAGCCTGCTTGCGCTTGGCCGCCCCTCGGCGCTGGTGCTGAGCACACGAATCGTTCTGATACGCTATCCAACCAAGGATGGTGAGAACCACCTGCTTGCGCTTGTTGCTGAACGAGCGACCGATATGCTCGAGCGGGATCCTTCTGACTTCGCGCCGTCCGGGATGGAGGCGGGAACTCCGCCCTACTTGGGCCCCGTGGCGTCCGACGATAGAGGACTTGTCCAGTGGGTCAGGGCCGAAGCGCTGCTATCGGACGACATTCGCAAAACGTTGTTCCGTCAGGTCGCGATGAGTTCATGATGTTTGGTGCGGTCGAACAGCTATTGAGGGAAAAGATTGGACTGGACAGCGGCACTGTCGGTCTGTCGGTGATCCGTCACGCGCTCCGGGAGCGGATGTCAGCCTGCCGGATCAGCGGGCTTCAAGATTATTGGCAGTTGCTGGCTGGCTCCCCATCCGAGCTCCAGGAACTGATCAACGCGGTTGTCGTACCGGAGACATGGTTCTTCCGAGATCGTGAAGCTTTCACTGCAATGACGCGTCATGCACGGGCGCGCATGCGGCCGGGTCAACCCATAATGCTCTTGAGCCTACCATGTTCGACAGGCGAAGAGCCCTATTCGATGGCGATGGCCATGTTCGATGCTGGTTTCGGAGCACAGGATTTCAAGATTGACGCAGTCGACGTGAGCACGGGCAATCTCGCGGCCGCGGAGCGCGCGGTCTACGGGCGCAACTCATTTCGCGGCGATTTTCTCGAATTCAGAGGGCGCTATCTCGAAGCGGCCGAAGGCGGACTACGGCCTGAGGTGCGGGTCCTGAAGCAAGTCCGGTTCAGGCTTGGCAACCTGTTTGATCCTGCGGCCTCGTATGGGCCGGCACCGTACGACATTATTTTTTGCCGCAACCTGCTGATCTATTTCAACCGAAACCTGCAAGACCGCGCGCTGGTTTGTCTGAAGACCCTCCTCGCGCCAGATGGCCTGCTGCTCGTCGGTCCAGCGGAATCAGGCCTTCCGATTCTGCACGGCTTTGCTTCAGCGCGATTACCGATGGCATTTGCGTTCACGAACGTGGAGCCGGCTAAGGCGCCCCGGACGGTTGCCCCCTCCAAGTCGCGCTTCGGTCCGGCCACCCCTGCTCCTATCTCTGACGTCAGCAAAGTGCTGAGCCCGATCCGGCCGGCCTCCAGTAATGCAGCGAAAGTGGAGCGCTCCTTCCACCCTTCCGAGCGGGCGGCCCAAAGCCTCGCTTCTGTAGAACGCACCGCCAATGCCGGACGAGTTGCGGAAGCAAAGGAACTCGCGCTGACGCATCTCGGGGAATACGGTCCTTCGCCGGAAATCTTCTATCTGCTCGGGCTAGCTCAGGATGCAGAAGATGCGCGTTCCGAGGCGATCCAGAACTATCGCAAGGCCCTCTATCTCGAACCCCGCCATCAAGAAGCCCTCGCGCATCTTGCGCTGCTGCTTCGCAAGCAGGGTGACATCGCCGGTGCCGAGGCACTCACCGGGCGGCTCGGTCGGATTGGGAAAAGGAGCGGCACTTGACGTCAGCTGAGCCCGGTAGCGCATCATCGGTGCCGGACATCGCCATCGGCGACTGCTGGCGGCAAATAGGCGTTCGTGGTGACAGATCGTGCCCTGAACTGGAGCAACATCTCCACTGCCGGAACTGCCCGACCTATAAGGAAATCGCACGGAACCTCCTGAACCGTCCGCTGCCGCCCGGCTATCGGGACGAGTGGGCCCGACATTTTGCCCAGGCAAGGACCGATGAAGCAGTCGGGAATGCCGAGAGCAGTGCATTTCAGACGGTCGTTGTCTTTCGTCTCGGCGAGGAATGGCTGGCGCTTCCGGTTGGCTGCTTCCAAGAAGTGGCCGAGCTGCGTAGCATTCATTCGCTGCCACACCGCAGGAACAGTGCGGTTCTCGGCATTGTCAATGTTCGAGGCGAATTGCTGGTTTGCATTTCGTTGGCCAAACTGCTCGGAGTAGACGACCGCAAAACGCGGGTACAGGACACGCGGACCAAGGCATTTCCGCGTCTTATCGTCGTCGGCAACAGCGACAAGCGCGTTGCTTTTGCTGTGGACGAAATGCACGGCATTTATCGATTCAAACAGAGCGACAAGCTTGCCTTGCCTGCTACCGTTGGCAAGGCGTCCTCGACCATGACGGCAGCCATGGTCTCGTGGCGAAGGGGCGCGGTCGGTTGTCTGGACGAGGCGCTGCTGCTGGCCATGCTCGATCGAGCTATCGCATGAGCGGCGCGGACTACAGCCAATTTTCGATGCTCGACCTCTTTCGGGCCGAATTGGAGACGCAGTCGCAGGCCCTGACGTCCGGTCTGCTAGCGCTCGAACGCGATCCCGTGTCCGCCCAGAGTCTCGACGCTTGCATGCGGGCTGCCCATTCGCTGAAGGGGGCGGCCCGGATCGTCGATCTGACGCCGGCGGTGGAAGTTGCGCACGCGATGGAAGAGTGCCTGGTCGCCGCACAGCGGGGGCGTCTCAGCCTGAGTCGCGAGCACATCGATACACTTTTGAAAGGCGTCGATCTCCTCGGATCCATAGCGAGTGAGCCTGCCTCGGCCGATGAGAGCGCCAAACTGGAAATAGCCGGTTTTCTGCTGGCGCTTGAGCAGGCATCCTCCCCATCGACAGCATCAGAGACGGAGCTCGCCGGCTCAAATGCTGCCCCGCAGGAGGCGCCGTGGGCCTCTTCGGCGAAGGAGACGAGCGTCCTCGCTCGATCGGAACCACTTCTTCAACCTTATGGCGGC
Source organism: Mesorhizobium sp. M1163 (assembly GCF_040318415.1). Classification (NCBI taxonomy): domain Bacteria; kingdom Pseudomonadati; phylum Pseudomonadota; class Alphaproteobacteria; order Hyphomicrobiales; family Phyllobacteriaceae; genus Mesorhizobium; species Mesorhizobium sp. M1163. The sequence goes on along the minus strand of NZ_JAMYMF010000009.1, from coordinate 171,670 downwards.
GTCGGTTCCGACCGTATGGTGCGGGTAACGGCCGATAGTCTAAACCGCTTACTAGGGCTTGCCGGTGAGTCCCTGATGGAGGCTCGTCGCCTCAGGCCGTTTACGGGCGGCCTACTTCGACTGAAACGGATTCAGTCGGATCTGGCCATTGCCTTCGACGTGCTAGGCGACGCACTGGCCGAGATTCCTAAGGACGATCGGGCGGTGCAAGCACTGGCAGAGGCGCTGCAAAAACTTCGGCTGAGCCAGACGTTCCTCGCAGAGCGCCTTGACGAATTGGACTCGATTGACCGCAGAGCCACTGACCTTGCGAACCGACTCTATGACGAAACGCTGGCGAGTCGCATGCGCCCCTTCGAGGATGGCGTCCGGCACTACTCAAGGACGGTGCGCGACCTTGGCCGAACCTTGGGGAAGAACGTGCGGTTAGACATCGTCGGGGGCTCAACTGGCATCGATCGCGACATCCTGGACCAACTCGAGGCACCACTCGGCCATCTCCTCCGCAATGCTGTCGACCATGGGCTCGAAACGACCGACGAACGTATAGCAGCCGGCAAATCTGAAGAAGGTGTCATCAGGCTCGAAGCACGGCACAATGCGGGCCTGCTGCAGATAATCGTCGCGGACGACGGAAGGGGAATCGATCTGAACAAGCTGCGCGAGACGGTCGTGGCGCGCGGCCTGACGACAGAGGAGACCGTCGGCAGACTTGCCGAAGCGGAATTGCTCGAATTTCTGTTTCTGCCAGGCTTTTCGATGAAAGCGACGGTTAGCAACATCTCCGGACGCGGCGTGGGGCTCGATGCCGTACAGGCGATGACCAAGCAGGTCCGAGGCCTCGCAACCGTCTCCTCAGAGTTCGGCTTCGGAACCCGATTTCAACTACAGCTGCCGTTGACCTTGTCGGTGCTCCGCACGCTGCTCGTCGACATTGACGGAGAGCCATACGCCTTCCCGCTCGCAGGCATCGCCAGCACGATAAAGTTGCCGCGCACGCGCATCGAACTGCTCGAAGGCCGGCCGCATTTCCGCTTCGAGGATCGACAGATCGGACTAGTCACCGCGCACGAGGTTCTTGACCGCGCTGAGCCGCAAGCAGACGCCGATGAACTTTCAGTCGTTCTGATTAATGGTGATCACGGTGAAACCCACGGGTTGATTGTCGACCGCTTCCTGGGCGAGCGCGAGTTGGTGGTCCGGCCGCTAGATCCTCGCTTTGCCAAGGTCAAGGACATCAGCGCGGCGGCGTTGATGGAAGATGGTTCGCCCGTGCTTATCGTTGATGTCGACGATCTGATCCGATCAGTAGACAAGCTCGCGTCATCCGGCGGCCTACGCACCTTGCGGCGTGGTACTACCAGCCCCGATCTTAGGCGGCGCAAGCGCGTTCTGGTGGTCGACGATTCTTTGACGGTACGTGAGCTCGAACGCAAGCTGCTGGACAATAACGGCTATGAGGTCGAGGTGGCGATTGATGGTATGGATGGATGGAACGCCATACGGTCTGAACCATTTGATCTTGTTATCACCGATGTTGATATGCCGCGCATGGACGGCATCGAACTGGTGACCTTGATGAAGAAGGACAGCCGGCTCGGGAACACCCCGATCATGATCGTGTCGTACAAAGATCGCGAAGACGATCGCAGGCGAGGTCTGGACGCCGGCGCGGACTACTACCTGACTAAAGGGAGTTTCCACGACGAGACACTGCTCCATGCAGTCGTCGACCTGATCGGCCAGGCGACAGAATGAGGCGCAGCGTGTGTATCCATCAATGAGGATCGCTATCGTCAACGATATGCCTCTTGCGGTCGAGCTTCTGCGGCGATTGGTTGTATCAACCCCGGAACATCAGGTGGCCTGGATCGCCGTTAACGGGCGTGAGGCAGTAGAGGCCTGCCAACGAGACCTCCCGGACCTGATCCTCATGGACCTGGTGATGCCGGAAATGGATGGCGTCGAGGCTACGCGCAGGATCATGGCGAAGACGCCATGCCTGATTCTGCTGGTCACGGCGAGCATTGAGGCCAACATTCCTGGTGTCTATGAAGCAATGGGGTATGGCGCGCTTGACGCGGTCGACATCCCCTCGATCGGCTCTGACGGCCCGGGGTCCGGACGGTCCGCACAGCTTCTCATCAAGAAGATAACGACGATCAGCAAACTCGTACGTGACGCGCCGTCTTCAAATTGGGGCACACGGACATTGCCCCCGTCTGTGTCATCGGCACAGCACCTTATTGCCATCGGCGCGTCTGCGGGCGGGCCCGCAGCTGTTGCCGCGATCCTCGGCGCATTTCCGAGCAATTTCACGGCCGCAATAGTTCTCGTACAGCATCTCGATGCGCAGTTCGTACCCGGTTTTGCAAACTGGCTCGGCCAGCATGCGGCACTTCCAATCCGTCCGGCACGCGAAGGAGATGAGCCCGAGGCCGGCACCGTTCTAATTGCGGCCACGGCTGATCATCTCGTCTTCAAGTCAGCCCACAAGCTCGGCTATACCCCGAAGCCGCACGACAACGTCTACCGTCCCTCCGTAGATGTATTCCTTGAGAGCGCCGCGCAGTGGTGGCCGGGTGTCGTGATCGGTGTCTTGCTCACGGGCATGGGTAGAGATGGTGCCCAAGGGCTCAAGCTGCTACGCGACAAAGGGCATTTGACAATCGCTCAAGACAGCGCGTCGAGTGCGGTCTATGGGATGCCCAAAGCCGCCGCTGCCATCGGTGCCGCTGTCGAGATCCTACCGCTTGACTCAATCGCCCCGCGCCTAATCGAGGCGTGCGGCCCATCTTGCTGAAAGGTTATTCTATGACGGGCAAATCCAATCTCGTCTCACCCCTGGCAGACAATTACTCGTCAATGGTTCTGCTGGTGGACGACCAGATAATGATCTGTGAAGCGGTCCGGCGCGCGCTCGCAAACCAGCCGGACATAGATTTCCACTTCTGCACCGATCCGCTCAAAGCGACTACAGTTGCCGACGAAGTGAAGCCAACGGTCATCCTGCAGGATCTTGTCATGCCGGGCGTTGATGGGCTGGACTTGGTACGGCAATACCGAAAGAATTCCTCGACGCATTCTGTCCCCGTCATCGTGCTGTCAAGTAAAGAAGATCCGGCCATCAAGGGCGAGGCATTCGAGGCCGGAGCGAACGACTATTTGGTCAAACTGCCGGACCGTATCGAGTTGGTCGCTCGTGTCCGTTATCACTCCCGGGCCTATCTTGACCACGTTCAGCGAGAGGAGGCATACAGGGCCCTGCGAGAAAGCCAGCGGCAATTAATGCGCGCGAATCTCGAGCTGGAACGTCTCACACGGATTGACGGTCTCACAGGTCTGGGAAACCGGCGCTACTTCGATGAATATCTCGCGGCGGAATGGAAGCGCGCGGTCCGCACGAAGAGCCCGCTGTCGTTGTTTATGATCGATGCCGATCACTTCAAGCGCTACAACGACACCTATGGCCACATGGCAGGCGACGAGGTGCTGAAGCAGGTCGCCAGTGTAATCCAAAGCAGTTGCAACCGCTCGACCGATCTCGCGGCGCGCTACGGCGGCGAAGAGTTCGTCGTGGTGGTGGTCGATATTTTGCAGGCGCAGTCGGGCGCTATGGCCGAGCGGCTCGTGCAGAGCGTGCGAGCCTTGAGCATTCCACACGGTTCTGAGCGGGTGACAATCAGCGTCGGTGTTGCAACCATGGTGCCTGATGAGAACCACACGCCAAATGACCTCATCAAGGCGGCCGATCTGGCGCTCTTCCGCGCCAAGTCGGAAGGACGGGACCGTGTCGTGTATTACGACTAAAGGTAAGGGTGCTTTACGGACGGGCTTACAGCTCGTGCAGTTTAAAGGCTTGGTGATCGCCGAACGGGACCCCTCGATTGTCAACCGGGCAAGCGAAACAGTTCAAAGTCAGTTCCATTTCTGGATAACTGCTGTTCCGCGGACCGGAACCTCAAACACGAGTTCGTTTTCGACGGGTACGCCTCCGACGCTTATGCGGCTGGTCCAGTCTAATCTAGGACATCCCTCGCCCCTTTTGGCGCGAAATAGACTTGCGCAACGCGCCCGCCCGGATACGCCCACCGATCTCCTTGCGTGAAGGTGATCCTCACGTCAGGGTATCGGACGCCGCAGCCGATGCGGGAGGCTGGTGCGATGGAGGACCACTGCTGGCGAAACCTTACGATCACACGCTGCTTGTCAATTGATCAACCGCCTGCTCAGCACGCGGGAGCGTCTTCGAGATAGGGGAGCCGCTTGAGAGCAGTGACTAACGACCCGGAGGAGTGTGCCCGGCACGAGTAGGGGGTCGGGCGGAGCATCGTGCCGGGCCTGGGCAATCCCCAGCAAGCGCCGGCTCCATGCGCTTATCTCAAAAGGTGACCGTCACAACGACAATATCCGTATAGGTGCCGGACGGCGGCGTCGACCATCCGCACCGCTATTTGAGACTGTAGTGCACCCTGCCAGAGATATGCTCGATATCAAAAGCCCGATGGCCAATGCGTTGCTTGCGAATGATCGCTGAATGCCAACCTGATTCTGTTTCATACCCGTCACCTCAACTGACAATAGTGCAGGCTAGATGGGGATACGGCGCGAAACAAGGGAGCGCCTCTTCTTTGGTTCGGCCGATCGCTTCTAGTCAGCAGCCGCGGGCCAGCCGCATCGCCTGCAAAGCCAAATCGTACGTGATAGGCTGATCGCGCGTAAGCGGTCAGCCGATAACGTCAGGCCTAAAGTTCCAAGGCATGAGCATTTCGATCTCGGATGCCGGCCAGCCTTGAGCGATGCGGGTCAAGGTCTGGGAGAGCCAGTCGAGCGGATCGACGCTGTTCATTTTGCAGGATTGCAGCAAGGTGGCTACCGTAGCCCAGGTTCGTCCACCGCCTTGGCCGCCGGCGAATAGACTATTCTTTCGCGTGATCGTCTGGGGCCTGATTGCACGCTCGACGATATTGGAGTCGATTTCGATGCGACCGTCCATCAGAAAGCGTTCCAGCGCCTCCCGCCGGGTGAGCGCGTAGCGGATCGCCTCGGCGGTCTTGGATTTTCCGGAGACCTTGCCCAGTTCCGCTTCCCATAGATCGAAGAGGCTCGCGACAATGGCCACGGACTTTTCCTGACGGAGCGCGGCGCGGCTTCCGGCATCCTTGCCGCGAACCTCGTCCTCGACCTTCCACAATTCGGTCATGGCGATGATCGAATCCGTCGCGGCCTGCGAGATCCCGCTGATGTGCAGGTCGTAGAATTTGCGCCGCAGGTGAGCCCAGCAGCCGGCGAGCCGGATTGTTTCATTGCTGCCGGCTTTGGCCCGTGCCTTGACCAGGTTGGTATAGGCCGAGTAGCCATCCACTTGCAGGATGCCGCTGAATCCGGCGAGGTGGCGCGCCACGCAATCCGCGCCTCTGCTGTCTTCAAAACGATAGGCAACCATTGGCGGACTGGTTCCGCCATAGGGTCGATCATCCCGTGCGTAGGCCCATAGCCAGGCTTTCGTGGTTTTCCCCGCTCCGGGGGCAAGGGTGGGCAAGGTCGTCTCGTCGGCGAAGACCCTTTCGCCCTCCTTGACGCGCTCAAGGATGTAATCGGCGAGCATCTGCAACTCGAAGCCCAGGTGCCCCATCCACTGCGCCATCAACGACCGGCTGAGTTCAACGCCATCGCGCAGATAGATCGTCTCCTGCCGGTAAAGCGGAAGGCCGTCGGCGTATTTCGACACGGCGATATAGGCGAGCAGCCGCTCCGTCGGCAGGCCGCTTTCAACGATGTGCGCCGACGCCAGAGCCTGGACCACGCCGTCACGGCCCCGGAAAGCGTATTTGGGACGGCGCGTGACGATGACCCGGAACTTCGGCGGCACGACGTCCAACCGCTCGGATCGATCCTCGCCGATCAGAACCTTTTCCAGCCCCTCGCAGTCGCCCGGGATTTCCGGCTCGATAACTTCCTCGATGCGTTCGAGATGAGCTGCAAAACCCTTGCGTGGACGCGCTGCGCGCTTTGGCTTGCCCTTGACTGCGTGATCGAGTTCGCTGCGGATCGCAGAAAGGCCGGTCTCGACCTCTTCGAAGGCAAAGGAGGCCTGCTCGTCGTCGATGGCCAGGCGTAGCCGCTCGGAACGCGTGCCATGTTGCGTGCGCTGCAAAACCTTCAGGATCGACGTGAGATTGGCAATCCGCTCGTTGGCGCTCTTCTCGACGGCCTTCAGCCGGGCGACCTCCGCCTCGGAGGCTGCGATCCGAGCTTCGGCGACTACGATCCGGGCCTCGCTCGCAGCCTGCTCGCGAGCCATGGAAAGGATCATCGCCTTCAGCGCATCAACGTCGTCGGGAAGGGCAAGACCCGGTAGAACCATGGCAGGCAGCAAAGCACAAAAACAGCCGCTTTCCCAACCGTTCCAGCCGCATGATTCATCTTGCCGCAGGCCGGTTTCAGCCCGTCGATAACGGCCGCCTGATCCTGGCCGGACGGATCTTTTTCCAGTCTAACCCGGCCAGAAGCGCCATCAGCTGGGCGTGGTCGAGACGCATGCGCGCGGCCGATATCGCAGACCAGCAGAAGCTGTGATCTTCCAGAGTCTTCGAATAAAGACAAACCCCGCTGCCGTCCCACCACACGATGCGAACCCGGTCCGCACGCTTCGAACGGAATACGTGAAGCGCCCCCGAGAACGGGTCCAGGCCACCATCCCTGACCAGCGCCATCAAAGCTGCCGCGCCCTTGCGGAAGTCGACCGGCTGGCACGACACGTAAACCACCACACCGGAAGCGATCATGCCTTGCGAGATCGACGCACGATGTTTGCACAAATGTAATGGCCGCTGCAAGAGTGATGCACGATGGACAGTGGTGGGGCACGCGTTGACGAGATGTCAAGCAGTCAGGATTTTCGCTTCCTTGGCGGCGTTGAGAAATGCCACGCGCGCTACCTCCGGTGCGCTGCCGCCGCCGAGCACCTTCATGCACGCCATGCGAGCCTGGATGCGGCGCCCGGTTTCTCCAATGGGCCAGCGGTAAAGCAGCATTTCGGCGGCTTCGCGGGTGCTCGAAACACTGACTTTGCCCGAGGACAGCAAAACGGTCACGGGCTCTTCGAACGTGCCGACGTCTCGTTCGCAGGTCATATGCTGGTCTCCTTTCGCAATCTCCCCAAGACCTTACGGGTGAACCATCCGTTCCGTTGCGTCACGTTTGGCCCGGTGGGCGAACATTCTGTGAGGATGGGACCTCGTCCAGAGCGCGGGCTTGATCGCTCAGACTAGACTCGCCAACCCGTTGCGGTCCTCAAATGGCGAGAACCGTCCTTATCGTTACGAGCCCGCTATGCCTTGGTCAGTTGCCGGCGCTGATATCGGAAACGAAGCGCGGAAGGGCACTCTGCCGCCCAGAGTAACCGGCCTGCACGGTGAGGACGAGAAGGACGCTCTTCCAAGCGCGGAGTTCGAATCCTCCCTCACCGCCATAAGTCATTGTTTAGATCAATAAAAATACAAGAATAGCCGGATTGAGATAGCTTCTCCGCTAGCGCTTGCGGCCGGAGCCAGTTCTTGGATTGCGCTCCATTTCTTGCCAGCTTTCATCGATGAGTGCAAAATCGCACTCGTCAGAAAGACAGTTCTGAAGGCCGCCTGAAGAAGCACTGGAAATGTGGGTCAGGATCGCGACCTTATCGACCGTTCGTCTGTACGTCAGGATTTGGCGCTCCTTTCTCGTTCCAATCGGCGAGAGGGAAGGCAAAAAAACACCCAACCAAGTCGTTTGACGCTCATTTAGGGCGTTCTCGAGGGCGGATGTTCGAACCAGCGGGACGCGCCATTTCGCGCCATTCGAGTCGCGCCTCCTAAGCCGACCTTCACGCACTGGCCAGAGTCGACCCTAAGCAGAAGCTCGCTTGCTCCGGGTCAATTCACGGCCATGACCCAAAGCTGTCATTCCGCCCGTACGTGTCGTAGCTTCTAATGGCTTGCCGATGGGAGGCGTCATATCCGAGCGCCCGATTGCCCTGACATAAGGCGCTGGTATTGTGTAGTTGATTGGGCTCCAAAGCGGAGCCGTCACACGTGGGAGGAGTCCGAGCGTGGTCGAGAGCGCCGTGCAGCGCCGTTTGGCCGCCATACTCGCTGCCGATGTGGTCGGTTACAGCCGGCTCATGGGCCATGACGAGATGGGCACGCTGACTACGCTGAGGGCGCTGCGGGCCGAGCTGGTCGATCCAAAGATCGCCGAACACATGGGTAGGATTTTCAAGGCGACCGGCGATGGGGTTCTGGCTGAGTTCCCCAGCGTTGTTAACGCCGTTGCCTGTGCGGTCGACATCCAGCGGCGGCTGGAGGCGCGCAACGCCGACATGCCAGAGGACCGCGCGATCCGACTGCGGATCGGGGTCAACCTGGGCGATGTCATCGTCGAGGGCGAGGACATCTTCGGAGACGGAGTGAATATTGCGGCTAGGCTTGAGAGCGTCGCCCCGGCCGGTGGCATAGCGGTGTCGGGCACAGTGCGTGACCACCTGGGCAACCGGCTCGATCTGCAGTTCGAGGATATGGGCGAGCAGGCGCTGAAGAACATCGAGCAGCTGGTGCGCGTTTGCCGAGTGCGCCCAGCCGATACCTCTGCCTTGGTGCGTCGCGCACTGTCGCTACCCGATAAGCCGTGGGTCGCCGTCTTGCCGTTTGTCAATATGAGCGGCGATCCAGAGCAGGAGTACTTCTCCGACGGCATCACAGAGGACATCATTACCGAACTTTCGCGCTTTCGGTCGCTGTCCGTCATCGCCCGCAATTCCTCGTTCACCTACAAGGGACGGACGATGAAGATCCCCGACGTGGCACGCGACTTGGGCGTGACCTATGTACTCGAGGGAAGCGTTCGTCGCGCCGGGAATCGTCTGCGCATAACCGCGCAGCTCATCGACGCTGAGACCGGCAGCCACATCTGGGCGGAGCGCTATGATCGAGAAATTGCCGATATGTTTGCGGTTCAGGACGAGATAACCCAGAGGATCGTGGGCATGCTGGCGGTGGGCCTCGAAGACGATTCCTTGGAACGCGCTAAGCGTAAGCACCCTGAAAACCTCATCGCCTATGACCATTGGTTGCGCGGCAAACATCTCTTGTGGACGGTGGGTCAGAACAATCTTGAAGCGCGCCAGCACTTCGAAAAGGCTGCTGCCACAGACCCAAGCTTTTCGCGCGCCTATTCCGGTTTAGCGGTGACCTACCAGATGGAAGCGCTTGATTTGCTAATTGCGGCAGAAGGTAGAGGCGCTTATGACATGGCCTTTGATTGCGCCAAACGGGCCCTCGCGCTCGATGAAGCCGATTATCAAGCCCACATCGCGCTGGCATGGCCTTGCCTCTATCGGGGCGACTATGAGCGCATGAAGAAACATGTGGATCGCGCCATCATGTTCAACCCTAACGATGCCGACAGCCTCGCCAATGCCAGCTACATGCTCGCAATGTATGGAGAAGGGGAAAAGGCGGTTGCCTGCGGCGAAGCGGCAATGCGTCTCAATCCACGATACCCCGATTGGTATATCGCCTTTCAGGCGACTGCCCTATTTACCGCAAGGCGGTATCCCGAGGCCCTAGCCGCGCGGATCAGAGTCCCCGACTACTTTATCGATTCGACTTTTTTCGGCGCAGCTATACTTGCCAAGCTTGATAGGCTTGCCGAGGCAAAGCTATGGGCGGAAAAAGCAGTAGCGAGGCTGAAAGCAAGGCCGGGGGGCATTGAGCAAGCAGCCAAAGGATGCATCCAGCTTCTGCTCGACAACAACCCATTCCGTCGTCAAGAAGATCGTGATCACTTCGCAGAGGCGATGCGCATGGCTGGCGTGCCCGGATAGCCGCTTCGATCCATTCCGGCTGATGTACGTCGAACAGAGTGTTTAGGAGGTAGTGGTGAAAGCACTCACTTTACTGATGGTGAATGATTACCCCGACTATATCGACGCGGGGGAGTGGGCGCGATCTCTCAAGGCGCGCGTTTCGGGCCTCGACTTCCGGTTATGGCCCCATCACGGCGATCCCGGCGACATTGACTTGGTGCTGATCGATAAGGTTACGCCGCGCAGGTTTTTTGAAGGTATGACGCGATTGCGTGCAGTTGCCTATCTCGGCGCGGGCATAGACGGCTTGCAACTGGGTGAGCTGCCTGCGGGCGTTGGCGTCGTACGTTTGGCGACCCGCGAACTTGCCTCTGAGGTTGTGCAGTACATTGTTCTCAGAGTACTGTGCCGGCAACGCCATGTCGTTGAATATGCTCTCCAACAGACCCAGAAGAGATGGCGCCCGATCGCGCCACGGAAGACCAGCGAGACCCGCATCGTTATCCTTGGGGCTGGGCGTATCGGTGGATGGGCCGCGCGACTCTTCGCCGAGCTGGGATATCGCACGGCGGCATGGTCCCGCAACCCTAAGCAAATCGCCGATGTGGCCTGTTACGCTGGTGCCCCAGCGCTTAAGGAGGCCTTGGCTGAACGAGACTTCGTCGTGTGCGCGCTGCCGCTGACCACCGAAACTCGAGGAATACTTAATTCCGAAACTTTCCGTCTGATGAAGCGCGGCGCCTACCTCGTTAATGTCGGACGCGGAGCACACGTCGACGAGGCTGCACTTCTGCACGCCATTGACGCTGGGCAACTGTCAGGCGCCTGCCTCGATGTTTTTACCTCGGAACCGCTCGACCAGGCGAGTCCGCTATGGGCCCATCCGAAGGTGACCATCACACCACATGTGGCAAGCTATTGGGTCGATTCGGGCATAGCGCAGGTGGCAGGTCTGTGCGAGCAGATCAAGTTGGGCAATGACATCACCAATCTCGTAAATCTTGAGCGGGGCTACTAAGGGCCCGTATGACAATAACTGCTTCAGTTCCTTGACGGGATTCGGCCAATTGCCGCGGCCTAATGAACCTAATCGATTCGAAAATTTCTGTACGGACCCTAAGTGCGGGCTAAGAATCCACTCTTAGTCCGTTAATGGCGCTGCCTGCTCGTTCCGCTCGACGAGACAGACGGCAGAGAACCACCCAACCAAGCCGTTTGACCCGCACTGGCGGCTGCTGAGTAGGCGAAGTCCGCATCGCCTCGATCGCGCCAAGAGCGGACATGCGCCTTAGTCGTTCGTGAGAGGCAGCCGCCCAGTGTCATGGCTAGCTCTAGGCGTGCGACCAGGCGCCTACTTCCGAACGGCTCACGATGACGCTACCCGCCTCGATTTCGCGCTGCATCCGCTGTCCCAAAGTTTCAATATCGACCTCAGCGGCCGTCGCAACGCCCCGGCTCTGGATTTCCGGCAGCATCGTGACAATGAGTTCGGCGGTCTGGTGTGACCAGTCGAAGCCGCCATTGGTTCCCCCCACAACCGCCTCCATGCGCATTGAGGGCGCGGTCAATCCAGCCGCGCGGAATGCCGCATCGAGCTTGATACCCATATTGGTCTCGATACCGCTGCGCCGGAACGTCTCGACGATCCATCGACAGCAGTGGTCGTAGGTCGGCGCCGGCGGGCTGGATCGACAGCCGTCCCAATCCGGCTCATGGAAGACGATGGTCCCTCCAGGCCGGAGATGACGAGCGACGCCACGCAGCATGGCCACAGGATCGGCTTGAAACATCAAAACGTAGCGGCCGATCACGGCGTCGAACGGTCGGTCGAACGAAAGTGCCGCGGGATCGCCTTCACGGAAGCTGACATTCTGGATCGGATGCGCCGCCGCACGCCGCTCCGCCGCCGCCAGGGCCGCTGGAGCCCGATCTGCGCCAATGACCTGACCTCCGCTGCCAACCATCTCGGAAACCAGGAATGTAACGTCACCCGCGCCACAGCCCACGTCGAGCACGCGCATCCCGGGGCTCATGCCCGCAGAGAGCAAGATTCTTCGCGTGATCGGGTTAATGATGCCCGCCTGATGGCTGAGACGCCTGATCTCGCGATCGGAATGGACGAGAATATACGGGACGTCAACGTCGGCACCAGCGCCACCGGCGACTTCCATGGCCTGCCTCCCCTCATACGACTGTTCCCCAAATGGGGCATCGTGCTCGTCGACGACTATGCGCCGATGCGGCAGCCAGTCAACGAGACTCGCTGTCCACCTCAATGCGAATGTCGCTTCAGGGTCACGACCGCCGGTTCCGCTAAAGGTCAGCTTTCGGGCCGCCAAATCGCCCCGGGAAGGGTGGGTTCGGGTCATCGGCGTGAATTCGCCCTCGACGAACGAATTTCCGCTCGGGGTCGTCTTTGCCCGTTGGCGCGCTGTCGCAAATTTGGGCGCCGCCGCATCACGATTGGACCCTCAATCTTTCGCCATTCAACTCTGCTTGACCCCCCCTAGCAACCGCGGCGCAGTGTTGCCATGCGTGCGTAATATGCGCAGTCCAATTGGGGTCGTCCTTGGTGAGTGCAGCGGACGTCAATACGGGCAGCCATCGTGACATCAAGCGCCAAGGATCTCATCGCCAAGGGCTATATCGGCGAACTGTCCACCCATTCGCGCGGCTCGACAGTCGAGGTCGCGATCGCGCGGATCGACCACAAACAGGCCGACCACAAGAGCGCGCCGAAACCGGCCTGCGGCGCGACCGATGCCGATATGCTCGATTTCGGCACTGGCTTCGAGTGTTCGACCCGGCGAGCGAAACGGCTCACCGACCGCTCGCCAGTGAAGTAGCGGCAAACCGCGAAAGACTTGTCGAGGCGATGCGCGCCGGCGGCTTCAACAATTATGCCCGCGAATGGTGGCATTTCACGCTGGAAAACGAGCCGTTTCCAAGAGAACGCTTCAACTTTCCCGTCGGCGCCGAGTAGCTCCGCCGGCCACCGTGGGATGAAACCCTCGTTGACCCTGCGCGGCCATTGCCGAAGGGCTGGCGGTTTCTAATTATCGCCTCCGGGAGCCCAGGATCCCGAGACACGCTGGTGAGGAAAAACATTCCTCATTTAGAGTAAAATAGGCGAAAAATTGCTTCACTAGGCCAAAAAAGGCAACATTGAATGCATCTAAATTCTATCAAATCGGTAGATTTGGCGCGAGTTCAACGGAGGCGGAAATGACCAAACCTCATTTCAGGAAACTGCTCGGCGCGCTGGTCGCCACATCTGTCCAGTTCGGCACGCTCGGTTTCGCGTTTGCCGATACCACCATTCTCAATGTGTCCTATGACCCGACGCGTGAGCTCTACAAGCAATTCGACCAGGCCTTCGCCGCTCACTGGGAGGGCGAGACGGGCGAGACCGTCACCGTCCAGCAGTCGCATGGCGGATCCGGCGCCCAGGCGCGCGCCGTGATCGACGGCCTCGACGCCGACGTGGTGACGCTGGGGCTGCAAGGCGACATCGACGCGATCGTCTCGAAAACGAAGAAGATCAATCCCGACTGGCGGACGAAGTTCGAGAACAATTCGGCTCCTTATACCTCGACCATCGTCCTCCTCGTCCGCAAGGGCAACCCGAAGGGCATTCACGATTTTGGCGATCTCACAAAGGACAGCGTCCAGGTGATCACGTCCAATCCCAAGACCTCCGGTGGTGGCCGGTGGGCCTACCTCGCGGCCTGGGCCTGGGCCAACACCAACGATGGCGGCGATGAAGCCAAGACCAAGGAATTCGTCGGCAACCTCTATTCCCATGTTCCGGTGCTTGACACCGGCGCGCGTGGCTCTACCGTGACCTTCGCGCAAAAGGGCCTTGGCGACGTGCTGATCGCCTGGGAAAACGAGGCCTATCTGGCGCTGGACGAGTTCGGCGCCGATCAGTTCGAAATCGTCATCCCGCCGACCTCGATCCTCGCCGAACCGCCGGTCGCCGTTGTCGACGCCAATGTCGATGCTAAGGGCACACGCAAAGTTGCCGAAGCCTATCTGGGCTATCTCTATTCCAAGGAAGGCCAGACGATCATCGCCAAGAACCACTACCGTCCGGCGAAGCCCGACCTGGTGCCTGCGGAGGATCTCGCCAAACTGCCGGAAATCAAGCGGATCAGCATCGACGATCCAATTTTCGGCGGATGGACGAAGGCGCAGCCTTACCATTTCGGCGACGGTGGTATATTCGACCAGATCTACAAGCCAGCGCAGTAAGATAAAATCTAGATCAGGACGACACCCGCCAAGGCGGGGTGGCGGTTCAGACAGCCGAGCGTCATTCCGGGTTTCGGATGGACGCTCGGCTTCTCGCTTGCCTACCTCACGCCATCATCCTCATCCCCCTCTCAGGGTTGGTCTGGCGATCGGCGGCGCTCGGCTGGACCGATTTCTGGGCGATCATCACCGATCGCCGTACCATCAACGCGCTTGAAATCAGCTTCGGTACCGCCTTCATTGCCGCCGCCGTCAACGTCGTCTTCGGCACGATCGTCGCGTGGGTGCTGGTGCGCTACAGCTTTCCAGGCCGCCGCATCGCCGATGCCATGGTCGACCTGCCCTTCGCGCTGCCGACGGCGGTTGCCGGCATCGCGCTGACCACACTTTACGCACCGAATGGCTGGATCGGAAGCCTGCTGACGCCGCTCGGCATCAAGGTCGCGTATACGCCGCTCGGCATCGTCATCGCGCTGGTCTTCATCGGTCTGCCCTTCGTCGTGCGCACCGTGCAGCCGATCATGGAGGAGATCGACAAGGAGGTAGAAGAAGTGGCCGCCACGCTCGGCGCCAATCGCTTCCAGATCATCAGCCGCGTTCTACTACCCGGACTGGCGCCTGCCATCGTCACCGGTTTCGCGCTGGCCTTCGCGCGCGGCGTCGGCGAGTACGGTTCCGTCATCTTTATCGCCGGCAACCTGCCGTTCAAATCCGAGATCGCGCCGCTTCTGATCGTCATCCGGCTGGAGGAATATAATTACGCCGCGGCGACCGCGATAGCGGCGATCATGCTGGCGCTGTCCTTCGTCATGCTGCTGGTCATCAACCTGGTGCAGACCTGGAGCCGCAAGCGCTATGGCTGACCCGGAGATCAAATCCTACGCGCCGCACCATGAAAGCCAGTCGCCGGCGGTGACCGAGAGCCGCACGGCGAGAACCGTGCTGATGATCGTGACCTTTGCCTTCCTCGGCATTTTCCTGCTCCTGCCGCTGATAATCGTCTTCAAGGAAGCTTTCGCCAAAGGTATCGAGGCCTACACACAGGCGCTGGGCGAACCGGACACGCGCTCGGCGATCCGCCTGACGCTTCTGGTCGCGGCGATCTCGGTGCCGCTCAACATCGTCTTCGGTATTTCCGCCGCCTGGGCGATCGCCAAGTTCGAGTTCAAGGGCAAGGCGTTCCTGACCACACTGATCGACCTGCCGTTTTCGGTCTCCCCGGTCATTTCGGGGCTTGTCTACGTGCTCTTATTCGGCGCGCAAGGCCTGCTCGGCGCCTGGCTGAAAGCGCATGGCATCGTCATCCTGTTTGCCGTGCCGGGCATCGTGCTGGCCACCGTCTTCGTCACCTTCCCCTTCGTCGCCCGCGAATTGATCCCGCTGATGCAGGAACAGGGCAATGGCGACGAGGAGGCTGCCCTGTCGCTCGGGGCCAATGGCTGGCAGGCGTTCTGGTACGTGACGTTGCCCAACGTCAAATGGGGATTGCTCTACGGCGTGCTGTTGTGCAATGCCCGCGCGATGGGTGAGTTCGGCGCCGTCTCGGTCGTGTCGGGCCACATACGCGGGCTGACCAACACCATGCCGCTGCATGTCGAAATCCTTTATAACGAGTACAATGCCGCCGCCGCCTTTGCCGTCGCTTCGCTGCTTGCCGGCCTGGCGCTCGTCACGCTGGTCTTGAAAACACTTCTCGAGATGCGCTACGGCGCCGAGATCGCCGCGATGCGCGGACATTGAATGCATGTCGCCCAAAAGTGCGTAGCGGTTTTGGGACAACGACATGCATCGACAAAAAGGGACGGTTGATGGAAGTTCGCGTTGTCAACGTGCGCAAGGAGTTTGAGCGGTTTCCGGCGCTTCACGACATCTCGCTCGACATCAAGTCCGGCGAGTTGATCGCGTTGCTCGGACCTTCCGGTTCCGGCAAGACGACGCTGCTCAGGCTGATCGCCGGGCTCGAGCGGCCGACACGCGGAAAGATCTTCTTCGGCGAAGAGGATGCCTCCCAAAAGTCGATTCAGGAGCGCAATGTCGGCTTCGTCTTCCAGCACTACGCGCTGTTTCGCCATATGACGGTCGCCGACAATATCGGCTTCGGACTCAAGGTCCGGCACGGGCCGTCACGCCCGTCGGCGAAGGAAATCCGCCGCCGCGCCTCGGAACTCCTCAACCTCGTTCAGCTTTCCGGTCTGGAAAAACGCTATCCGGCACAGCTTTCGGGCGGCCAGCGCCAGCGCGTGGCGCTGGCCCGCGCCATGGCGATCGAACCGGCCGTGCTTTTGCTCGACGAGCCGTTCGGCGCGCTCGATGCGCAGGTGCGCCGCGAACTGCGCCGCTGGCTGCGCGACATCCACGATACGACCGGCCACACCACCGTTTTCGTCACCCATGACCAGGAAGAGGCGCTGGAGCTTGCCGACCGCGTCGTGGTGATGAGCCAGGGCCGCATCGAGCAGGTCGGCACCGCCGACGAGATCTACGACACACCGAATTCGCCCTTCGTCTATGGCTTTATCGGCGAATCGAGCTCGATCCCGGTCAAGGTCGAGGACGGCCAGGTCTGGATCGTTGACCGCCCGATCGGGCTGTCCGCGCCGCAGGCGCCGCAAGGCGAAGCGACGCTTTTCTTCCGTCCGCACGATGTCGAACTGGTGGAAGAATGCAATGGCTGCATCGCCGGCACGGTCGCCGCCAGCCGCCGCGTTGCCGATACCAGGCGGGTGGAACTCGAAATCGGCGGCGAACGCCAGCGGGTCGAGATCGAGCTGCCCGTCGACCATCCGGCGGCGCAGAAAAGCCGGGTGGCATTCAGGCCGCGGCGCTGGAAGCTGTTTCCGGCTGCTTGATTACGAGGCGATTACCAACTTGTGCACAACAAGACGTTTCGGCCCGCTCTTTCAACGCGCCTTAGCGAGAGCACAAGGGTCATCGGATTTTTCGGGAAAGCCGCAAAGCCGTAGTGCTCGTAGAAGGCTTTCGCTTCGTCCGATATGGCATGAACAAGAAGGCCGCGAATCCCGAGGATCGTCGCGGCGTAACGCGGTACGCAGAACGGCGTCTTGCAACAGCGCGGCGCCTAACCCCTTGCCTTGCCAGCTTGTGTCCACGCTGCTCGAATGTCGCGCGGTCGACGTCGAGCAGCCTGATGGAGCAGGTCTGCACGGCCTTGCCGTTCAAGATGGCTTTGGTCACCGCGATCACGTTCCCGGCGGAAACTCGCCGTCGGTTGTCTCCCATCCCTGAAAGGCGTCCACGTCATCGACCGGAGCAAGCGCTGCGTCAGCGGATAGTGGTGTCGATGCACGCGTCTTTCGCCACAGCGGCGCCAGGAGCCACCATTCCCGGCGCTTCTCCAATACTGACCTTCGCGCGCTACGGCTTGAGGCGATTCGGAGCTGAACCTTCAAAGATAATAGCGAATTAAAGAAAACAGCGGTATTTTGACCGATTGAAATCTCCTTGGGGGTGCTCATGGCTCTATATGTCATTGGCGCAGGCATGGGTCGCACTGGCACATATTCGCTGAAGCTCGCGTTGGAGCATCTTGGGTTCGGGCCGTGTCATCACATGGCAGATGTCCACGCCAATCCCGAGCAGAAGGCGCTGTGGCGCGCCGCCGGCCAGGGACAACTCCCGACCTGGGATGCGGCATATGCCGGCTATCTTTCCGCGGTCGATTGGCCAACGGCGCATTTTTGGCGCGAAGTGAGTGACCACTACCCTCATGCAAAGGTTATCCTGACAGTTCGTGACCCGGAAGCCTGGTATGACAGCATGGCGCAAACAATAGGGCTCACGATGGATGCTGCTACCAATGATCCACAGTCCTTTGGTGTGGCGGTGGTTGGAAACACTGTCTTTGGCGGTCGATTTGATAACCGTGATCACGCAATCGCTGTCTATGAAGCACATAACGCTTCCGTGAAATCAACGCTGCCACCTGAACGCCTTCTTACTTATCAGGCCTCCGAAGGGTGGGAGCCGCTTTGTGCCTTTCTCGGTGTACAGTTGCCTTCCGAACCGTTTCCACGCACCAATTCGACTGCCGAATTTCGTGCTCGCATAGGGCGCTGAACGGCGGTTTTCCACCGATAGTGTTGAAAAAGTCCGGGTTGCAGCAGTCCTGAAGCACTGATTCAATCTTCGTCGTAAGAGGAGATTGAGTCGATGATGGGCGAGCAAAGTGTGATGCAGGAGGAGCTGTTCTACGGCTTCAGCCTGGAGCGGCATGTGCCGGCGGATCACCTGCTCAGAGCGATCGACCACTTCGTCGACCTGTCCGCCATCCGCCAGCATCTGGCGCCCTTCTACAGCCCGATCGGCCGTCCCTCGATCGACCCTGAGCTGCTGATCCGCATGCTGATCGTCGGCTATTGCTTCGGCATCCGCTCGGAGCGCCGGCTGTGCGAGGAGGTACATCTGAACCTGGCCTATCGGTGGTTCTGCCGGCTTGGCCTCGAGGGTGATGTGCCTGACCACTCAACCTTCTCCAAGACCCGCCACGGCCGCTTCCGCGATGCCGACCTGCTGCGCGAACTGTTCGAGACCGTCGTCCGGCGCTGCATAGCTGAAGGGCTCGTCGGCGGCGAAGGCTTTGCGGTCGATGCCAGCATGATCGTCGCCGACGCCCATCGTCAGCGCGGGATCGAAACGGCCGAGGACCTCAATCCCAAAGCCAAGCGGGCCGTGGCTGAGTATCTCGCCACTCTGGATGACGCCGCCTTCGGGGCCGCCACGCCGGTGGAGCCCAAGTTCGTCTCCCCTGTTGATCCCGCCGCGCGCTGGACTGCCGCTTGGGGTGGCCCAGCCGTCTATGCCTATTGCACGAACTATTTGATCGACGTGGAGCACGCCATCATCGTGGACGTGGAGCCCTCGACCGCGGTGCGCCAAGCCGAGGTGACGGCCGCCAAGACTATGATCGAGCGGGCGCACGACGAGCTCGGCCTCTGGCCGGAGCGGCTGATTGCCGACACCGGCTACGGCTCGGCCGAAATGCTGAACTGGTTGGTGCATGAGCGTGGGATCGAGCCGCATATCCCGGTCTTCGACAAGTCTAGGCGCAAGGATGGCACCTTCTCGCGCGACGACTTCACCTACGACCATAAGGCCGATACATACATCTGTCCTGGCGGGAAGACGCTCAGGCAGCGCCAGAAGACCTATCGGATGCCACACCCTCTCGTCGACGAGAATGGCATGATGCGCTATCGCGCCAGCAAGCTGGATTGCGACGCCTGTGCCCTGAAGCCCAGCTGTTGCCCGAAGGAGCCGGCGCGCAAGGTGCTGCGCTCGATCTATGAGGGCGCGCGCGACATGGCCCGCGACATCGCAAAGACAGACGCCTACCAGACCTCACGCTATCAGCGGAAGAAGGTGGAGATGCTGTTCGCGCACCTCAAGCGCATCCTGAAGCTCGATCGATTGCGATTGCGCGGCCCCTGTGGTGCCCGCGATGAGTTCCACCTTGCAGCCATCGCCCAGAACCTCAGGAAATTGGCCAAGATTTGCACCCTCGGAACAAACGTCCGAGCCACTTAAGGCGAGGAGGTCGCGTCGACCTTAATCAAGACGCTTCGGTGCGAGTGGATCCACGGCTTCATCGCCGACTTCTTCAACACTATCCACCCCGGCCGGACCTTCCCGAGCCTCATCAGGCAATCTGATGTCTGAACGCACCAACCGACCACGTGCGCCAGTAGCAGTCATCCGATCGGACGAATCGAATGACCGCTTTGGCTAGTTCGGTTCGAATTCTTTTGCTCCAGGATGTGTTCCGCCGAACCAACCACGTAGGCAGCTGGTACAATACCAAGAACTGCAGGCCGGGGGTACGCGTCCGAGGAGGGCCGGTGCGTACGTCGCTGCGAAAGCGGCCAATTGGACCCACAATCAGCGAACATTCATTTTCGTCTGAGCGCCGATACGTCTCACAGTGGCCCTATGAACTCGGAAGATGCGAGCAATCTCGGCGGCGGGTGGACCATCATTCAGCATGCCGATGATTTCGGAGCGCTGATCGGACGTGAGTTTTGGGCGACGACCACCTTTTCGCCCGCGCTCCTGGCCGCTTGAAGCCCCGCCATGGTGCGTTCCCGTACGATGGCTCGCTCGAATTCGGCGAAGGAACCGAGCATCCGCATCATCATGCGGCCTGCCGTCGTGGTCGTGCCGATTGCCTCGGTCAGTGAGCAGAACCCGGCGCCGGCGGCCTCGATCTTCTCAAGGATAAGGAGCAGGTCTTTGAGTGACCGCATCAGTCGGTCTAGTTTCCGGACAACCACGATATCGCCTTCTTCGAGCTCGCCAAGAAGCCGATGGAGCTCGGGTCGATCCCAGCGTCCTCCAGATGCTCGCTCCTCCGCGAGCCGCTTGCAGCCGGCGGCTTTGGCACCGCAGACAGGCCTACGCGCTTCTCTGGAAGCCATACTTGGCCTACTCTGTCAGGGGATCAGATGAGTCGCTCGTCACGAAAACGACGACCAAAGGATCGAAGAAATCGCTGGGTCGTCAGGCGCAGCGCGATATTTGGAGGTAACGATGAATTTCACGGACAGGCGCCTCTGGTACGGTGTGGCAGCCGTGATCGTGGTGCTGTTTGTGATCGGGTATGCGGCTGGGTGGTTTGGGGGCACACCGCCACCAGCGCCACAGCAGTAAGCGTACTCTGGTTGCGGTTGCCCGGTTTCGTGGACGATGCGAATTGGACGCGTTTGTCGTCCAAAGAACTGCAAGCGCCTTAGGCTCCAAAGAGATGCGCTAAACATCTTGGATTCGAACGCGCAGCAGTTTTGCCGAATTCAGGAACACCAGGACATCTGGCCCCAAGTGCAAAATCGCTGCCTGGATAGGACCGATCCAGCCCATCAGCGCTGCGGTAATGCCCAAAACGTGCACAACACCGACACCGACAAAAATATTTTCCTGAATTGTCCGGTAAGCACGTCGAGCAATTGCGCGCGCGCTGACAATTTTTGCCAGATCATCCTTCATCAATGCAATGTCGGCGGCTTCCAGTGCCGCCTGCGTGCCGCCGCCGCCCATCGCAATGCCGACATCGGCGCGTGCCAGCGCCGGCGCGTCGTTGATCCCGTCGCCGACCATCGCCACGCGATGGCCCTGCTTTTGCAGTTCGGCGATGGCGGCGACCTTGTCCTGCGGCATCAGATTGGCACGCACTTCATCCACGCCGAGTTCCTTGGCGATGGTCCGCGCTGTGGCCTCATTGTCACCCGTCACCATCACCATGCGCTTGACCCCGGTCGCACGGAGCTTTGCCAGCGCTTCGCGCGCACCTGGTCGCAATGTGTCGGCAATCAGAATCACGCCCGCGAATTTCCCATCGACCGCGACGTGAACCGGCGTCTGTCCGCCCTTTTCGATCGCATCGGAAAGCGGCACGCCGGCCTCGCGCAGCAACGATGCATTCCCGACCAGCACGGTGCGTCCGCAGACCGTCGCCTTCACACCGCGCGCCTGCAACTGCTCGTACTGCTCCGGTTCCGGGACATCGATTTTCATCCGGGCGGCATAGTTGACGACCGCTTTCGCCAAGGGGTGAGCGGAGCGCCGATCGGCGGCGGCGGCAAGGCTGAGCAGATCAGCTTCCGAAAGCGTGCCGTCCTGCATCTCCACGCCGACAACCTCGGGCTTGTTCGCCGTCAGGGTGCCTGTCTTGTCGAACACCAGGACGTCGACCTTGGCCAAAGACTCCAGATAGACGCCCCCCTTGACCAGAATTCCACTGCGTGCGGCTCGCGCAATGGCTGCGATAATCACCAGAGGAGTCGCCAATCCGAGTTCGGCAGGCGATGTGAAAATCAGCAGAGTGACGATCATCCGAACGTCGCGGGTATAAAGATAAACCGCAACGAGGAAGATCAGCACGACCGGGATCAGCCATGACGCGACCTTATCCGCCAGTTTCTGGACGGGTGCCTGTTCCGCTTCGGCATTCTCGACCAGACTGATGATGCGGGCAAAGGTGGTGTCGGCACCAACCTTCTCGGTCTCGATGTCGAGGGCGCCGGATTCGACGATGGTTCCGGCAAAGACATCGGCGCCATCGCTCTTGTCCTTCGGAATGCTCTCTCCAGTGATCGATGCTTCGTTGACCGAAGCCGCTCCACCGACGACGGTGCCATCGACCGGGATCTTCTCGCCGGCCCGCACCAAGACAACGTCGCCCGCGCGCAAATTCTCGATCGTGACCATGCGTTCGCCACCTGCGTCCCGCACAAGCGCAACCTGGGGCACCGAGCCGATCAGGTCTTTGATCGAGGCTCGCGCACGATCCATATTCAAATCGGCAATGAACTCTGCGATCAGAATGATCACCATGAGGACCGCGCCGGCGACGGTCTCGCCTCCGATCAGCGCTACCACCGTAGCGATGGTGACGAATATCTCGGTACCGATCTTGCGCTCTTTTACGAGGTCAACGGCGCCGGTCTTGACAAGCGGATACAAACCGATGGCAACCGCCCCCCACAAAGCTTGAATGGGAATCAGCTGTTGCCAGTACAGAAAGGCCATCAGGCCGGTAAATATAATGCGAGCGACTTCGGTCCAACGTTCGTGTGTCATCAACACTCGCCAACCCGATGGAACAGCCTTAGGCGCCGGCTCAACGCTTTCGGTAGCTGCTGTCTCGGATTTCATGATTGGCTCGCTATCTGGATTGCGGTCTTGGCTTGAAGCGTGAGCGCATCAGGATCGTGTCCCAGGGAGTGGTGTAGTTGACGGCTTGGTCGCCGCAGCTTCCGGCATGGGCCGGGAATGATCAGCGCGCCACAGCAGGCTGATGAGCGGATCATCGCTCATTTGGCTGATGGTTTCCAGCGTAATGTATCTCGCCCGCTGCACGGCCCATTCATCGTTCTGCTCGAGCAGGATCGCGCCGACCAGACGGACGATGGCGTCATCATTTGGGAAGATGCCGATGACCTCGGTGCGCCGCTTGAGCTCGCCGTTGAGGCGCTCGATCGGGTTGGCAACCGGTATGATCATGACGGTGCCATCTGATCCCCCGCTGGAGATGCGAGATTTTCAGCCTATGTGTGACCATCCGGGACAGCGGCGCCGGGAGCACGCCAAGTGCGGGCAGGCCGCTTGTATTCGATAAGCTGCAAGCTCGCGTTAGTAGCTGGCCGCCCCTGCGACCTGCCCGGTTGCGCCGAGAGCGCGGATCCGTAGGTGTCGCGTCGCCCGCCGGCTCCCGATTGTTCAAGGAGAGAGGGGGCCAATGACGTGTAATTGGAATGGACATCCACCGCACCTTTGCGGAAGTGGTTTTCTGCGAAGATGGCCGGCTGCGCCATCACGGACGGGTCGACATGACCCGCTCCGGACTGGAGGGATTTGGCCGCAGCTTGAACAGGACGGACGAGGTCGTTGTCGAGGCGACCGGCAACGCCATGGGGGTGGTGCGGGTGCTTTCGCCTTTCGTCGACCGGGTGATGGTGCATCACTGTCAGTCACGTTGGATACAGTTGGTTCGCGGGCACTGGCGACCTCGACGAGGCCCATGGCCGCCTATTCATTGGCCTATGTTCTGAGCCCATCTACCTCCGATGTTTCTTGCCGCCCCGTGGGAGAGTTCCTTCGTGCGAGCAGTTTGTCGATCCGCCGGCCATCCATGTCCACGATCTTGAAGTGCCAGCCGCCATACTCAAAATGTTCCCCGACCTCAGGCAGATGCCCTAGTCGAAACAGCGCAAATCCTGCGATCGTATGGAAGTCGCCTTCAGTTGGCCGTGCTCGAAAACCAAGGCGATCGAACGCGTCCTGGGCCGACATCATACCATCCACGAGAAGGGAGCCGTCTTCACACTCGACGATATCCGGCTCTTCGCCTTCGATGTTGGGCAGGTCGCCGGCGATGGCTTCGAGCAAATCGGTCTGGGTAACAATTCCTTCCAGACTTCCGTACTCGTCGAGGACCATTGCTATGCGGACGGGCGCCTTCCTGAACTGCTCCAGCACTTTGAAAATCGGCGTTGATTCATGAACGACGAGCGGCTCACGGATGATCGCCATCGGATCGAGAACCTGCCCGTCAAGAACCTGGTCGAGCATGTCCTTCTTCAGAACCATGCCGAGCAGTTCATCGATACCGCCCTTGCCGACAAGGAGCTGCTCATGGCGGCAATCGCGGATCGTACGAAGAATCTCGGTTCGGTCATCATTCACGTCGATCCAGTCGATATCCGGCCGAGGCGTCATGATGTCACTGATGCGGCGCTCGCCGATATTGAAGACCCGCTCGACCATCTCCCGCTGCGCCTGCTGCAACAGCCCGCCTTCCTGACTGGCCGAGATCAGAAGCTTCAGCTCGTCTGGCGAGTGCAATGAATCCTCACCGGTTCCCGGGCGCAGGCCGCAGAGTCGCAGAACGAGGTTGCCGAGACCATTCAGCATTAGAATCGCCGGCCTGAGCAGAAAGAGGAACAGACCGAGCGGACGCACGACCCAGAGCGCAGTGTCTTCGCTGCGCTGGAGCGCCAGACTCTTTGGTGCGAGCTCGCCAAGCACGATGTGAAGCGCGGTGATGATGATGAAAGCGATCGCGACGGCGACAGTGTGTGAGCCCGCAGTCGCCAACGACCCCAGCAGCCCGATCAAGAGAGGCTCGACGAGATGCGCGAGAGCAGGTTCGCCGATCCAGCCGAGCGCAAGCGATGAAATGGTGATGCCGAGCTGGGTCGCCGCCAGATTGGCATCGAGATTGTCGACGGCCCGCTGGAGCGCTGCCGCGTTCAGCCGCCCAGCCGCAGCGAGTTCGGCAACTCGGCTTCGGCGCACGGCGACCAGGGAAAACTCGGCGGCGACAAAGAAGCCGTTTGCGGCCACGAGTAGGAGAACCGACAAGATTCCAAGAATGTCGCTCAAACTGCCATCGCCTGTCGGCATGAAATCCTCTTAATGACGCAATTGGATACGTCTCTGAAGCGCAAATGATGGCATTGCGCAATCGCTATCAGCATCACGATCGCCAGAAACATAATCCCCTGATGGCGATGGTGGTGCATCTACTAGCGACTGATCACGGTGCGGTCGAATACGTTGAATGCGGCAAAATGCGTGGTCTAGCCGTGGCTTGCAGCGCGGGTCATGTACCGACGCGCCCCGTTCTTGGCGTGGATGCGCAGATCAACATGAAGGCAGACGCCATCACGCAGCCCGTCGATAAAGCTCAAATGATTGGACAGCTTGAACTGCTGACGGTAACAGGGCTGAAGCCAACGCGTGATCTGCAGATGATGTCAAGCGCCTCTCCGCAAAGAGGTGACGCTTGATAGGGGGCTGCTTCCGTGCAAATGCTCCGGCATGCGAATTCTCCTCGTCGAAGACACGCGCGACGTTGGCGAGGCTATCAGCCGCCGCTTCGAAACGATCGGCCACGCAGTCGATTGGGAGACGGACGGCCGTGCTGCCGCAGAAATCCTCGGTTTCACCTGCTACGATCTCGTCATCCTCGACGTCATGCTGCCCAGCCTCGACGGGTTCGAAATCGTTCGACGGCTCCGGCAGGCAAGGAATACGACCCCGGTTCTGATGTTGACGGCCCGTTCCGAGATAGAGGACCGCGTTGGCGCGCTTGATCTCGGCGCCGACGACTATCTGGTCAAACCGTTCGATTTCCGGGAATTGGAAGCGCGCGCCCGTGTTCTGCTCCGGCGGAAAAGCGGCGAGGCGACCAACATCGTACAGTGTGGCGATGTCGTGCTCGACCGCGGCAGCCGCTCAGTGCGAGTAGGCAGGCGCGAGGTGCAATTGAAACGACGCGAGATGACGTTGCTTGAGATACTGGCGTCGCGGCCAGGCCGCGTCTTCAGCAAAGATGAACTTATCGATCAGCTTTTCGGGTTTGACGAGCCGGCCAATCAGAACGCGATCGAACTTTATGTCGGGCGGCTGCGCAAGAAGCTGGAAGGCGCCAAGGCGCAGATCGTTACCGTGCGGGGCGTGGGATATCAGCTGGCTTCCGATGATACCGGCTGAGCCTTCCCTTTTCACGCGCCTGGCGGTCCGCATCTCGCTGGTGCTGGGCTTGGGTGCGGCTCTTCTGGTGAGTGCGGCGTCGTATTACGCACGTACCGCCGCCGATGACGCCTATGACCGGCTTCTGCTTGGTGCGGCCATCCAGATGGCAGACAGCCTTACGGTTGAATCCGGTTCGCTCATCATCAACCTGCCGGTATCAGCTTTTGAACTTCTGGGCCTCGCCAGCCGCGATCGCATCTTCTATCGCGTGATCGGCCCTTCCGGCGCGACGCTGACAGGTTATGCCGATCTGCAAACAGAAGTTGATCTGGCCGCAATACACGATGTCCCGGTATTGGAATCGGCGCATTATCGCGGCGAACCGGTTCGGATTGCGGTGGTGGCGCGCGCACTGTCCGATCCAGCCGTATCCGGTTGGGCGCATGTCATCGTTGGGCAGACCACGGAAGCCCGCCGCGCGCTCGCGGGTGAATTGACTCTCAGGGCGACCGTCCTCCTGGCGGTCATGAGCATATTGGCATTGGCTGGAGCGATGATTGCTATTCGCTATTCTCTGCAACCGGTCAAGCATCTCGGAGCGACGCTCCGCCGTCGCGATGCACAAGACCTGACGCCGGTAACGGTCGTCGTACCGAGAGAATTGCGGCCCTTCGTTACTTCCATCAATTATTTCATGAGTCGGCTCGACGAGCGCGTGGAACTCCTGCAGCGCTTCATCGCCGACGCGGCGCACCAGATCAGAACGCCGCTGACGGCGCTAACGGCGCAGCTCGATCTGTTGAGTCAAGCCAAGCTGGACAAGTCGAGCCGCCAGCATCTCGATCGCGTACAGCAGCGCGCCAGCGAACTTGCGCGCCTGACCAACCAGTTGCTCAGCCACGCCATGGTCATCCATCGTGCCGATTCCGTGCAGCTTCAGCCGCACGATCTGGCAGATGTCGCACGGCGCGCTTTCCGTGCGGCGGTTCCGATAACTATCGATCCGGACATCATCGTCTCCTTCGAGGCGCCTGACGACGAGCCGGTCGTGCTTGCGGACGCCGTCAGCCTTCGCGAAGCGATCGTCAATATCATCGACAATGCCTTGCGCCATGGAGTGGTGTCGCGCCTTGAAGTCAGAGTACGCAGCGACGGTACACGTGCCCATCTCGAGGTCGAAGATGACGGACCGGGCATTCCGCGGGGCGAGTGGGAGCGGGTTACGCAGCGCTTCGAAACGTCCAAATCTCATGACGGCAGCGCAGGTCTTGGTTTCGCCATCGCGTCGGAGGTTGCGGCGGCTCACGGTGGCGCGCTGACCTTTCGCGAGACAAGCAAGGATGGCGGGAAGGGCACGCAAGGGTTCACCGTCACCTTGACGTTGCCCATCGCGACGGAGAAGACCGGATGATAACGGGAACATTGCCGACATTCGGTTTGATGGCTGCCGTCGTCCTATGCATCGGTCACGCGGCAAGAGCTGCTGAAGGAAGCAGCGCATTTTTCCCTTCGTCTCAGCCGGAGAAGAACCGACTGTCGATCCACGCCGCGACCGATCTGGCGGCAATGGAACCACTGATCCGGGATTTTCAGTCCGTTTTCCCCAACGTGGCAGTCGACTATGTTGAATATGTCACCAACGACTTGCAAAGGAGTGCCAGTGAAGCCTGTCGGACGGACGCGGTGCTGGGCGACATCTTGTTGTCTCCGTCGGTCGACCAACTTGTGAAGCTCGCCAATGACGGCTGCGCGGCGCCGCACGTGTCGGCCGAAACCGCGCATGTCGCCAATTGGGCAAACTGGCGCGACGAGGTATTCGGCTTTACCTACGAACCGGCCGTCTTCGTCTATAACGCCCGCCTCGTGCCGTCCGGCGACGTACCGCGCACCCACATCGAACTCGCCGATCTTCTCAGGCGGCGGATCGATTTTTATCGCGGACGGGTCGGAACGTTCGACATCCGACTTTCGGGCATCGGCTACCTATTGGCGTTCAGTGATGCGCGGCAGACGACGGCGGTCTACGGTCGGCTTCTGGAAAGCATGAGCCGAGCGGAAACTGTGGTGCGTTGTTGCACCGCGGAGACCCTTCAGGACGTTGCAAACGGGAGCCTATATATAGGCTACAATATGATCGGGTCATACGGCTACGCGGCGGCCAGGGGCAATTCCGACTTGAGGGTCGTTGTCCCGCGGGACTATGCGCTGATACTCAGTCGTGGCGCGCTCATTCCGAAGACGGCGCCGAATATGGACGTTGCCAAACGATTTCTCGACTACCTTCTGTCGGCCCGGGGACAGAAGGTTGCCAGGGATAGCGCCTTCTTCTTTGCCGAGAACGGGCAATTGCCTGAGGGAGCGGACGGCCCGGAAAAACTTGGGGAGTCTGGTATCGCGCGCGCCATACGCATCGGCCCTGCGTTACTTGCCGTACAAGACGAGGCGTTGCGCCGCCGCTTCATCGAGGATTGGAGCAAGTCCATGATCGATGCGCAGGGCCAGCGACCGTGACGCGTAGGATGCCGCCCCAAGATTTCAGCAATCCCGCAATACGTCGATGTGGCCGATCCCGCTGTCATCGACAATCTGATCACGACCCATCGGGCCTAGTCGGCTGAGCAAACCTCGACATCGCCGTGACAGGTTGGTGACAGGTCAGGATGATACTCGCCTTTTGTGCCTGGAGGAGGTACGATTTAGGCGAACTTGGAGGAGACCCTAATGAAAAATCGTCTTGCGACGATGATGGCCGCGTTTTCGCTGTCAGCCGCTTTTGTGACGCTTGCCGCCGCTGCCGAGATCCCCGCCGGGTATCCGGATAACTACAAGGATCTAGTGGCCGCCGCCACCGCGGAAGGACACCTCAGCATCTATTCGACGACCGATGCGGCGCTGGTCCAGCCCTTGCTCAAGGACTTCGAAGCAGCATTCCCCGGCATCGCCGTCGAATATTCCGACCTCAATTCCACCGAACTCTACAATCGCGTCATTGCCGAAACCGCTTCGGGCCAAGGCACGGCAGATGTCGCATGGTCTTCGGCTCCGGATCTGCAGATCAAACTTGCCGCAGACGGCTATGCGCAGGAATACAAATCCGTGGAGGCGGCCCACCTTCCGGCCTGGGCGTCCTACAAGGACATGGTCTATGGTACCACCGCCGACCCGGTGACTTTCGTCTACAACAAGCGTCTCGTGCCTGAAGGCGATGTTCCCGCAACCCACGCCGATCTTCTCAAGCTGATGACTGGGAAGACCGCAGAATATGATGGCAAGATCGCGTCCTACGATCCGGAAAAATCCGGTGTCGGCTTCTATTTCTACAACCAGGACGCCAAGAACTGGACCGATTCCTGGGCGCTTAACAAGGCTTTTGGCAAGGCCCATATCAAGCTCTACAGCTCCGCCGGCTCGATGATCGAGAAGGTCACGTCTGGCGAACATTCCATCGCCTATGGCATCTTCGGCTCATATGGCCTCGCCAAGCAGGCCAAGGACGAGAACCTCGGTGTGATAATCCCGAAGGACTATGTCCTGGTGACCACCCGCGCCACCGTCATTCCGGCGGAAGCCCAGGATCCCAATGCTGCGAAGCTATTCGTAGACTATCTGCTGTCGGCGCGCGCGCAGAAGCTGATCGCCGACGACATCAAGCTCTATGCCGTTCGTGATGACGTTGAAGGGGCAACCACGCTGGCGTCCATAAAGGCCGCCGCCGGTGAAAACGTTCACCCGATCGCGCTCGACGACAAGCTGCTCGAAGGTCTCGACGAGACGACACGGCTGGCGTTCCTCAACGAGTGGCAGAAAGCCATGAAGGGCGAGTAATCGCTTGATCGGGAGTGCCTCCACAGTCGGCTCTCTCACCCTTCTTGCTATTAAGAATCATCGGAACGGCGCGCTTGCGCTCTTGCTAGCGGACGGCCCCCGGCTTTGTTCGAGGCAATCATGCCCTTCCGTGTCTTTCGTGTCAGCACCAACCTCCTCGCCATCCTGGTGGTGCTGGCGCCGGTCACCCTGATCATTTATCAGAGTTTTCTGTCCGCGCCTTTCTTCCAGAAAACCGCGCATCTGTCGCTGAACGCCTACAGCTTCATCCTCGCGGACGCGGATTTCTGGCTAGCGCTGACGACTTCGCTCAAGCTCGCGGTGGGCATGACGGTGATCGCAGTTCCGGTGGGAATCCTGCTGGCGTTCATCATCGTGCGCACCGACGTGCCGGGCAAGCGCTGGCTGGAGCCGATCATCCTGATCCCGGTTTTCATGTCGGCGGTGGTGCTGGCCTTCGGCTATGTGATGACACTGGGACCAGTCGGCTTCGTCTCGCTGGCGGTCAAGTCGATGATCGGCTACGTGCCCTGGAATGTCTATTCGGTGACATCGATCGCGATCATTGCCGGGCTCACCCATGTCCCACATGTCTATCTCTATGCATCGGCGGCGCTCCGCAACGTTGGCGCCGACCTCGAAGAGGCGGCACGCACCGCCGGCGCTGGCCCTTGGCGCGTCGCCGCCAGTGTGTCGCTGCCCATGGTGATGCCGGTGGTGCTCTATGCGGCGGTTCTGGTGTTCTTCCTCGGTTTCGAACTTTTCGGCCTGCCGCTGGTGCTTGGCGATCCGGAAGGCGTGCTGGTTCTCGCCACCTATCTCTACAAGCTCACCAACAAGCTCGGTGTTCCTTCCTACCAGTTGATGGCCGTAGTGGTGGTGGCGATCATCATGATCGCGCTGCCGCTGGTCGTGCTGCAGCGCTACATGCTGCGCAACGCCAGCCGCTATGTGTCTGTCAAAGGCAAGGGCAGTCGGCACAACCCCATCCGGCTGGGCGCTCTTCGCTGGCCGGCCTTCGCGCTTGTGGTGGCCTGGTTCGCGGCCACCGTGATCATACCGGTGGGCGGCGTCGCAATTCGTTCACTGGTGACAAGCTGGGGCGTCGGGGTGAATATCTTCCAGGTGCTGACGTTGGATCACTATCGCGATCTCGCTGACTATCCGAATGTCATCAGCGCCATTCTCAACACGGTCGGCGTCGCGGTGGTCGGCGGCGCGGCTTCGATCGCGGCCTATACTGCCGTGGCACTCGCCGGTCACCGCTCGAACGCACCCCTGACTAAAGTCGTCGATTACGTGGCCATGATACCGCGGGCGATGCCGGGCATTGTGGCTGGCCTGGCCATGCTGTGGATATTTCTCTTCTTCAAGCCGATCGCACCCCTGCGTGCCACGATGATCTCGGTATGGCTCGCCTATACCATTGTCTGGTTCGCCTATGGCATGCGGCTGATTTCCGGAACGCTCCTGCAGATCGGCAAGGAGCTCGAGGAAGCCGGCCGGTCAGTTGGCGCCAGCGAGGGCCGGGTCGCCCGGGACATCACGCTGCCGCTCATCCGCGGCGGCATGTTCTCGGCCTGGCTGTTGATCTTCCTGATCTTCGCCCGTGAATATTCGACGGGCGTCTATCTGCTCGGACCGGGAACCGAAGTGATCGGCTCGCTCATGGTTTCCCTTTGGGGCACCGGCGCGATCGATCTGGTCTCGGCTCTCGCCGTCATCAACACCGTCATCATCGTGACCGGTCTTGCCCTCGCGATGCGCTTTGGAGTCCGCCTCAATGACTGACATCATCATAGACGGCCTGCGCCTCAGTTACGGCAACCTTGAAATCCTGAAAGGTGTGTCCTTCTCGGTCGAACCGGGTCAGATCGTCGCCTTGCTCGGCGCGTCCGGGTCCGGCAAGACGACGCTCTTGCGAGCGGTCGCCGGTCTGGAGACACCCAACAGCGGCAAGATACTGCTCGGTGACAAGCCGCTTTTCGATGCCGGGCAGAACATCAATCTGGCGCCGGAAACGCGCGGTCTCGGGCTGGTATTCCAGTCCTATGCGCTGTGGCCTCATCGGACGGTGTCCGAGAATGTGGGTTATCCCCTGAAGCTGCGCAAAGTGTCCCAGGCAGATGTTGCGAGCCGCGTCCAGAAGGCTTTGGACAGCATCGGCCTCGGCAAACTGGGCGAACGCTATCCGCATCAGCTCTCCGGCGGACAGCAGCAGCGCGTGGCGCTGGCCCGCGCGCTGGTCTATGAGCCGAACGTGATTCTGCTCGATGAGCCGCTGTCAAATCTGGACGCCAAGTTACGCGAAGAAGCGCGGATCTGGCTGCGCCGCCTCATCACCAATCTCGGGCTATCGGCGCTGTGCGTCACCCATGATCAGGTGGAAGCGATGGCGCTCGCCGACCGCATCCTGCTGCTCAACGGCGGCCAGATCGAACAGGACGGAACACCCAAGCAAATCTACAACAAGCCGAAGAGCCTGTTTGCAGCAGAGTTCATGGGTGCCAGCAATCGCCTTGACGGCGTGGTCACCGCCATCAACGGCAACCGTGCGGAAATTGTCGCCAACGGCATCCATCTTGTGGGCAGCGCCCAGCAGGAGCTGACCGTCGGCGCCAAAGTCACCGCACTCGTCCGGCTTGAGCGGGTGACGTGGTCCGGGGAGGACGGCCCTGGACGTATCGCCATGACCTGCGTCGAGAGCCTTTTCCTTGGCGATCGGCATGAAGTCATTTTCGAAAGCAATGACCTGACCATCCGGACCTATTCCCGGGACGCCCTTCCGTCCGGCCAATACCATGTCGAGTTCCCGTTCGAGGATCTGATGGTCTTCGCGGCGGAATGAACTCCGGCGTTCACCACGAAGAGGATCATTCTTGCCAACCGGCATAAACATCGTCGAGCGGCTGACCTGCCACGGGCAATTTCCTCCATCTGAGATCAAAGTCCGGCCTCGATTGAAGGGCGGACTGATGAAGAGAATGCGGTTTACGCAAGAGCTGATCATCGCGGTCCTGCGTGAGCATGAGGCGGGGCAAAAGCGGGCGACCTGGCGCGCAAGCATGGGACCTCCGAGGCGGTTAGCCTTACACACGTGTTGAACGCGTGTTCGCTTGCGCATCACCGGGTATCAAAGCTAATGAAACCCGGAGAGGACTTGGCTGCTTCTGCAGGTGAAAAGTGCTGATTTTCTCATGGTTCTATCTCGCGTCGTGCCTGCTTGCGCTTATAGCGCTCGTCGCCGTTCTCGAACTCGGGCTGCTTCCGGCACTGCTTTCGGGCCTTCTCGTGTTCAATCTCGTTCATTTCGCCGCACCGATGCTCCATCGAATCGGCGTTTCCAACAGCCTGACGAAAAGCCTTGCGCTGACCTTGGTGGCATTGATTTTCACGCTCCTGGTAGCCGCCGCTATCTTTAGCGGCATGTCGCAATTGACTGGCGGTTCGGAGAACGTCGTGACGCTCCTCAAGAAGATGGCCGAGATCATCGATACCGCGCGCGTCCATCTCCCGACCTGGGCGATGACCTATTTTCCGTCGAACATCGAGGAACTGGAAGTCTTCGCGGCCCGGTGGCTCCGCGAACATGCCGGCCAGCTTCAACTCGTCGGGCGGGATGTCGGCGTCCTGGTGGTCCACATTGTCGTCGGCATGGTGATCGGCGGCTTGATCGCGGTGAGCTCGGCGGCGCCATCGCGCGAGCCCGGCCCACTGGCGGTCGCGCTGGCGGATCGTGTCAACATTCTGAGCAAGGCCTTTCGCAACATCGTGTTCTCGCAAATCCGGATTACGGCGTTGAATACGTTTCTGACGGCGGTCTATCTCGTCGTTGTTCTGCCGTCCTTCGGCATCGATCTGCCATTCATCAGGACAATGATAGCGCTGACTTTCGTCACCGGCCTTCTGCCGGTCATCGGCAATCTGATCTCCAACACGGTGATCGTGGTTGTCAGCCTCAGCATCTCCTTCCTTGCAGCACTCGGCTCGCTTGCCTTTCTCATCATCATTCACAAGCTCGAATACTTCGTAAACGCCAAGATCATCGGTTCGCGGATCAATGCGCGTGCCTGGGAGCTTCTTCTGGCGATGGTTTTCATGGAAGCCTGGTTCGGTATGCCGGGTCTTGTCGCCGCGCCGATCTATTATGCCTATCTGAAGGCTGAACTGACGATGCGCGGGCTAATCTAGTTTCCGTCCATAAACGGCAAACGATTGATTCTGTTGGATGAATCGCGGCTTTGCGCGAGCAAGGCCCGGCGGTTTCAGGTATCTTGGATCATGCCACTGATTCCAAAGCCTTGCCACCGCCGGAGCCGACAATGCGCCAAGAACGCACCGTCCAAGATGGGGTATTCGGCTTGCGCCCCATCTTGGCGGAGCGGCATGGAGGTGCTGCGCTTCGAGCTGATGGTAGAACGTGGTCTGTCCGAAACAGCCACAAGCATCAGGAAAGGAAGCGCAGCATGAAACATTATGCAGGATTGGACGTCTCGGTGAAAGAGACGGCAGTGTGCATCGTCGACGAAACAGGCACGGTTTGCCGCGAGATGAAAGTTCCCAGCCATCCGGAGGATCTTGCGCGGGTGCTCAAGGATCCTGCCTGGAACTTTGAGCGGATCGGTCTTGAAGCCGGGCCCTTATCGCAATGGCTGTTCGAGGCCCTTGCCAAAGCCGGCCTGCCGTTGATCTGCATTGAGACGCGTCACACCAAGGCATTCCTGAAGGCGCAGGTGAACAAGACCGACCGCAATGACGCGCGCGGCATCGCACAGATGATGCGGGTCAACCTGTTCCGCCCGGTGCGTGAAGACCCTGACGAGCCAGAAGCGTCGGGCGTTGCTGACGGCGCGCAAGCTGCTGCAGGAAAAGGCGATTGCCATCGAGAACGACATCGCGGGCTGCTGCGCAACTTCGGGCTCAAGGTCGGCATCGTCGGTACGGGCAAATTCGAGCAACGCATCCACGAACTGGTTGAAGGCATGCCTGATCTGGCCGAAATCGTCGAACCGCTTCTCGACGCTCGCGGCAAGCTGCGCCAGCACTTTGCCACCCTTCACCGCAAGCTTTTGGCGATCGTCCGGGATGAGGAAGTTTGCCGCCGACTGATGACGACACCAGGTGTAGGCCCCGGTCGTGGCTCTGGCCTATACCACCACCATCGACATTCCGGCCCGCTTCCGCAATTCGAAAGCGGTCGGACCGGTTTTGGGTCTGACACCTGTGCTCCATGAGTCGGGCGAAAGCCGCCGGGTCGGCCGGATCTCGTTATGCGGTGACGATATGATGCGAACGCTGCTCTACGAAGCCGCGCAGGTCCTACTGACGCGCGTGACGAAGTGGTCCTGGCTGAAGGCCTGGGCGATGAACGTCGCCAAGCGGCGTGGTCGGCAGAGGGCCATCGTTGCGCTCGCCCGTAGACTAGCGGTGATCATGCATCGCATGTGGAGCGATGGCACACGGTTCCACTGGACAAAGGAAAGCACACCGGTCGCCGTCTGAACTGGGCCGTTAAGAAGGAGACAACAAAGTTCCACTTGCCGGTGGAAAAACGTCCTTCGCGGGACGAGGGATGAGGTGAGTTCGCTATGCTGGCGGTGCCAGCATATTCGATCTTTTCGCCACGCACGAGATCGGTCACGAGTTGAAGGCGATGTCGCAATGGCTGGATGAGCATCGCGACCTTCTTGGCTTGGTGGCGCGCGATTTGGTGCGGGTCGACGTCAAGGCCACCGGACGGCAGGGCCTGCCTGCCGAAGCGGTGTTGCGCTGCGCGATCCTCAAGCAATACCGGCAACTGAGCTACCAGGAGCTGGCGTTCCATCTTGAGGACTCCGCTTCGTTTCGCGCCTTTGCTCGCCTGCCTTTGTCATGGAGCCCGCACAAGTCGGTGCTGCAAAGGACCATCAGTGCGATCCGGTCCGAGACCTGGGAACAGGTCAATCGGGTACTGCTGTCGAGCGCTCGGCAGGCGAAGCTCGAAGATGGCGCAGTCGTGCGGCTGGACAGCACCGTGACCTCGGCACTCATGCACGAGCCGAGCGACAGCAGCCTGCTTTGGGATGCCGTGCGGGTCATGGTGCGCCTGCTGAAGCGGGCTGACGCCTTGGTCGGCGGTGCCGGCTCAGCATGGCGCGATCATTGCCGCGCAGCCAAGAAGCGGGCTCGCAAGATCCAGTTCACGCGCGGTCGACCCAATCGGGTCCAACTCTACCGCGAGCTGATCGCAATCGCCCGTGCGACCTTGACTTATCTGGAGCAGGCGAGCGAGCGATTGGTAGTGGCGAGCACACCGTCCATCGCACTGTGGCAGCTCCAGGTCCGTCACTATCGGCCGCTGGTCGAACGCATCATCAGACAGAGCGAGCGGCGGGTATTGGCCGGCGAGCCGGTGTCGGCCGGCGAGAAGCTGGTCAGCCTGTTCGAAGAGCATGCCGATATCATCGTCAAAGGCAGCCGCGACACCGAGTATGGCCACAAGCTCAACCTGACCACCGGCAAGAGTGGAATGATCCTCGATCTGGTGATCGAGAAAGGCAACCCGGCCGACAGCGACCGATTGCTGCCGATGCTGGAGCGTCACATAGGCATTTGGGGTCAGGCGCCACGGCAGGCAGCAGCCGATGGTGGCTTCGCCACGCGCGACAACCCTGGCCACGGCGAAGGCGTGGGGCGTCTCCGACATGGCCTTCCACAAGAAAGCCGGCCTCAAGATCGAGGATATGGTCAGAAGCAAGTGGGTCTATCGCAAGCTGCGCAACTGTCGCGCCGGCATCGAAGCTGGCATCTCGTGCCTCAAACGCGCTTACGGCCTGGCGCGCTGCACTTGGCGCGGCCTTGATCACTTCAAAACCTACGTCTGGTCCTCGGTCGCGGCCTACAACCTCGTCCTCTTCACCCGCCTCAGGCCGACCTGATATCAGCTCGGCATCGCAGCCGTCCCGCCGGCAGAGCCGCCGGCAATGGCGTGCGTCCGATCGTTGCCAAGCACTGCATTTTGTCGATCATCAACTATTCCTGACCTGTCCATGCCCGTCAACGGCGCTTCCGGTCGGATCCAAGCGATTGCAAATGCTGCGAAATACCGGCGTTTATGGACGGAAACTAATCTAGGGTTAGGGCAGGTGGCGATTTGACGACGCAAGCAAGGTTGCTGGGAAACCGCGCAAATTTGGCCACTCGCTGAACAGCACCATCTTGGTTAGTGAACCCTCAGGAGTTTCGTGACCGATTTGAAGGCCCCCGTTTAATAGCACACCCCCTGCAAAGACATTAGACAGCGCTAAAACGTAAATTGTCCGGAGGCATGTAATCTGCTACTGCTTAATCACCGACAAACGGCTCTGGAAAGCCGTGCGTCGGACATCATGCACAAGATCAACTCAAACCGGAGAACGGCCATGAAACGGCTGCTGACGGTCGCTGCCCTTTTGGCGGCAGGCAGTTTGGTTACGATGCAAGGCGCAGCCGCCGACGACGCTGCGATGATCAAGAGCGCTGAATCTGCCGCACCCCCTGCCGTGGCAAGCGGCGCTGCGGTCTACGCCGCGGATGAAAAGGGCGCCATGCGCACCTTGCGCGAGGGCAAGAACGGCTTCTGGTGCATGCCGGACAGCCCGTCCACGCCCGGCCCGGACCCAATGTGCGGCGATGCCAACGCGATGGAATGGGCGATGGCATGGATGGAAAAGAAGGAGCCGCCCAAGGGCAAGGTCGGCTTCATGTACATGCTGTCCGGCGGTACCGATGGCAGCAACACCGATCCCTATGCGACGAAGCCCGAGGAAGGCAACAATTGGATAGAGACCGGCCCGCATGTGATGATCGTCAACGCAATGGACATGATGCAGGGCTATCCGACGGACCCCAAGCCTGACACATCCAAGCCCTATGTGATGTGGCCGGGCACTCCATACGCACATCTCATGATCCCGGTTAAGTAGCTGAAATGGAGTCACGCGGGCGCAAACGCTTGTTTCGCCCGCGCTTGTCCTGATAATTACAAACGCTTGCGGCGTCCGTGACCTTCAATCGAGAGTCTCGGCGGTCGGTAGCGTGTTGGCCTGATCTCCCATCACTTTTCCGGCAAATGGAAAATTTCGTGACAGCTCGAACGGTGGCGGCCCTGCAACACCAACAAATTCGTATACTCGTCAGAGAGTGCATAGTCTTTGATGACCGTCGCCGCGGGAGGAGTTCGCGTTGAATCGGACTATCGGAATGATCGCCACACTTGCGCTGTGGAGCGTGCCATTATCGGGCCAGGCGCTTGCGCATGCTCGATTGGTCGAGGCTACTCCAGAGATCAATAGCACCATTGCCGCTCCGCCCACCGAGATTGGACTGCGGTTTAGCGAATCCATTGAGGCTCGATTCTCGGGCATCGATCTGTCGGGGCCGGATGGTGCGAAGATCACCACGGAGATCGCGGTGCGCGATAAGGACATGGTGGCACCTGTATCAAGGTCCCTTGCGCCGGGTGTTTATCAAGTTGATTGGCACGTGCTGTCAGCAGACGGGCACAAGGTGAAGGGCAATTTCAAATTTGAAGTCAGACCGTAGAAATGGACGTTGATGGCACTCTGGCCTTCGCCCGGTGGGTCTACTTCCTCTCAGTGATGATTCTATTCGGGTCGGCACTCTTCCCTTTCTATGCGCTAGACAGAACCGCGGCTCCCGCGCTTGCGCCTCTACCCCGTAACATCAATCCTGCCCTCGCACTTGCGGCCGCAATCTTCGCGGCAATTTGGCTGCTGTGCTTTACGGCCGGGCTCTCCGGACGCGAGGGTATGGTTGACACCTTGCGCGGCGTTCTCATGGAAAGCGACTTCGGAACTGTTTGGTTTGTTCGCCTTTCGCTCGTTCTCCTGCTCCTGGTGATCAGTTTCTCGGGGCGGCCCGAATTGATCGTCGGGCCGGCTTTCTTGCTACTGACCTGCGAGGGTTGGCAGGGCCACGCGGCGGCGTTGGGCCTTCTAGGCTCACTGACTCAAGCTCTCCATGTTGCAAGTGCCGGGGCGTGGATAGGTGGCCTCCTGCCCCTCGGCCTGCTTATCGCGGCAGCACAGCGGCATCCATCCGAAGTCGCAGGCGTGGAAACCGTCCTGTGGCGCTTCTCCCGCTTTGGTATGGTGGCGGTTGCGCTCATTTTTTTGACGGGTGCCATGAACACTTGGCTCGTGCTTGGCTCGTTCCCCGATCCGCGCAACAGCTACGGTCGAGTTCTCCTGTTCAAGATCAGCCTATTCGTCGCGATGGTCGGTTTGGCGGTCTACAACCGATACGCCCTGGTCAGCCGCATGAAGTCCGAACCGGCCAAAAGCTTGGGCACATTGTCTCGCAACGTTGCGCTGGAGCAGATCATCGGGTTTGGGGTGCTTATGGATGTAAGCGCGCTGGGGCTTATGGATCCGTACGCGTGACGCGCTGACTTTGCAATTATCCGCTGGCAACGTTTCTGCAATTCGCGATCGACACTCACCTCTATCCGCCTGGCGCACAGAGTGGCTGGCCGGTCTGGCTGCCGATCTTAACCAACGTCGGGACGTGTGGAGCGCGGATATATGCCTGCGACCTAGACACGATTCCATGCGTAAACGAGTAACTGCCAGCACCAGCCGGCCAGCGTTCATCGCTCCTTTGATCCCCACCCTGGTGGAGAAGCCTCCCGAGGGCCGAGGGATGGACACACAAGTTCGACGGCTATCGCGGGTCTTCAATGCGGACCGCGTTGGAGAATAACTGGCGAATGATACTACGGGGCGACGGCGCAGCCGCCGACAGTCGGATGCAGGTCGATCTCGTCGCAGCCGCTGGGCCCGCTAAATGGCACTCTTGACTAACGTGCCAGAGGGTCCATTTTTTGACCCTGCGGTGTGCTGATGTCGAAGCCCCTCTTTATCCCGGCGCTTGCTGCTATATGCCTGAGATCGCCGCTGGTGCGTGCCGATAATGTCGATCTGGCGTTGGAAGCTTTTCACGGTATTTGTCTTGCCCATGGACCTGACTTCGAACGAACCGTCCTGCGGCCAGGAGACGCGGATGGACTCCGTTGTCCGGCGACGCAGCACTTGCCCCCGTCGGTGACGTAGGCGCCTTCCAGGACTGGGAGGCGACCGGTGACGACCTCCCGGCCAAAACCATGATCGCGGTGACAAAAGCCACTTGAATGGCAAGTCCGTGCAACCTTGCTCCATAAAGCTATTCGATGTCGACGGCGCGCCATTCGAGGAGCGTTTCTTCGCCCGGACGGATGCCGAAACAATCGGCGAGGACAGAAACGGAATGCAAGTTTCCAAACTCTGCATATTGACAGTCGGCAATCGCAAGCACTTGTCCATTTGACGTTCCCGAGGTCCGGATCACATCGAACACGGTCATTGCAAGCTCGATCGCCGACGACTAGGGCGGATCAGCTGGTGTTATCAGCACGGGACGCGGGGCTTTTTGCGTTTGCAAGGAACTCGCGATAGGAATGCTCTGAATCGATCAGGAGCAGGAAATTGAGCGATCGGCAAAAGATCATCTGGATGATAGTGCTGGCAATCCTTGCTGGTATCGCGGTGATCATGCTCAAACATTGGCTGAAGGGCGACCTTGGGTAGCTGCCTCCTTAGATGAAGCAACACAGCCCTGATCGATCAAGGTTGGTATGGGCTTTGGCCCGTCCCATTTCGGCCTGCTTGCAATGGCAGGTGTCCTGCCTGATGCGGAATCGACGAGCGAAATGTGAGCGAAGAATGCAACTGACAGGCATGGTATCCGGCGCGGCGCTGTTGCTCGCTTCCACCGCGGCAGCGAACGCCCATCCGCATGTCTTTGCCGAAGCGAAGCTGGACCTGACCGTCGATCCAGACAAGACGGTCAAGTCGCTTCGGCATCTCTGGCGTTTCGACGACCTCTTTTCCAGCACTGTGCTGATGGAATTCGACAAGAATTCCGACCTTGTCCTTGATGCGAAGGAACTCGATGAAGTCGCTCTCACCGTCCATGCGTCGTTGGCCGAGTACAACTACTTTCAGATGGTGACCTTGAACGGCAAGGACGTGACGATGGCGCCACCGCCGAAGTTCAGCGTCAGCTATGAAAACGATCAACTCGTCGTCCAGTTCGAAACGCAGCCGAAGGACCCGTTGGCCCTTGCTGGAAAAGTCAGTATCGGTGTCTACGATCCGACCTTCTACACGGCAATCGATTTTACCGAGGACGAAAAGCTTGCGGTGGCCGGTCTGCCGCAAGGCTGCTCACGTTCCGTCGTCCGTCCAGATCCGGACACG
Source organism: Mesorhizobium sp. M1163 (assembly GCF_040318415.1). Lineage (NCBI taxonomy): Bacteria > Pseudomonadati > Pseudomonadota > Alphaproteobacteria > Hyphomicrobiales > Phyllobacteriaceae > Mesorhizobium > Mesorhizobium sp. M1163. The sequence goes on along the minus strand of NZ_JAMYMF010000009.1, from coordinate 130,483 downwards.
GCCATCGCGCAGAACCAGAAGAGCCTGACAGACGCGTTCTTCAGTGACCCGACGGGGACCGATCTCGGCAAGATTTTCGCGACGCGCCTCGAATTGACGTGCGGCTGACCCGGAGCCGGTTCGATGGCCATGTTCCAGACGCTGGTCGAGTTCCAACGCACGATCTACCTGGCGTTGGCCGAGCAGATCAAACTGCTTGCGGCTGGCGGCGGTTGGCTGGCGTTCACGGCCTTTCTGCCCATGGGCATTCTGTTCGGTGCGGCGCATGCGCTGACGCCGGGCCATAGCAAGGCTGTCCTGGCCACCTATCTGGCAGGATCGGACGCCAGCGTCCGGCGTGGGCTTCTGGTGTCGCTGACACTCTCCTTCACGCATGTAACGATTGCCGTGCTGATCGCGGCGCTCTCGTTGCCGTTGGTATCGATTGCCCTGGGCAGTGTTGGCCGAGCCCCACTGCTGGAAGACGTCAGTCGGGGCCTGCTTGGCCTGATCGGCATTTGGATGCTCTGGCGCGCATTGAGCCACGGCCATCACCACAAGCATGAGGGCGAGGCCGTCGGCGTCATGGCCGGCCTGATCCCATGCCCGCTGACGCTTTTCGTGATGACCTTTGCGATATCCAGAGGCGTTCCGGTCGCCGGCATTCTTTTCGCAATCACAATGATGGCCGGCGTGGCGCTGACGCTGTCTTGCGTTGCGGTGCTGTCGATCCTGTTTCGTGAACGTCTGGTGCATTTTTTCGATAGCCGGCCACGCCTGTTCGATGCCATTTCCCGAGCCATTGAGGGCGCTGCCGGCTTGGCGCTTGCCGGCGTAGCCGTTTGGCAAATCTCGTCGGGCTGAAATGCCGTGAACCAGATCGAGCGATGGATCAAGACCCGTTTACCTGAAGGTCAGCCGTGTCTTCGTCGCGGCGCAAAGCTTCGACGCGCATCTGCGCTCGTCGGTGGAACAGACGGATAGGTGACGCCCGAGGCTCGAAGTGGCGCCGGGCGACCCTGTATGCGCTAGATCATACGCTTGATGTCGATGTAGTCGCCTTCAGCCTGGATCGTCAGGGTCACGTCGCTGCCACCGCGGTTGCGCCAGAACCAACCATGATTTCCATCGAAGGCGGCTTCAATGGCACCTTCGTCAGCTGGAACGCTGCGACCCTTTTCATAGCTGACGGACTGACCGCCGCCATCGCCGTGCGTCTCGAAGTTCACCACGCCGCCGTCAGCTGTCCAGGAAAAGTTTGCCTTGGCCCCCTGCCGCATCACGAGCTTGACTTCGGCACCCTGGCCTGGCGCCAACGTGAAGGATAGCTCGTCTTGCCTTCCATCTGGCTGGATCGGGGCTTCCGAGGTTGCTTCGGCGGCAGGCGTTATAGCAATGGCCGGAGCCTCGGCAGGAGCGATCTCTCCAACTGTCACATTGTCTTGGGATACGGCCTCCCCAGTTGGCGACGGCTGCAAAGCAGGCCGTTCGGCGGTCAGGGCGACGAGGAGGTTTTCGATTCGGTCCATGCGCGCCATCAACTCGGCCGGAGGGACCATTTGCGTCATCCGCTCGGTTGGTGCCTTCGCGCTGGCCATTTCGTCGGCTGCCGCCTCGGCTGCCAGCTGTGTCTTGATTTCGCCCATTCTGGTGAGGCCGAGCAATCTGCCTGCTCCGGTCGGGTCGATCGCATACTCGGACGGCATGACGACCGTGATGACCAATGCGAAAGCCGTCAGCGCGGCAATGAAGGTGGAGCGCTTCAGCTGCGCTGACGTCGGCAAATCGGCGCGGCTGGGAAGGTCGGTGTTGTACATGATTCGGTTCCTTATGCGGCGACGAACAGGCCGGTGAGCTGATATCCGATCAGCAGGAAACCAGCCGTCATCATGATGACGTTTGCGGTATAGGCGTGGCGCCAGAAACTTCGTGTCCGGCGCCAGTAGCCCATCACGATCAGCATGGCGCCAAGAGCCAAGAGCTGCCCGATCTCGACGCCGACATTGAAGGCCAAAAGGTTGGCCACCAGGCCGTCCGGCGAGATGTTGTATTCGATGATCTTCGTCGACAGGCCGAAACCATGGAAGAAGCCGAAGACCAGCGTCGTGATCTTGGTGTTCGGCTGGAAGCCGAGCCATCTCTGGAAAGCGCCCATATTGTCGAGCGACTTGTAGACCACGGACAGCCCGATGATGGCGTCGATTATGTAGCTGTTGATGCCGACGTTGAAATAGACGCCAAGCAGCATGGTCGTGGAGTGGCCGAGCGCGAACAGGCTGACATAGATGCCGATATGCTTCATCCGGTAGAGGAAAAAGATTACCCCGAACAGGAACAGGATGTGGTCGTATCCGGTCACCATGTGCTTGGCGCCGAGATAGATGAAGGGCAGCACGTTAATGCCCGAGATTTCCTGGATATAGCCCTCGTCGCCCTCGGCCACGGCGTGGGCGAAGGCAGCCCCGCCCAGGAGCGGCAGCGTCAGGAGAGCGATAAGCAGGGGCAGGGCGGGTCGCCGACGCGCGTGGCGCGCGCGTGGCCGGCCCCGGTCGAAGGGTCGTTGCATAGAATTTCCAATCTTCGTCGTTGAGGGTGGCCGCGCGAGCGGCCGCGATCATGCGGCGAGGAATGGTCTCGGCGGTCGCTCGAGCCGGAATGTCGTGTCCGGATCGACGAAAGTCAGCGGATAATTCAGCCAGCCCCGTTCGAGCTGCGGAACGGTCGGTGCGAAGTCGGAGGGCGTACTCGCCGTCTCGTGCGAGTGGTCTGCCGCATTGTGCCCGTGAAAATGTCCAAAGCTCTGCTCGTCCGAAACGCCATCATCGTGTGCGTGGCCATGATCTTCGATCTGTGCGGCGGCTCCGCCGTGACGTTCAACCGCGGTGGCAATCGCGATCGGATCGTGTGAGGTCGAATAGCCGAAAGGACGCAGCACGCCGAACATCATCGCTAAAGCGATGACCAGACAAAAAACCGTGCTGTGGATCCGATTCGGCATGAACGGCGATTATTCTCCAAAATCCTAACGAATGGTTGTTGACTGCACCGGAATCGAGGCCTCTTTGAGGCTTGTTGTATCCCCTCCAAGAGGATAGTATCAAGAGATGAGCGAGCAGCCTCATACCCACGAAACCCATCCCGATATCATCAAGCGCCTGAAGCGGGCTGGCGGACATCTGAAGGGCGTGATCGAAATGATCGAAGCGGGCCGGCCCTGCCTCGATCTTGCCCAGCAGCTCCATGCTGTCGAGCGGGCCATCGCGCAAGCCAAGAAGACCCTGATCCAGGATCATCTCAACCATTGCCTTGAAGACGTCGTCGGGCCGCTGGCGCGCGAGCAGCGCCGCTCGATCGACGAGTTCAAGGATATCACCAAGTACCTGTGAGAGAACACCATAATGGATAAGATACGCGACTGGTTCGGCTTCGGTCCGATGACGCAGGGCTTCGGCGGCCATGGACATGATCATGGTGATGGTGATGGCGGCCATGGCCACACCCACGGCGTCATCGATCCGACGATCGCCACGACGACGCGCGGCATCTGGGCAATCAAATGGTCATTCGTCGTTCTGGCCGTCACGGCAGCGCTCCAGCTTGTGGTCGTGTTCCTCTCCGGCAGCGTGGCGCTGCTGGCCGACACCATCCACAATATCGGGGACGCGGTCACCGCCGTCCCGCTGTGGATCGCCTTCATGCTGGTCCGCCGCAAACCGAGCAAGGCGTTCACCTACGGCCTGGGCCGCGTCGAGGATCTGGCCGGGATCGTCATCGTTCTCATCATTCTTTTCAGCGCCATCGTCGCAGGCTATGAAGCGATCGACAGGCTGATCAATCCGCGTCCCATCGCATTTCTTGGCTGGGTCGCCATCGCCGGCCTCATAGGCTTCATCGGCAATGAAGCGGTGGCCGTATTTCGCATCCGCGTCGGCCGAGAGATCAACAGCGCGGCGCTGATCGCGGACGGCTACCATGCCCGCACCGACGGCTTCACCAGCCTGGCAGTCGTCCTTGGCGCTATCGGCGTGTGGCTGGGCTTTCCGCTTGCCGATCCGATCATCGGACTGCTGATCACCGCGGCGATCTTCGCCATCGTCTGGCAGTCGTCGAAAGCCGTGTTGACCCGCATGCTCGACGGAGTCGAGCCCGCCATCGTCGATGAAATCCATCATGCCGCCGAGCACGTATCCGGCATCGAGCATGTCCATAGCGTGCAGGCACGCTGGATCGGACATCGCCTGCATGCCGATGTCGCCATCAGTGTTCCGGAGATGGCGACGGCCAAGGACGTGCTGGGCGTAACCGAAGCCCTCAAGGAGGAGCTGTTCGCCCACTTGCCGGCGTTGGCGGAAGCCAATGTCCGCCTGATGAGCTCGGCCGGGCCGGCCGCGGAAATCTCTCATGCTCACCATCATGCGCCAGAGCCCTTCAAGGTAGTCTGCGATCTGGCTGAAGGGACATTGGAAATCGTCGATACACCGGCCGGCGAGCGGATGCGGCTGACTATCGATCGTCACGCCGATGACTTGGCGGCGACGGTGATTATCGATCGACCCGAAGGGCCAGAGACGCTTCGCCTCGATCCCGTTGCAGACAACCATCATCGGCTTGAAAGCACCGTCGCCCCTGCTGAGCCGCATGAGTTCCAGGCGAGGTTGATCCTGGCCGCGAATGGTCGCGAGCAGGTGCTGCCATTCAAGATGGTCGAGCCGGAAGGCCACCACCACTGAGACAGGCGGGCTGTCGCGCTACATTCCTGGCTCGACGAACCCCCAATCCGCTGCAAGAAGGCAAAATATGCTTCAGGTCCTGGCCAATCGCACTTACCGTCATCTCTTCCTGGCCCAGGTCATCGCCCTGATCGGCACTGGCCTTGCCACCGTGGCGCTAGGGCTGCTGGCCTATGATCTTGCCGGCGCCGATGCCGGCGCGGTGCTCGGCACGGCGCTCGCCATCAAGATGATCGCCTATGTCGGCGTGGCGCCTGTCGCCGCTGCGTTCGCAGAGCGCCTGCCACGCCGCACCATGCTGGTTTCGCTCGACCTCATCCGGGCTGCAGTCGCGGTGTTCCTGCCCTTTGTCACCGAAGTCTGGCAGGTATATCTTCTCATCTTCGTCCTGCAGTCGGCGTCGGCAGGCTTCACTCCGGCCTTCCAGGCCTCTATTCCTGACGTGCTGCCCGAGGAGAAGGACTACACGCGAGCCCTGTCGCTGTCGCGACTGGCCTACGACTTGGAAAGCGTCGTCAGTCCCATGCTGGCCGCGGCGCTGCTTTCCGTCATCAGCTTCCATAGCCTGTTCGCCGGTACGGTTATCGGCTTTCTCGCCTCGGCGGCGCTGGTGGTGTCGGTGGTCCTGCCGAGCCCTAAACCGTCGCAGCCGCGCGGCGTTTACGATCGTACCACGCGCGGATTGCGCATCTATCTGGCGACGCCGCGATTGCGCGGGCTGCTGGCCCTTAACGTTGCCGTCGCGGCGGCAAGCGCGATGGTGATCGTCAACACGGTCGTCCTGGTTCAGGCACAGTTCGGCCTCTCTCAAAGTGACACGGCGCTGGCGCTCGCAGCCTTCGGCGGCGGATCGATGATTGCAGCCCTTGCCCTGCCGCGGCTGCTCGAGAACGTCCCGGACCGGGTTGCGATGCTCTCGGGCGCCGCGATCCTGGTCGTGGGCGTGCTGGTGGGACCTCTCGCCGGCAGCTACTATCTGCTGCTGGCGCTCTGGTTCGTGCTCGGGCTCGGCTATTCGCTGGCGCAGACGCCTTCGGGCCGATTGATCAGGCGTTCCGCCGATGCCGTCGACCGGCCCGCTCTGTTTGCTGCCCAATTCGCGCTTTCGCATGCCTGCTGGTTGATCACGTATCCCATTGCCGGCCGCGTCGGTGCGGCGATGGGATTGCCTTTCACATTCATTCTGCTCGGCGTCATAGGCGCCGCTGCTCTGCTTGCCGCGATCTGGCTTTGGCCGAAACATGATCCCGACGTGCTTGTGCATACGCATGTCGATCTGCCTGAGGACGACCGGCACATCGGCGACGCAGTATGGTCGGAAGCGGGGTATGAGCATTCGCATGGCTACGTCGTCGATGATCGGCACCCGAAATGGCCCAAGACAAGCTGAGAACTCAACATGCTTGGCGAGCTCGCCATCTATGGCGGTCTATTTCTGACCGCGTTCGCGGCGGCGACCATCCTGCCGATGCAATCGGAAGCAGCCCTTGCGGGACTGCTTCTGACAGAAAGCTATGCCCCGACTCCGCTCATCGCCTCCGCAAGCGCCGGCAATGTGCTCGGCTCGATCGTCAACTGGTGGCTCGGCCGGGGCGTCGATCGCTTTCGCGACCGCAAATGGTTCCCGGTGAAGCCCTCCGCGCTGACGCGCGCGACGCGATGGTATCAGCGCTATGGACGATGGTCGCTGCTGTTGAGCTGGTTGCCATTCGTTGGCGATCCGCTGACGGTTGTGGCGGGAGCGCTGCGAGAGCCATTCTGGAGCTTCCTTGCGATCGTCACGATCGCGAAGGTCGGCCGCTACCTCGCGCTGGCGGCGATGACGCTGAGCTGGATTTAGCCCTTGTCGAGACCCGCGCCGGCATGGCGACATTACGCGAGAGGGCGCATTTCCTTTGCCAAACGCAGCGCTGCGCGCCAACTTGGATTTGCGCCGCATATGTCTATACAAATGGGAATGCATGTGTACAATCACACCAATCAAAAAATGGGGAACTGACATGATGACTCTCGACCGCCGCAATTTCCTTGTTTCCACCGCTGGCCTTGCCTTCGCCGCCGCGCTGCCACGCGCCGCCTTTTCCGAAACCAACGACACGCTGAAGATTGCCATCGCCGCAGAGACCGGCGATCTCGATTTGCTGCAGAACGTTTCGACGCTGAGCACCTACACCATCGTCTTCGATGCGCTGATCCATTATGGCCAGAATGGCGCGCTGGAGCCGGGACTTGCCACCAAATGGACCATTGCCGACGATCAGCTTTCGATAGCCTTCGATCTGCGTGAAGGCGTGACCTTCAGCGACGGCACGCCCTTCGATTCCACCGCGGCCGAATGGAACCTCAAGCGCTGGATGGGGGTGAGCGACTTCTCCTGGATCGGCATCTCCGACGCGTTCGACAGCATCGTCACGGACGGACCGAACAAGCTGACGGTCAAGCTGAAGCGGCCGGTGCCGGCGGCACTCCTCGAACTCACAATCGTGCGGCCTGTCCGTTTCCTGTCGCCCAAGGCAGTCGACAAGGATGGCAAGCAGACTGCGCCGATCGGGACCGGTCCGTGGATCGTCGAAAAATACGATTCGAGCGGCACCAGCCTCGTTCGCAACGACAAATACTGGGGTGAGAAGCCGCTCTTCAGCCGCATGGAATTGAAGATGGTTCCCGATGAACTCGCCCGCGCCAACGGCCTGCGTTCAGGCGACCTCGATGTCATCGGTGGCGACTGGGTCGCGACGCTGTCGCCGCGCCGCGCTCGCGCGCTCGAAAGCGACGGCATGAAGGTCGTGGCCGAGCCGGGCACGGCGACGATGCTGCTCGGCTATTCGCCGAAGTCGAAGATCATTGCCGACAAGGCCGTCCGCGACGCCGTCTATGCATCGGTCGACCGGGCGGCGATCGCCAAGGTGCTGTTCGAGGGCTTTGCCGACCCGGCCGCCGATCTGTTCCCGGCGAACGTGCCTTCGTCGGGCAAGCGGTATGACGTGCCGGTGCGCGACGTGGCGGCGGCCAAGAAGATCCTCGCCGATGGCGGCTGGGTCGACAGCGGTGGCGCCTGGACCAAGGCTGGCTCTCCGCTGGCCATCGACTTTCTGGTTTCCGAAGAATCCCTGCCAGGGTCGCGGCGCATCGCCGAAATGATCCAGGGTCAGTTGTCCGAGGTCGGTTTCCAGGTCCAGGTGTCCTCGGTGGACAATGCCACCATGCATGAACGGCGTCCGGCCTTCGACTACGACCTGGCCTTCTTCACCACCTATGGAGCGCCCTACGATCCGCACGGCACGCTCGGCAACGCCTTCGTCTCGACCGCCGACAGCGGCCCTGACGGCAAGATCTACGTCTCCGACGCGCTCGACGGCGTCGTCAAGGCTGCGCTCGAGGCGAGCGGCGCCGAACGCGACCTGAAGATGCAGGCCCTCTACGACTGGCTCCACGACAACACCGCCATCTGTCCTCTCGTTGTCAGCCAGCGACTGTGGGCCCACAATCCGCGCGCGGAGAATTTCTCGCTCCCGGCGACCGACTATGATCTGCCGTTCAAGGCGATTACGCTGAAGGCCTGAAGACTTCGAGCCTAAGCGAGGCCTGACGATGAAACGCACGATCCTGCGACGGATGCTGCTTGCCTGCCTTTTGATCCTGGCGGCATCCGCGCTGACATTCGCCCTGGTTGCGGCGGCTCCGGGCAATGTTGCGGCACTGATTGCCGAGCGTGCGGCAGGCCCTGGCGCGAGCGCCGAAATGATCACCAAGATCGGCAACGAGCTTGGCCTTCACGACCCGCTGCCGATCCGCTATGGACGCTGGCTGGCCAGCGCGCTGGCCGGCGATTTCGGCATATCGCTGCGAACGGGAAAGCCGATTTCTCGGGAGTTTGCCGCCCGCATTCCGATGACGGCGGCTCTGCTTGCCGGCGGCGGCGTTCTCGCCTTCATTTTCTCGATCACGCTTGGCATTGCCGGGGCCGTCAGCAATGGCGGCTTCATGGACAGATTCCTGCACGCATTTTCGCTGATCGGCGCATCGACCCCCAACTTCTTCGTGGCGGCGCTGCTGGTGATCGTGTTTTCGGTCATGCTCGGCTGGGTGCCCACCTTCGGCACGAGCGGCTTCACCTCATGGCTTTTGCCATGGGTGACGATCGCGCTGTTCCCAGCCTCCGTTCTCAGCCGTGTCGTTCGGGTCAACCTCCAGGAAGCGATGTCGCGGCCGTTTGCGACCACTGGCTTCGCAAAAGGCTATACCAGAACGCAGGTGCTGTTGCGCGAGGCGCTACCCAACATCGCCATTCCGTTCCTGACGACATTCGGGGCGCAATTCACGCTGATGATCATCGGATCGATCGTCGTCGAGACGGTGTTTGCATTGCGCGGCGTCGGTGCCTTTTTCATCGAGGCGATACGCTTCCGCGACTTCATCGGCATGCAGTCGGTGCTGCTGCTGTTTGTCGTCTTCTTCGTCATGGTCAATTTCATCGTCGACATGATTTGCATCGTCGCGGATCCACGAATGCGCCGGGCGCGGGGAGCATGAGGCGATGAACATTTCCGCGATCAGGGACATCAAGGACTGGCCGTGGCTGGTGCTGCTCCCCGTCATCGGCTTTGTGCTGATCGGCATCTTCGCTCCTGTGATCATGCCTTACGATCCAAGTGCGCAGGACTATTCGGCGACACTGGAGGGCACGAGCTGGAGCCACTGGCTGGGCACCGACTATCTCGGCCGTGACGTCTTGAGCCGCATCGTCGGTGGCGCGCGCATTTCCCTGGTAGCCATGGTCATCGTGCTCGTCGCCGCCTTGGCGATCGGAGTGACGATCGGCTCCTTCGCCGGCTATGTCGGCGGTCGCGTCGAGCTCGTCCTGATCAGCATCATCGACATTGCGCTGGCGCTTCCGAGCCTGGTGATCGCGCTGGCGTTGATCGGCATTCTGGGCACGGGCTATTGGTCGATGATCACAGCGCTCACCCTGGCGTGGTGGGCGAACTATGCCCGCATGAGCCGCGCCGTCGTCACCGCCGAGCTGCAACAGCCCTATATCGAGGCGGCGAGGGTCATGGGCGCCGGCCATCTATGGATATTTGTCCGCCATATCCTGCCGCATGTGCTCGCTCTCGTCGTCGTCTACGCAAGCGCCGACGCTGGCGCGCTTGTGCTGGCCATAGCGACGCTCAGCTTTCTCGGACTTGGCGTCGCGCCGCCGACGCCGGAATGGGGCCAGATGCTGGTCGACGGCATGAGCTACATCGAGGAGGTGCCGCGCCTCGTCGTGCTGCCCGGCATCGCGCTGACGCTGGTCGTGGTCAGCTTCAACCTTCTGGGCGAAGCCTTTGCATTGCAAAAGGTGCCGCGGCCGGTTCGCGGCGCGACATTGCGCAAGCGCCGTAACGCGCGTGCTCGCGAAGAAGTCGAGCGTAACGCCGTCGAAACAGGAACGACTTCAGCATGAGCGACGCTCAGCCGATCTATTCGATCGAAGATTTGGTCATCGACCTCTACGCCACCACCGTTTCGGTGCGGGCGGTGGACGGGGTGTCGTTCAACGTCCGTCCGGGAGAAACGGTCGCGGTCGTCGGCGAAAGCGGTTCGGGAAAGACCGTCATGACGCTCGGGCCGCTCGGTCTGCTGCCCGAGGGCGTGACCGTGGACATGAAAGGGTCGGCGCGAGCCGACGGAAGCGAACTGCTCAGCATCGGTTCCCGGCAATTGTCGGACCTGCGCGGGCGCTATTTCGGCGTGATTTTCCAGGACCCGATGAGCGCGTTGAACCCGATGCTGAAGATCGGCCCGCAGCTGGCACGCCAGGCGCGCCGTTTCGCTGGTCTGTCGCATCAGGCAGCGCGCAAGGAAGCGGTCTCGCTTCTGGCGCGCTCCGGCATCCCGGACCCCGAGGATCGCTATAACCGCTATCCACACGAAATGTCGGGCGGCATGCTTCAGCGTGCGATGATCGCGCTGGCGCTTGCGGCGCGGCCGCGCGTGCTGATTGCCGACGAGCCGACAACGGCGCTGGACGCCACCGTCCAGGCGCAAATCCTGGAGCTCATCCGTCAGATCCAGCGCGAGGACGGCATCGCGGTCGTGCTGATCACGCACGATATCGGCGTGGTCGCTTCCGTCGCCGACCGCGTCATCGTCCTTTACGCCGGCCAGGTGGCGGAGGAGGGGGCGGCGATGGATGTGCTGACCCGGCCGGTCCATCCCTATACGCGCGGGCTGCTCGCATCGGTGCCGGATTTTCGTGCCGACGAGCGCGCGGCGACCCGCGAGATACCGGGCCTGCCGCCAAACCAGATCCGGCTGGAACCGGGTTGCCGGTTTGCCGAGCGCTGCGAACTGGTAGAAGCCGGTTGCCGGCAGCACCGGCCGCCGCTGCAGACGATATCCGCGTCGACAAGCCCGCACCGCGTGGCTTGCCCGGTCGTGCTGAAACGAGAGGGGATCGCCGTCCATGTCTGATGTCGCGGCGATCGAGGTCAGGGGATTGAAGGTCCATTTCGCCAACGGTTCGGGCACCGGCGCGGTGCGGGCGGTCGACGGCATAGACCTGACGGTCGCGCGCGGCGCGTTCCACGGCATCGTCGGCGAGTCCGGCTGCGGCAAGACCACGCTGGCCCGCACCATCGTCGGTTTGCAGAAGGAGAGCGAAGGCACCGTCCTGATTAGGGGAAGGGATCGCGCCGAATGGCTGAAATCGGACAGGAAGTCGTTCAGCCGCGAAGTCCAGTTCGTCTTCCAGGATCCATTGGGGTCGATGAGCCGCCGCCAGTCCGTCTACCAGACACTGGAGGAGCCGCTGCAGATCCATCGCTTCGGTTCATCAGTCGAGCGCCGGCGCCGCATCGCCGAGCTTCTGGACCTGGTTGCGCTGCCTGCGACGGTGCTCGACCGTTTACCAAGGTCGCTCTCCGGCGGCCAGCGCCAGCGCGTTTCGATTGCGCGCGCACTCGCCCTCAAACCATCCATACTGGTATGCGACGAACCCCTCAGCGCGCTCGACGTTTCGATCCGGGCGCAAATCGTCAACCTGTTTACGTCGCTGCAGAAGCAGCTTGGTCTGACCATTGTCATTGTCGCGCATGATCTGGCGATCGTGCGCGAGGTCTGCTCGGACGTGACGGTGATGTATCTCGGCCGCATCTCGGAAGCTGGCGTGACCCGGCCATTATTTCGCGAGCCGGCCCATCCCTACAGCCAAGCGCTGCTGTCGGCTGTTCCTTCTCCCGATCCTCGCATCGAAGCCGGGCGCCGCCGGATCATTCTCGCCGGCGATCCGCCAAGTCCCAGCGCGCCGCCTCCGGGGTGCCGGTTCAACACGCGCTGTCCGGTGGCGATCGATGTCTGCCGGGTCGAGGAACCGATGCTGCGATCGGTGCCGCATGGCGGCGTTGCAGCCTGTCATCTGGCCGATAGCGGCCGCCGCCCGGTTATCTGAAAAGATGGCGTTTCTGCCCCCAACGCGTTTCGCGAGGCTGACCGTCATTGCCGGTGTCCTGCGCGAGCTTTTTTTGCTGGTCACTGCCGCCAAGGTCGGCCGTTATCTTGTTCTTGCCGCCGTGACGCTGAGCGTCATCTGACCTCGCGAAGCTTCTCCAACCTGAGCGGGTTAGGCCCTGACTGGTTCGAAGGAGCCAGCCCAAGAGCCACGTCTGATACAGGCGGTCGGGAAGCCTAGATGTTTAGTCCCGGCATTTGCTGGAGCGGATTGAGAGTGAAGCGCTCGGGCTGGGAAGCCCATGCCTTGCAGATGAACTCGTAGGGCGTGAAGCCCTTGAGGGTCTTCAGCCTGCGGCCGAAATTGTAGGCCGCGACGAAGTCGGCAAGATGCCGACGCAGTTGGTCGTGATCGTCGTAATGGAAGCGCTTGACGGTTGCGTCCTTGATGGTCCGGTTCATTCTCTCGACCTGACCGTTGGTCCAGGGGTGCTTTGGCTTTGTGGTTCGATGTTCGATATCGTTCTTGGCACAGGCGTATTCGAAGGCATGAGCCCGGAATATCTCGCCATTTGCGATTGCCTCCTTGATCAGCGGAACGGCCGAACCGCCAGCGCCTGGCGTGGTGAACTGGATGCCGTTGTCGGTGAGAACGGTATGGATCCTGTAGGGGACGGCCGCGATCAGGCGTAGCAGAAACTCTTTGGAAATGGCTGTCGGAGCCTTCTCGTGCAGTTCGACGAAGGCGAACTTCGAGGTCGGTCGATGGCGACGAACATGTGTAGCTTGCCCTGTTCGGTTCGAACCTCCGCGATATCAATGTGGAAGAAGCCGATCGGATAGGCCTTGAACTTCTTCTTCGCCGGCCTGTCGCCCTCGACATCCGGCAATCGGCCGATGCCGTGGCGCTGCAGACAGCGGTGCAATGAAGAGCGCGTCAGATGCGGGATCGACGGCTGCAACGCGTAGAGGCAATCGTCGAGCGGCAGCAGCGTGTAGCGGCGGAAGGCCACAATAACGGCCTCTTCCTCGACAGACAGAACCGTCGATCTCGGCTCCCTGGGGCCGGTGGGCAGATCGGCGGTCGAACTCCGCTTCTTCCACTTCGCTACCGTCTTGGGGTTGACGCCATAGCGCTTCGAAAGCGACCTCAGGCTCGCTTGACTATGTTGTATCGCTCGACGGATCGCCTCTGTCGTTGTGGCGCTCCCATGCAGAACCTGGCCCATAGTGCATCCTTTGATTCGGACGACAATGATGAACCATCAAAGCCCGGGATCAAACATCTAGCCTTTCTTGACGGCGACCTTGTCAAGGGGCCGCGCGCAGTCCTTTCGCCAGCTGCTGCGCGTCGCGGGACCGGCCAACCAAGCTAAGGCACAGCGCGCGAAGGGCTTCAGCCAACGTCGACATTGTTAAGACATTCCTGTGGCCGCGCGCCAGGCCTGCACAACAAAGCTGTGCTGGTTCCAGACCATCAGCGCTCCACTGACAGCCATGAGCGCGACCACAAGGCCGCGGAACTGTCGTCCACTCAGGCGCTCGAGCCAGCGCTTGGCCAGCAGATTGGCAAGCGCAGCGCCCAAACCCGCGGCTGCGCCGTACATGGCCGCCTGACCCCCGAGCGCGCCAAGTCCGGTGAATACCGCGATCTTGACGACATCGGTCACAAACGAGTTCACCGATTTCGTGGCGACCAACGTCTCCTTCTCCGAACCGTAGTTCAGATAGAGCGAATTCAAGACGGGTCCCACCGTGCCCATCAGCGCCGACAACAGCGCGACGATCAGGCCGGCCGGGAGGAACCACCAGCGGCGGGCTCGGTAGCTCCGCTCGCGCGCCCCGCCGCGAAATTCCCAGACTGCACTGATCAGATAGATCCCTATGAGTATCTGGAGCCATTCCGCCCGACTGTTGGCGAAGAGCCAGGAGCCCGCAGCGGCACCGGCGATGGCGCCGGGCAGGTACCAACGGACGAGGCTCCAATCGATGTCGCGCCGGAAGGCCAGGGCGCGGATGGGATTGCCGATGAGCTCGGTCAAGGTGATGACCGGCGCAACCGCCGCGCTCCCTGTGATGAAAGTCACGGCGGGGATCAGCAATAGACCTCCGCCTCCGGCCGAGAGGGTGTTCAGCGTCCAGGTGAGGAACCCCGCCAACGCCAGGAGGCCTAGTCTAATCCAGTCCATCGGATCAGAACGAAGCGGGCCTCCGATCGTTCCGAACGCATCGGTTCGCAAAAACCCGGCCCGCCTTTTGAGTCTCGTGTGCGGTGGAAAGGCGATCTCCGGCGGAATGCTGGTGGCAGAAAGACGCCCTGCCAGAGAACAATTCCCGAGGCGGCGGGAAGAAGGCCGGCGATCGCTCCGAGCCGGCCGAACTCCGCCGTTGGACGGGCCACCAATCTAGCTCTTCTTGACGGCGACCTTGTCGAGGGCTGCGCGCAGGCCTTTCGCCAGCTTCTGCACATCGTCGTTCGCCCAGAAATGCATGAAGAAGAGCCGCGGCTGCTCATCGAGCATGTGGCTATGCAGTGCGGTGATCTCGATGCCGTTGTCCTGCATGGCTTTGATAACCAGATTGACCTCCTTTGCGGTCAGCACAAAATCTCCCGTGATCGCCGCCTTGCCGCCACCTGTCGATTGGAAGTTGATCGCTATTGCCGAGCCCATGGCCGCCGGCACTTCCATTCCATTTTCCTCGACCGGCTTAGCGCGCGGGATCGTGAACTGGTAGATCGCGCCATTGGCTTTGCCCTTATAACCGATGGTTTGGTCGACACCGGCTGCGTCGAAGTCGATCTGCGGAGCGGCTTGCGGCTGGGCGCCGCCTCCCATCGGTGTTTTGCTCAGCGCCAATCCGGCATGAAGCGCTGTGGCGAGCGTAACCGGGTCGCCCTGGCCGAACACGTGCATGTAGAGCGTCATCGGCTCCGCGCGCAGCAGGTGGTTGTGCACCGCGGTGATCTCGATCCCGCCTTCTTCCAACTTCTTCATGACCGGGTTCACCTCGTCCTGCGTCAGAACGATGTCGCCCATGACCATAGTCTGATTTCCCATGGGTTCGAACGCGACCCAGCCTCCGAGCGCAAAGCCGGGTTTCAGGGCCACGCCGTCGAGCGACACCTTCAGGTCCGTTCGTGGCAAGCCCACTCGATAGACGCCATCAGGCGTCTCTGCTCCGGATTTGCCGAGCGCCTTTGCGATTGTTTGCCAATCGGGTGCCGCCGATGCCGGTTGGAGCAGCGCCGACATCGCGATCAGCATTGCTCCGGTCACGAGTTTTGCATGCATGGGGTTTCTCCTTGTGATCTGCCCCCATTGCCCAATTCGTCATGCGGCTGCTGGCTTCGTGGCGGGAGGCCAGCTGTGCGTTTCCGCTTTGCGGCCCGAAGCCCACGCGTAGAGCGCGTCATAGATGACGAAGCCGTGGTTCAGCACCTCATGGTCGTCGGGCGTCAGGTCCCGCAGACCCATGGAGATCGCCAGCAACCCGGCCGATTGCGGCGTCAGGTCATGCCGGTCGGTGTCGGCACCGCGCACGATCGCGGCAATGGTCACGATCGCCGGGTGCGCTCGAGGCCGTATTTCGAGACGAAGGTGTCGACACTGCAGCCGTCGCCGACATGCGTGAATTCGACGCCGGGCACGTCATACGGCGTAGCGCCCGTCTCCTGTGCAACCCGGATCACCTGATCGGGTGGCACGAACAGGAATTCGGACTCCTTGTCGATGAAGCGGGCGATCAGCCAGGGGCAGGCAATGCGGTCGATGACCGGACGTTCGCGGGTAACCCATTTCACGGCCTTGTCTCCCTTGATTTGGCAACAAGCCCAGGCGGCCCACTGCCATAAGGCGGTCAACGCTACGCCCGAATGTGAAATGATACAAGTGTTGCATTTATTTGTGCACGTGATACGGTTCACTTATGAGTGAGGGGGAAACGACGGAACAGCGCTGGCTGCTCCTTATCCATCGGCTGCCGAGCAAGCCGGCCTATTTCCGGGTGAAGATCTGGCGGCGGCTGCAAGGCATCGGCGCGGTCGCGGTGAAAAGCACCGTCTATGCACTGCCGGCCAATGCCGAGACGCAGGAGGATTTCGAGTGGCTCCTGAAGGAGATCGTCGCGGGTGGTGGCGAGGCGATGGTGTGCGAGGCGCGTCTCGTCGACGGGCTGTCGGATGCCCAGGTCCAGGCGCTGTTCGATGCGGCGCGTGATGCCGACTATGCGGAGATCGCCAAAGAAGCGCGTGGTCTCGCCGCCGAGATCGGCGCGAACGCTGCGCCGGAGAAACGTGTGGAGACGCGGCCGCAGCTCAACCGAATGCGCAAGCGGGTCGCCGAAGTGGACACGATCGATTTTTTCGGCGCTACCGGTCGCCTCGCGGTTGAGGGGTTGCTCGCCGAGCTCGAAACGCATGTCGTGGAGGACCAGCCCATGACCGAGGAGTCGAAGGCGGCTGAGCCGATCACGGACCTCAAGGGCCGGATCTGGGTGACACGCCGTGACGTGCATATCGACCGGATTGCCTGCAGCTGGCTGATCCGCCGCTTCATTGATCCAGACGCCGTCATCCGCTTCGTCCCGGGCAAGAGCTATGCGGCGAAGCCGAGAGAGCTGCGCTTTGATATGTTTGACGGTGAGGTCACCCATGAGGGCGACCGCTGCAGCTTCGAGGTGCTGCTCACCCGGGCCGGGCTTGACGACCCGGCGCTGCAGGCCATCGCCGAGATCGTCCATGATATCGACCTCAAGGACGGCAAGTTCGGGCGCGACGAGACGACGGGCATTGCCAGCCTAATCGCGGGCATCGCCATGACGAATAAGGGCGACGAGCAGCGGATCGCGCAGGGCGGCCCGGTCTTCGACAATCTCTACCAGTATTTCCGCCAGAAGCGCGGGTGAGGGGAACCAATGACCAGCGTCCATGCCGTCCATCCGAATGCGCTGGGGGATGAACCTTCGCATTGCATCCCCTTCCGCGAAGCAGTGCGGGTCTGGGCGCGAGTCGCTGCGTTGAGTTTTGGTGGCCCGGCCGGCCAGATCGCGGTAATGCATCGCATCCTCGTTGAGGAGAAGCGCTGGATCGGCGAGACGCGGTTCCTGCATGCGCTGAACTACTGCATGCTGCTGCCAGGACCGGAGGCCCAGCAGCTCGCCGTCTACATCGGGTGGCTCCTGCATAAAACCCGAGGCGGGCTCGTGGCCGGCACGCTGTTCGTACTGCCGGGCGTCATCGCCATCATGGCGCTGAGCTGGATCTATGCGATTTTAGGCAATGTCGGCGCGGTGCAGGCGCTTTTCTTCGGCCTGAAGGCCGCTGTCCTCGCCATCGTGCTCGAGGCGGTTATCCGGGTCGGCAAGCGAGCGCTCAAGAACAAGGTCATGACAGGCCTCGCCGCCGCCGCCTTTATCGGGCTCTTCCTGTTCCATCTCCCGTTCCCGCTCATTGTCCTGACGGCCGGAGTGATCGGGTACGTCGGCGGGCGGGCCGGGCTGGCAGCGTTCATGGCGGGCAACGGCCATGGCAAGGTCGGCGGCAAGCAGGTCGCCGACGCGGAATCGGCGCTCGGCGAAGGCATTCCTGCCCATGCTCGCCCGCCGGTCAGCTGGTCGTTGAAGATCGGAGGTGTGTTTCTGGTGCTATGGCTGGCACCTGTCCTCGGCCTTTTCGTGCTGTTCGGGTCCGGCAATGTCTTCGCCGATATCGCGGTCTTTTTCTCGAAGATGGCGGTCGTGACCTTCGGAGGCGCCTACGCCGTCCTCGCTTACGTGGCGCAGCAGGCTGTCGATACATATGGCTGGCTGAAGCCAGGCGAGATGCTGGACGGCCTCGGCATGGCGGAGACGACGCCTGGCCCCTTGATCATGGTGACGCAGTTCGTCGGGTTCATGGGCGCGTATCGAGCGCCGGGATCGCTTAATCCGCTGCTCGCTGGAACGTTGGGCGGCCTGCTCACCACCTGGGTCACCTTCACACCTTGCTTCCTCTGGATATTTGTCGGTGCGCCGTTCGTGGAAACGTTGCGCAGCAACAAGGCCTTGTCCGCCGCGCTGGCGACCATAACGGCAGCCGTGGTGGGCGTGATCCTGAACCTGGCGGTGTGGTTCGCGCTTCACGTTCTGTTTGGAGCACTGCGCGAGGTCAAAGGGTTCGGCATGACGGTCGATGTGCCCGCATTCAGCTCCGTCAACGTCCCGTCCCTCGTCCTGACATTGGGTGCGCTGCTAGCGGTGTTTCGCTTCAAGATCGGCATGCTCCCGGTGCTCGTCGGCTGTTCGATCCTCGGGCTGCTCTACGGGATGGCAACGGGAGCGATCTAACCCGTGCAGCCAGCGCCGCTTACCAGTGGTGAGGAGGCATTGTTGACGTTACAGTGGCTCGCGCACGGTTTGCGCAAAGCTATTTCGAAGCGGCGCTTCAGGCTCCTTCCTGCCGGTGCTGAGCCGACTGCTGCGAACCTGCTGATATCAAGGGGACTGCGGGCGTTCGGTGACGGTCTGGTCAGCATCCTGCTTCCCGCCTATCTGGCCACGCTCGGCTTCGACGCCTTCGAGATCGGAACCCTGTCGACGGCGACGCTCGCGGGCTCAGCCGTCCTCACCCTGGCTGTTGGGATCGTCGCGCACCGCTTCTCCCGTCGAGCGCTGCTGACCGCAGCGGCTGTCCTGATGATAGCAACGGGGGTGGTCTTCGCTGTCGTTCACGACTTCTGGCCGCTGCTTCTCATCGCGTTCGTCGGCACGCTGAACCCATCTTCAGGGGACGTCAGCGTGTTTCTACCGCTCGAACATGCGCAGCTTGCGCAGAGCGTCACCGACCGCGACCGCACGGCGCTCTTTGCGCGCTACAGCCTCATCGGCTCTCTCGCCGGCGCCGTCGGAGCGCTGGCCGCAGGAGCGCCCGACTTTCTCCGCGACGCCATCGGCCTGGAAATGAAGCAGGCCCTCCAGGCAGCTTTTCTATTTTATGCCTCACTTGGGTTGGCGGCGGTGCTCCTCTATCGGCGGCTGCCGAGTGACGCGCCTGATGCAGGCAAAGTGTCGGCACAGCCATTGCGCAGGTCTCGCTCCATCGTTCTGTCACTCGCAGCGCTCTTCAGCCTCGACGCTTTCGCAGGCGGCTTCATCGTCCAATCGTTGTTGGCCCTCTGGCTCTTTCAACGGTTCGGCCTGTCGCTGGCCGCGACCGGCGCAATCTTCTTCTGGACGGGTGTCCTTTCGGCTGCGTCCTATTTGGTCGCTGTGCGAATTTCCCAGCAGATCGGACTCATAAACACGATGGTGTTTACGCACCTTCCGTCGAGCCTCTGTCTGGTGCTCATCCCGTTCATGCCGAGCGTCGCTCCGGCTATCGCTCTTCTGCTGATTAGAAGCGCGCTGTCGCAGATGGACGTGCCGACCCGCACATCGTACGTCATGGCCGTGGTGACGCCCGAAGAGCGGGCTGCCGCGGCGAGCATCACCGCCGTCCCCCGCAGCCTCGCGGCGGCCGCCAGTCCGGTCCTCGCAGGGGCTCTCCTTGCCGTCTCCAGCTTTGGCTGGCCCCTGATCATCGCCGGTGGGCTGAAAATTATCTACGACCTTCTGCTGCTCGCGACATTTCGCAGTGTTCGCCCTCCAGAGGAGCACGGGGGCGGGAGGAATGACATGTCAGTCGGCCATGATCGAACTGGCAACGACGCGCGGGTTTCCTGGTGGCGTTGAAGGCAGGACCACCAGCCGGACAAATTGCTTACGTCCGCCGGCAACGAGGATGTAGAGACGCGAGAACTCCTCCGTATCGCGATCTTCGGCAATCTTCTCGGCATCCGTACGGGTGAAGAAACTCTTCCGAAATGCCTCTTGATCGATATCGGGAAATGCCAGCGTACACGTCTGCACCGGTTTGCCGCTCATCGTTGCCTTGGTGGTGCCGATGATGGTTCCTGCTGGCAATCCTTCCTCCGCTTCGGCCACCAGCCATGCCTCCAATGAGGTTGGATTAGCGATTGGCGCGAGTTCGGCGAAGCCTGCTTCGGCAATAAGTGTCCACCTGCGTTCGTGCGCGGTCTCTATCATGCGCTCGAAATTGGGACCCTCGGCCAGACAGGTACGGTGAAATTGTTCGACAGCCTGATCCGCATCACTGGCGGCCTGCGCCGGTGACATCGTCAGACCCAAGATGGTCCCTGCCCACGTTAGAAATCGGAACATGTCTATCTCGCGTAGCTGATTGTGGACGAACCACTTATCCTGAACGGGCTACGACACTCGTTGTTCCGGACTGTCGGCGCCTGCATGGCCGGTATCTTGATGGAGGCGCGAAGCGCCTGCGCAGTTGATGCAATGTTCAGGCATCTGGCAACTGATGGAACCATGCCGCACTGGGTTTCGATGACGGACCCTGCTACAGACCCACTCACACCGCCGGGCGGGACCATTTGATCTCGTGCTGAGTTCCTGGAGACATCTCCCGGCGCTCGCCGAGGAACCTGCATGTCGTGCTCGCCGGCAACCAGCCCCGGTGGTTTTTCGGGCACTTGGCCTATGTCCCAGTCCACTGTGGAAACTTGTTAAAATCCCTTACGGCAAAGGTTTTCGAGGTCCGCTTTTGCCATTCCCTCGAAGCCCAGCGCGGGAAGAATATCATTATCTCCCTTAAGATCGCGACCGTAAGCCGCCGAGAATATGGCAATTCCAGATTCATGGAGAATCGCTGAATTTCCGCTGATCTTCCCCAACAAAACGGTCGGCAGCAGCCCGAACGGAACGTCCTCGAGGATATAGCGGCTTTCGATGGTTGACGGGCCGAAGCCGCCGCGGCCTTGGCGATCCATCTCCTGGTTCATTTCCGAAACGGTGGCCATGGGGACGTGAAACGACAATGAAAAATGCTCTTCAACTGTGCGCACGGCAATTCCAAAACGGGCGGCGATCGCCAATCGTTCCGCGTCCAGAGCCTCGATAAAGCGGCCGACAGCCGGGGTGACGTTTCCGGCCTGGCTCCACTGTTCTCCCTTCTCCATGCGTGTGAGATTAAGAAGAGCGATCCCAAGATGGTTCTGCGGATTGAGGTTGCTGAGCGCGATAGCAAGCATGCCGTCGCGCTTGACGAAACGATCGCCGAACAAGCTCGTGCAAAGCTCGAACCCTTGGTCCTGAGCACTGAAAGGCAGCGTCGCGACATCCAGTTTCTGGCGAACGGTTGCAACATCGATTTCGGCTGGCCCGCGCTGTTGCCCAGTCACGAGCGTGGTACCCCAGACGACGATCGGCAGGCTAACCTTCCGGTCCGCAAGCTGCTTGGAGAGACACAGTGCCCCAAAGGAACTGTGCGAGCTGATGATAACCGGCGTTCCGTCGCTTAGATAAGGAGTGGCAGCGTCCATCACCATCTTGTGGCCGTAAGCCGGCAACGCGATTATGACGACGTCGGCATCGGCAATGGCGTCTTCGCAATCCTTGGCGATGCGCACCTTAGTCGTTGCCTTGATAGCTCCGGTAGCCTTCAGCAATCCACCGGCGGCCAGCGCCTTGGTGCGTTCTCCGGAAGGCGACCAAAGCATAGGGTCATGTCCCGCTTCGGCCAGATAGGCGGCAAGGCCGTAAGCAATCGCTCCGGCGCCAAGAATGCTTACGCGCATAAATTCCCTCCTGTTGCATTGCAGCCTCCATTTCTCACTAGGAGGTTCCACAAATCGGAGCCGCATCTGCCATCGTCGGCTTCTGGCGATGGGATTCCGGCCTGAGCCCGCGATTGCAACATGCCGCAGCGAATATTCGTTTCCCGCTTGACATATATCAAAAATGAATGAGACGATCTTACTCATACACAACGCGCATGTAGGCGTAAATGGAAACGCGAGATCTCCAGGCCTTTCTTGCCGTTGCCGCCAATGGCAGCATCACCAAGGCTGCCGAGATGCTCGGGTGTTCCCAGCCTTCGGTGACACGCACCATTCAGGAGCTCGAAGCAGAGCTTGGTTTCGAATTGCTGCACCGGGTCGGTCGACGGGTGCAGCTGTCTGAAGAAGGTGCCGCCTTCGAGGAGGAAGCGCGGCGACTGCTGATGTCCTTCACCGAGCTTGCCGCGCGGGCCAAGATGATTGCCGCCGGCAGAGGGCGGATCCTGCAGATTGTTGCCACCTCCGCGATCGGTACTGGCTTGATCCCGACGGCCATGGCCGAGCTCAAAGGTGTCGAACTTCCGCACGAGACGCATCTGGGGCAGTTTCTCCCCTCGATCGTCGCCCAGGAGGTGCGCAGCGGACGTGCCGAGATCGGGTTTTCAAGCCTGCCGCTCGATACGCCTGGTCTGGATGTCCTGCGGCTTTATTCAGCGCCTGATGTTGCTGCCGTGCGGGAGGACGATCCGCTGGCTGAACTTGACGTCATACCGCTATCCGCTTTTGCCGGTCGCCGCGTCGCAACGTTGCTCAACCCCCTGCGTTTCCAGTTGCATGTCTCCAAGGCCTTGGCGGCCAGAGGCATCGACACCGGGCCAGTGATCCGGACCAATACCGCATATGGCGCGTTGCAGATCGTCCGGCGGACTGGCGTTGCGGCTGTCATTGATCCCCTCACCGCCTATGGCGTGGCCCTGCCTGGTGTCGTCATTCGCCCGATCGACGTGACCGTTCTCTTTTATTGGGGCGTTGTGGCTGCCGAGAAACGCCCCCTTCGTCCAGTCGCGCAGGCGTTAATGGATGCGGTCGAGGCGGTGGCTGAACGGTCGATCGTCGGCTTCAAGAAACTAGATCCGACCCTCGCTGGCCAATTGGTGAGCGATCCTGCATCCGGCACAAATCACGGAACAGGAATATGAGGCATACCCCCGCCGCGCCAACGTCGACAGGTCTTGCTGCGCTCGAAGCACAGCTCGCGCAAGATCTCGACTTTCTCGAACTGCCCGCCAAGCCATGGGTTCCCGCGCGTTCGCACGATGGCGTGCCGGTCCGTGATGTCGTCGTGATCGGCGCTGGCATGTGCGGACTTGCTACCACGGCAAAGCTGGTGCTGACCGGGATAACCAATGTCGTTGCCTATGATGCGGCTCCGGCCGGGCTCGAAGGACCATGGGTAACGTTTGCCCGCATGCAAACGCTCCGGTCGCCGAAAACCCTCAACGGTCCGTCGCTCGGCCTGCCGCAATTGACGTTCCGCGCCTGGTTCACGGCGCAATGGGGCGTTGAGGCCTGGGGGTCGCTGGACAAAATCCCCAAGGGCCAGTGGATGGACTACCTGGTCTGGTACCGCAAGGTTCTTGGCCTGCCGGTGCGCAACAGCGTGCGCATGACCGGACTAGCCCCTGTTGGAGATCTGATTGCGATCGATATCGAAGGCGCGGAAACCGGCCGGGTTCTCACCCGTCGTCTCGTTCTGGCCACTGGTCGGTCCGGGTTGGGCGGTTTTGCCGTGCCCGATTTCCTCAGTGGCATCGATCGCGCCTATTGGGCCCATTCTGCCGATGACATCGACTTCGACACGCTGAAAGGCAAGCGTGTGGCGGTGATCGGCGCTGGCGCCTCTTCCATGGATAATGCCGCAACGGCACTCGAGGCGGGTGCCGGCTCTGTCGACATGTTGATCCGGCGCAAGGAAATGCCGCGCATCAACAAGCTGACCGGCATTGGCAGTCCGGGTGTTGTACTCGGCATGCATCACTTGCCCGACGCCTGGAAGTGGAAATTCTTCGATTATACCGCCTCGACCCAAACACCGCCGCCGCGTTCATCGACACTTCGCGTGTCTCGCCATTCGAATGCTCGGTTCCTTCTCGACTGCGGCATAGTTGCGGTGAAGGAGGAGGCAGGGACCCTGCTGGTGGAAACCACGCAGGGGCCGATGCGCTACGACTTCCTGATCGCGGCAACCGGCTTTTCAAATGACTTCAGCGGCCGCCCGGAATTTGCGGCGATCGCCCCACATATCCGCACCTGGTCGGATGGCCGATATAGGCCGGATATGGGGCCGGCTCGTGCAGGCATGTCGGACGCGCCGGATCTCGGTCCCGCCTTCGAGTTTCGCGAACGCGTCCCCGGCTCCTGCCCGATGCTGGCGCATATCCACTGCTTCAACGACGCCGCCATGCTCACCCACGGCAAGGTCTCCGGCGACATCCCAGCCGTCAGCGCCGGGGCCGACCGTCTGGTCCGCGGCATTGCCGCATCGCTGTTTGCCGAAGATGTCGAAACCCACTTCGCCAATCTGATCGCTTACGACATCCCGGAACTTCTGGGGGACGAATGGGTCGATTCAACGTTGCATAAGGAGGCCGCGTGGTGATCGACGCAATTGACAAAGCCGCCGGTCTTTCGCCGGACGATGCGCTTTTCGCCGCAAGGCGGTTTCGGCCCGAATTCGTGCACGGGGCGGAAGAATGTCGCCTCTCGGTGCTGCAGCCGGCAAATGATCAGGGGCTGGCGCCGAACTTGCGTGTTGCTCTTGCCCGCCGCATGGCCGCCCTGAACGCCGATCCGGTCCTGGTGGCCGAATATGATATGCAGCTGGCTCAGCTTGGTCCGACCGAGCAGCTTCTGGCCGTGACCCAGGGCGAAACGGCTCTGGAAGAACCATTGGCGACCATCGTCCGTCATGTTGACCTGATCACCCTGACGCCGAAAAAGGCGGAAGCAAGCCACATCGCGCTCCTGGACAAGGCTGGATTGAACAATCCTCAGATCGTCGCGCTCTCCGAACTGATCGCCTTCGTCAACTTCCAGACACGGGTGGCGACCGGCTTGCGATTGATGAGGTCGGCATGATTTCCTCGGTGCGCCTGAAGCCGCTGAACTGGCAGCCATACATCGCGCCGGTCGAGTTGTCCGGGGCCACGCCGGAACAGCTCGATGCGATGAAGGTTACGCCATCGGCCAAGAAAGTTTCGGAATATGTGCGCACCCTTGTGCATGATCCGGAAAGCTATCTTGCCCGCACTATCTTGTTCAACGCGATCATGTACGTCGAGGGTGGGCTCGCTCGTCCCGATCGCGAACTTGGCGCGTTGGGAGCCTCGATCGTCAATGGCTGCAAATTCTGTGCCGTTGTCCACGCCCGCAGGCATGCAGAGCTGACCAAGAGCGACCAAGTGGTCACCGCACTTTATCTCGATAAACCTGAAGCGCTCGGGCCCCGCGATGCGGCAATCTACAGCTTTGCCCGTCGCCTATCGGCGGCACCGTCGGAAGCGACGACAGACGATATCGCCGCGCTTCGATCAGTCGGCATGGATGACTGCGAGATCATTGACCTGATCCACGCCATATCGATCTTCGGCTGGGCAAACCGGCTGATGCACGTTCTCGGCCATGCGGAGAGCGGGTGATGATATCGCATGCGATCAAGGCACTCCGTCCCACACTCTGAAGGGCACCAATCAGAATGCTTGAACTCAAAGATATAAAGCTGTCCTACGGAAGCACGCAGGTCCTGAACGGCGTCAATCTCTCGGTAAAGCGAGGTGACGTTGTGTCAATCATCGGCCCAAGCGGCACCGGCAAGACCACCCTGCTGAAATGCATCAACTACCTGGTTAAGCCGGCATCTGGAACCATCGCGTTCGACCAGATTCGGATGGATTACCAGCGCGCGGACAAGGCAGCCATCCAGGCGATACGGCTGCGGACAGCGATGGTCTTTCAGCAATTCAACGTCTTCAAGAACATGACCGTCCTCCAGAACGTCATGGATCCGCTGGTCGTCGTGCAGCGCAAATCCACGGACGAAGCCCGTGAAATCGCGCTCAGGGAGCTTGAACGAGTTGGCCTCTCCGCCAAGCGGGACAGCTATCCGTCCCAATTGTCAGGCGGTCAGCTCCAGCGGACTGGAATCGCACGAGCGCTGGCGGTTCGGCCGGATGTGATGCTCTTCGACGAACCGACATCATCGCTTGATCCAGAACTGGTAGGTGAGGTTCTTAAGGTGATCAAGGACGTCACGTCGTCCGGGATCACTTCGCTGCTTGTGACCCACGAGATGCAATTCGCAAGGAGCATCTCAAACCGGATCGTCTTCATGGATCGTGGCGTGGTTGCCGCCGACGGCAGTCCGGCTGAGATCTTCGATGCACCATCCAGCCCACGACTTGCTCAATTCCTGCAGTCAGAACTCGCTTTTCAATAGCTCAACAAGAAGGGAACCTAAGAAATGTCTGCAATCAAATCCAGTTTTTCGCGTCGTTATGCCCTGGCCGTCGCCGGCGGTATCGCAATTGCCCTTGCGACAGCAGGGATCAGTTATGGTCAGACCGTTCGGACAATCAAGATCGCGACCTCTGCCGAATCCAAGCCATTGGCTTGGGGCGCGCTCGGCGTCGAGCCGCAAGGGTATGAACCCGATCTGCTGAGGGCGATCAACGCAAAGCTGCCGCAATACAAGTTCGAAATGGAAGGTGTCTCCGACATCGCGCAGGAAACCGGCCTGGCCACAGGCAAATACGACATCGCGGTCGGCGGTTACTACAAGTCACCCGAGCGCGCCAAGCAGTTCTTCATTCCGGAAAACCCCATGGGCGCCAGCCTGATGAAGATCTACAGCAAAAAGGGCAGCGGCATCAAAGAAATGAAAGACCTGGTCGGCAAGAGGATCGTTCCGACCACGGCTGGCGGCGGAACCTATAAGTTCATCATGAACTGGCAAAAAGAAAATCCGCAATACAAGCTTGACGTGACGGCGTCGAGCGCCGGAATCCCGTATCCAAACCGTTTGGACGAAGTTCAGAACGGCAAGTTCGACGCGCTGGTCCTGCCTTCAAATCTTGGTGAGCAGACCGTCATCGATGAAAAGAAGCTCGACATCGTGGCGTCCGAACCAGTCTTCACCAACAATACTTATATGCTTATTCACAAGTCAGATGAAAACAAGGTTCTGGTCGATGACGTGAACAAAGTTCTCAAAGAGTTGAAAGACGACGGTACGATCGAAAAGCTCTCGCAGAAGTGGTTTGGCGAAGGCATCGTCAAGTATATGAAATGATGCGATCTGAGTAGATATCGTCAGCGGCAAGTCTGAATTGCAAGAAGGAGCGTTTCAAAGTGGATGTTTCTGCTATGATTCCCGAGTTGCTCTCGGCATTGCCGCTGACGCTCGCTATCACGTTTACCGCCATGTTGGTCGGCTTTTGCTTGGCGCTCGTTGCGACAACATTGCGGATTCGCAGGATACCAGTGGTCAGCCACCTCACCGACCTCTACGTGTCCTATGCCCGCAGCGTTCCCGTCGTCCTCCAGTTGTTCGTCGCGTTCTATGGGCTCCCCCTATTGGTGGCCCTGTTCGGCTCCGCAGATTTCTTCTCGCCGACGATCGCTGCGATGGTCGGACTGAGCTTTTACCATGGCGGCTATCTGTCGGAAGTCCTGCGGCCTGCATACCTGGCCGTCGATCGCGGCCAGCATGATGCAGCCGACAGTCTCGGATATACCTTTCGCCAGAAGATCACCCGCATCGTGGGCCCGCAAGCGGTGCACTTCGCATTGCCGGGCTATGGAAACTCCATCATCTACCTGATCCACAACGTTGCGCTGGTCATGTACATCGGGGCGGCGGACGTGATGGCGACCGCGCATTTGATCATGGAGCGCGACTATAACCAATATCAGTTCGAAACATACCTCGTCCTGGCCGTCATCTATGCGCTTATGTGCCTGATAGCCTGGTTCATCGTGCATTTGTTCGAGCTTCGCTCGCCGATGCAGGCACCTGAGGCCACGACAACAGCTCAGATCAAGAACGCAGCCATTGCCAGCGTCTGACGTAAGGGTATTCAACCATGTTCGAGACCGATATTTTGCTCCAGGATACCCAGGAAATTCTGGGCGCCGTACCTGTAACGCTTGGAATGGCGCTCACGATTTTCGTCTTGTCGACGATAGTCGGCAGTATTTTCGCACTCGTCGAATATAGGCGCGTTCCGGTGCTGCGAGAGCTCATCATGGCTTACAAGATCGTCTTCAAGGGCGTTCCGATGGTCATCGTGATTTTCCTCGCCTATTTCGGTTTGCCCCCGGCATTCCAGTTCCTGCTCTCGTTGCTCGGCGTCAACTTCAACGCCCATGAAACACCCAACTCGGTCATCCTTGTTATTGCGGTGACAGGCTGCATCGCTGCGTTCCAATCCGAGATTATCAAGGGAGCCTTGAACGCCTTCGACACCGGTCAGTCAGACGCCGCCCATTCGCTCGGCTATACAAGCGGCCAACTGTTCCGACGGATCCTGTTTCCCCAGGTGGCTCTCACGGCAATTCCCGACCTGACAACCTCGATGATGGTCATCATGAAGGCGCTTTCTCTCGGATTCGCCATCGAGGTTGTCGATATCTTCGCCCAGTCCCAGCTGACCGCCGCGCTGAACTACTACTACCTCGAAGCCTTCGTGATTGCCGTCGTGATCTACATGGTGATTGCCTATATCGTCACCCAGATTGCCGACAGGCTGGAGCAAGCCCTTAGGGTGCGGACCTGAGCGAAGCGTCGTCAGGACCCGCGCATCAAGGCCGGAGGAGCTCAAGGCTCAGTTGAGGCCTGCAAACAGCTGATGGGCGAACGCTCTGCCAGACCTGCGGGCTCTTGCAAAAAAAATCGACACCTCACCCTGGTGAGCCACGGCCGAAGGCTTGGCGACGATGAAGGCGAAGCGCCCTACAGCGGGCGCCGCCTCATCGCAGATTGGTCAGATCCACTGGACGATTGTTGATGATCGCTTCCATGGAAAAGAAGCCTGTCACCGTAGCCAGGTCGAAGTTCGTGATCAGTTTCTGGTAGAATGCATCGTAGCCGGACATGCCTTGTGTCACGACCTTGATCAGGTAGTCCCAATCCCCTCCGATCCGATAGAAATCGATCACCTCCGGTAGCCGTTCGACATGGGTACGGAACGCCTCACTCCACTCCTTGGAATGGTGGCGAGTGCGGACCATTACGAAAACCGTCAGATCGAGCCCCAGGGCGCGGAGATCGATACTGCTGTGAGACCCGCGGATAAGACCTAGCGACTGGAGGCGCTGGATCCGCCGCCAGCACGCATTCTGGGACAGGCCGACCCGCTCCGCCAAATCTCGCTGCGAAAGGCTTGCGTCGATCTGCACGGCCGTCAAGATCTTCATATCAAATGCATCGATTTTCACGCGATCTTCGATCATTTGACACGGTCTCGGCGCAAAATTGCAGGAAATAGGTGAATTTTCCGACCGTGGAGCAGGCTACAATCTGAGTCAATATCCGAGCCGGGAGACTGACCGTGCAAGCTGCTCATCCAACGACAAGGCAGACCGAGACCCCTCTGTCAAAGTTCCGCCAGGGGCTGAAGAAAAAGGCTGACATGACCGCCGACCTTCGGGATGGGCTTGTGGGATCGACGGCGAAAATCGTGGGTCCCTACGGGCTAAAGGACCTCGTGTACGCCGACTATGTCGCGTCAGGCCGCGCGCTCCATCAGATCGAGCGCTTTGTGCTTGACGAGGTCCTGCCGTACTACGCGAACAGCCACACAGAAGCCTCGTATTGCGGAGGCTTCATGACCCGCATGCGTCGGGAAGCGCGCGCCCTGATCGGTCAATTCTGCGGGGCCACCGAACGGCATGCTGTGATCTTCACCGGCTCCGGCGCTACGTCGGGGATCAACCGCCTCGTAAAGCTATTGGGCGTCGCTGAAGCCGTGGCAGCGGGGAAGCGCCCTCGGATCATTATCGGTCCTTATGAGCATCACTCCAACATTCTGCCCTGGCGCGAGAGCGGAGCAGAGATCATTGAAGTCGCGGAAGATCCGTCTGGCGGGCCGGACCTGTCTCACCTCAAAGACGCCCTTTCGGACCGGTCGCCAAGTCTCACGATATCCGCGATGTCCGCGGCCTCGAACGTCACGGGCATCACCAGCGATGTCGCGGCCATCACCGCGATCGTGAAGGCCGCCGGCGCAAAGATGATCTGGGATTATGCGGGCGCAGGTCCGTACCTGCCGATTTCCATGTCGCCCGCCCCTGATGCCGAGATCGACGCGATCGTTGTTTCGCCTCACAAGTTCCTCGGGGGGCCCGGCGCCTCCGGCATCTTGATCGTTCGACGCGACGGACCTTCCACGAAAACGCCGTCGTGGCCAGGTGGCGGGACGGTGAAGTTTGTCTCCCCGAAGACACACGATTACAGCGACAGCCTGGAATCGCGCGAGGAAGCCGGCACGCCCAACGTGATCGGCGACATCCGAGCTGCGCTGGCCTTCATCGTCAAGGATGCAATCGGACTTGACGCGATGACAGCGCGCAATCGCGAGCTGGCGCGGCGTGCTTTTCGCGCATGGAAAGCCCTGCCGCGGCTGGAGCTCCTCGGTCTATCGGATCCTGAGCGGCTTCCGATCTTTTCCTTCCGGGTCAAAAACGGAAAGGACGGCTACGTCCACCAGCAGTTGATCACGCGCATGCTAAGCGACCGGTTCGGAATTCAGGCGCGCGGTGGCTGCGCCTGCACCGGCCCGTATGTTCACAGACTGCTGTCGATCGACGACGAACAGTCCGAGGAAATCAGGCAAGCCATTCTCTCCGGCGACGAAATGAAAAAGCCGGGATTCACCCGGCTGAATTTCAGCGTTCTGCTGCCGGACGAGAAGGTGCAGTTCATACTCGATGCCGTGGCGCAGATTGCGTCCGACGCAACGGACTTCGAGCGTGACTACGACCTCGACCCTGGCCGGGCGATCTTTTTCCCGCGAGCCGCAGTCGAGGGCATCGCCCATGCAGCAGCCTGAAGTCGTCGGCTTCTACGATGCACGGACGGGCAGCATCCAATATGTCGTTGCATGCCCGAGTTCGCGAAGATGCGCCATCGTCGACCCGGTGCTCGATTTCGACGAAAAGTCTGGCTCGACAGCAACGACAAATGCGGACGCGATCAGCGGCTACATCCGCAATTTGAAGCTCGAGTGGATCCTGGACACCCATCCGCATGCGGATCACTTTTCGGCCGCGCGCTATCTCAAGGCGAAAACCGGCGTGCCGACAGCGATCGGCGGGCGCGTGAAGCAAGTGCAGCGGATCTGGCAACGGATCTATAACTTCTCGGATCTCCCGTGTGACGGCTCACAATGGGATCGGCTGTTTTGCGACGGCGAGACCTTCAACATCGGCGAGCTGGAAGCGCGCGTCACGCACTCGCCAGGACACACCTTGGCGTCGATAAGCTATGTCATCGGCGATGCAGCGTTCATTCACGACACACTTTTCATGCCCGATAGCGGCTCCGCCCGTGCAGATTTTCCAGGCGGCAGCGCAGCTGATCTGTGGCAGTCCATCCAGGACATTTTGAGCTTACCCGGCGAGACCCGTCTCTTTACCGGTCACGACTACAGGCCGGGAGGGCGCCAGGCTCTGTGGGAGAGTTCGGTGGCGGAGCAGAAAGAGAAAAACCAGCACGTCGCCGGTCAATCTCGGAGTGCGTTCATCAGGCTTCGAGAGGCGCGAGACAGGGCATTGCCGATGCCAAGGCTCATGTTGCATGCCCTCCAGGTCAATATTCGCGGAGGAGAGCTGCCTCAGGTCGAGGAAAATGGCCTGCGTTATCTGAAAATCCCGCTCAACGCGCTGCCGCATCGCCGGATTAGCGACGAATTGGATGGCTCTCTCCAGCAGTTCCTGCGCGCGATCGCTTCAGGATCACTGATCGGATGTACGCTCGGTCCGATTGGCTGAGGCGAGTCGATCCTCGCCACGCCCTATTGATGTACGTCCTCGGGATCAGCAATCCTCGGAAGTGATCGCGGTAAGCAATTGCAGTGGCGCGTCTGCAACACTATTATCGATCGGAGGGGATATCTCGGATGTGGGATAGGATCATAAAGCTTCGGATATCGAGCCACACCTGGGAGGTAATTCTTTTGGGGACGAAAAGCTTGAGGCGAAGCTCAAGTAGCCGATGTATGTACTGGTGATTTGGCGCGATTCCAGTCGACTAGAGCAATTTGATAGGTGCTCCAGACAGGCCGGAACTACCGAAGGCTGATCGCGGCTTTCATGTTCCTCGCGCGCAACTAAATAGCCGGATTTGGCGCTCCTAACTCGTTCCCATGGCCGGCACAGTTGACTGCGGGCGACCCGGGCAGCGATCATAGCGATCGCCCACCAAAATCACCGCTTGTTCTCCCTTAGCGCTCTTGGTGTTTCAACGCGATGCCCTCAAACATAGATGCGACCGGTCTTGCCGCATTAAGGCGCGGACGTCTAAGTTACACGACGCGAATGCCAGTCCTATCCTTTCCACATCGTCGAGCGGAGAAGAGCCACCTCAAAGCCCTTGGCCGCGCCGGAGCGCTTGATAATTTCGATGGTCCATGTGCCGAGATTGGCCAGAGCCTGCGACAGTTTTTCTCCGGCATAGGCGCCGTCGGCGAACAGATGGCGTAACCAGGGATAAAGCCGTCGAATGGAGGCGCTGACGCCGACTGCCCCATCCCTGTCCTGGATGTTAGCCGTGTGCACCGTCAGCCCGACCAAGTGTCCCTCGGTGTCGGTAATGATGTGGCGCTTGCGGCCTTTGAATCAGAGCGATGGCCCCGCCGAAGAGCGCTGGCAAGAATGACACCTGGATCAGGTCCACAATCGGGATCAGGACGACGCCGACTGCCAGCCAGACCAAGAGGTAGGGAAACATGAACAGCAAACTTGCGTGCTACCGCGGAGGCCCAATGGTCTGCTGCCAAACATGGGCCAACGGCGCCGCCAGCAGCGGGGCCATCATCCCCATCAGCATAGCGCACCACGATAACGCGACCAGCGTCAGGTCACCCCTGCAACCGCCGCTTCAGCCCTAGCCGTAAGCGCCTGCGCGAATGTTCCCCTTAAACAAAGATCAGGTGTTGTGGGAACCATCTTTGACCAGACCATAAAAGCCCAGCCCAGCAGCGTGACGGACAGCAAGGGCCGTGGCAGTCGACGAAGCAAAATCCAAATGGCACTAACGACCCGCATGTTATCGTCCTGACAGTAAATTCGTCGCTAGAAACAGAAGCTTTTTGGCACTGGGAATATCAGTTCATCGATGGCACTCACGGAGTTGCCGTGATCGGCAAACAAGGCCCGCGCGTTTCCTCGAATGGAAGGCATAAACCCCATCCGAGAATTGCCGGCGTTACAGAGAAATTTAGATGATCAACGTACTTAAAGTTAAGCTAGCTACAATAGAAATTTGAGCGGCCAGTATCCGGCACCTCCGTTTCTCACTAGGAGGTTCCACCAATTGGAGCCGCATCTGCCATCGGCGGCCAATTGTTCCGACGGATTCTGTTTCCTCAGGTGGCTCTCACGCAATTCCCGACCTGACAACCTCGATGATGGTCATCATGAAGGCGCTTTCACTCGGATTTGCCATCGAGGTCGTCGATATATTCGCCCAGTCCCAGCTGACCGCCGCGCTGAACTTCTACTACCTCGAAGCCTTCGTAATTGCCGTCGTGATCTATATGGTTATTGCCTATATCGTCACACAGATTGCCGATCGGCTGGAGCAAGCCCTTAGGGTACGGACCTGAGCGAAGCGTCGTCGGAACCCGCGCAGCAAGGGCGCGGTGGCGGCGTCTTCCTCGCCTCCGATGCCTGAAGGTTTTATCAACGGCCGTACGCTCTACGTCTACGTCTGCGGCGGCATCACCGCATCGCCGTGACATTGGACTCGCATGAGTGATGCGAAATGTAGCGTTGGGCCCCTATGTCGCCCGATTCCTGACAGCTCTTGCCATCCAAGAACTTTAGATGAAGCGGAAGATCGGCAACTGCTTTTCGTCCTGAACACTCTGGAGACGCCTGTTGCAGTGCCGGCGATACTGTCGGGAGCTGACTTGTAATCGGCGCGCCGGTGGAGGCCGCGATCAATCTCGATGCTCACGGGTGCGCCTTGGTTCGCCTTTACCCTATCCCGGCGCCGAGCCGAAATGTTGGATCATCAGTTCGGTGAGCACCCGGATTTTCCGCGCCGGGTGCTGTCCCGGCGGTCGGACGACATATATGCCGGCCTCAGGAAACTGATAGCGTGTCATCACCGGCACCAAGGCGCCGGAAGCCAAATGGTCCTCGGTCAGGAAATCCGGCAGCGCGGCGATCCCTAGGCCCGCCACTGCCGCGGCGACGAGCGCGACGCCGTTGTCCGCCTTGAACCGTCCCTGCGGGTGAGCGGTAACAGTCTTGTCTGCGTCGATAAGTTGCCAAGCTTCCGTACCCTGCAACACGGCTTGGTGCATCGGAAGGTCGTCAAGCGTCTCTGGAGCTCCATGCTCCTTGATGTAATCCGGACTCGCGACGAGCCTTCCGTGGATAGGTCCTATGCGACGCGCGATCAGGTTGGAGTCGACGAGATAGCCGACACGTACGGCGCAGTCGAAACCCTCTCCGACAAGATCGACGAAGCGATCACTGTAAGACGCATGCACGCTCAGCAGCGGGTGGCGCTTCGCAAGTTCTGCAAACACCGGCGCCAGATGTGTTGTTCCGAAGGAGAGCGGCGCTGCGATCCGCAGGCGCCCGCGTAGCTCGCCAGCGGGCAAGATGGTCTCCCGCGCGACGTCGATCTCGGTGCAGACACGGGCCGCGTGGTCGCGGAACGTGACGCCGGCTTCGGTCAGCGCGGCGCCCCGGGTGGTCCGTGCGAGAAGCTGCACACCAAGTTCCGCTTCCAGCCGGAACAGCCGCCGGCTGACGATGGATTTGGAGACCCCGAGCCGGCGGGCGGCCGGCGAGACGCCGCCAGCATCGGCCACTTCGACAAATGTTTGCAGGTCCTCAAGGTCCAACATGAGCGTTCCACTTTTCGCGACACAGCTTGGCTTGGTGTAACACTACCACATCGCCTTCTGGAACGATATGTGTGGATTGGTGGAGGCCGATGGGCCTCTGACCACCCTTTTCAGACAGCGCAGGTATCACGAATGCAAAATCAAACCACGACACTTGCGGCTGCCGGCCGTGTGCTGATCGCCGTTCTGTTTCTTCTGAGCGGCCTCGGCAAGATCGCGGCCCCCGCGATGGCACAAGGCTATATCGCCTCGGCGGGTCTTCCGGCACCGCTTCTCGGCTACCTGATCGCGATCATCGTCGAGGTCGGAGGCGGGGTGTTGCTCGTGATTGGATATCAGACACGGATCATCGCCCTGGTCCTGGCGGGCTTTAGCGTGGCGGCCGCGTTGGCGTTTCACCATGATCTCGCGGACCAGAACCAACTGATCCATTTCCTCAAGAACATCGCTATTGCCGGTGGTCTGCTTCAGGTCGCTGCCTTCGGCGCGGGCTCGTTAAGCCTGGATGCCCGCCGGACCCAGCCCGTGCATTGAAGCAAACCAGCCGATGATTTGGGACGACCGGGCATCAGCAAACCCGGTCGCGTGTCCTACTCATGCCCAGACAAAGGAAATCGTTATGAGTGAAGCCCACGGTGTCTGGACTGCGGAACAGGTCGCGCTCATCCTGATCGACTATCAGAAAGAGATGTTGGAGAACGTGAAGTCCGAGACGACACCGGACGAGATCGATCTGAACGTCCGGTTTCTGATCAGGGCCGCCAAAGCTTTCAACATCCCTGTGGTGCTGAGCACGGTCGGCGTTGAGATGGGCGTGAACGGTCCGACCCGAGCTTCGATCAGGGACGAACTGTGCGACGTCGAAGTCATCGACCGAAGCTCGATGGATGCCTGGGAAGATGCCGCATTCCGGGCCGCTGTCGAAAAGACGGGCAGAAGAGGCTGATCTTCGGCGCGCTCTACACCGAGATCTGTCTGGCATTCCCGGTCATCGACGCAATGGACGATGGCTACGAAGCCATGTTCGTCGTCGACGCGGTTGGCGGCATGTCACAGCTCGCCCACCGCACCGCGATCGAACGCCTGACGGCAGCCGGTGCGGTCCCGAATACGTCTCTCGCGCTGGTCACCGAGCTGTTCCGCGATTGGAAGTCGGCGCTCGCCGACCCGGCCCGGGACGTCATCAAGTGGTACATGCCCGAGGCTCAGAAGCTCGCAAGGCCGCAGCGTTTTCCCTGACGAGATGCGCCATGACTGGCTGCTGATGGCGAGTTGCGGGCGCCACGCAGTGATCGCCTCGCAGGCAGCCTCGGCTCTCTGAATGACGCCCCCCGGGGCTCGCTTCTCGATGCAGGCTCGGCTTGGGGACCGGAAACTTGGCGGAAGGAGCGACGTGACAATGCGTGGCAAACTGACTCGGGATCCTGGCACAAACGATGCCAGTACATACAGACCCTCTGAGTTTCACAAACGCGTCGTTCAGGGGCGTGAACCAGGTGACGTTCAGCTATCGGACGAATGCGGAGGCGGCGGCGGCGTTGCTGCCTGCCGACCTGGAAATCGAACAAGACACCAAAGTGTCGGTGACGTTCCTGTCCTACGGGTTCAGCAGCGTCGGTCCGTTCTGGGAATACATCCACATCATCCACGCGCGTTTCCGCGGCGAAGAGGTCGGATTTGTTCCGCACATCTTCATTTCGAACGAACGAGGAATGCTCGCCGGGCGGGAGAGAGAGAGGGGTATCCGAAGCTGCTGGGCGAGATCGATTTCGACATGAACCAGTCCAATGTGTACGGGCTGGTCACGGGCCGGTTGTCGCGACCGGCCGACGTTGTGCTGGCGCAAGGGATTTTCCGCCCCAGCCAATTGGTCGGCGAAATCAGTGCGGACAATCCGCAGGTCGTCAAGGCGTTCGGATTGCGGGTCATCGGCTCGGCGGTTCCCGGCGGTCCCCTGGCCGTGTGCGAATTCGTGCGGTCGGCACTGGAGTTTTACGCTGGGGAAATCTGGTCCGGGGACGGCTCGCTGATGTTTACCGGAGCTTCGGCGTTCTCTGCGGTGCATCAACTGCCGATCGCCGGAGCCGTAGAGGCTACCGCGTTTTACAATTCCGCGTTCCGGCTGCGCCGGCCCATCGAAACATATCCATTCGACGCGTGATGCAGCGCCGAAGGCGAAGACCTGTTAAGCTCGCCCCGTCGACACCCGTTTGTAGGTCTTCAAGGTCCAACATTAGCGTTCCGCGTTTCGCGACACAGCTTGACCAACAGCAGGGCTACCGCATCGCACCGTCGGAGCGATACCACTCAACATTAAGCGCCTCGCTTCCACCGGAGGAGCAGCAATGACGGAGACGAGAAGAGACGTCCTTGCGCTTAGCGCGCGTGGAGCATTGAGCGCCGCTCTGCCGTTTGATGCGGCATTCGGTCAAACTCAAGAGCTGCCAAATCAGAGAACAAATGTGGGGAGCAATCCGATGCCTGGTAGATTCGTTATCGCGAATGAAGCCCAGCTCAAGGTCGATGACTTTGGATCGTCCCGGCGGCTCAGCGATCCGCCCAGTACGGGCGCAAAGCAACTCACGGTGATCGAGGTCAATTTCGATCCGGGCAAAGGACACAGTTTCCACAAGCATCCCGACCAAGAAGAGGTGGTGCTTGTCCTTGCCGGGCAGGTCGAGCAGTGGATCGATCGTGAGAAGCGCATCCTCGGTCCCGGCGATTCCGCCTTCATCCCGGCAGATGTCGTGCACGCCTCGTTCAATACCGGCGACCAGCCCGCGAAGATCGCCGCAATCCTCGGACCCTCCGTCAGACCGACAGGGTACGAGGTGGTCGATGTCTCCAGCGATGCACCGTGGAATACGCTGCGGAAGTAAAAAGCCGCGGACGAAACGACGGATCATGCGATCCGGTTCTGGCCTTCTTGGCTTCAGTGCAGTCGATGCCGTTGGGAGACATACGAGGCGCCGCACGCGGGTGATCATGGCCGTGGGCGGGAAGCGGAAAGCGAGCGGTGACCGCGCTCGATATACCGAAGCAACAGGCAGGCGAGGCTATACGGGCATAGTCATGCAGCCTTCGGCACGCCGCTGCGGTGAATACGCAGCCGCCTCGATCTAGGTTTACGTCCGACGCAGCCGTTCCAGTTTTCGCGACACAGCTTGGCGCTGTGCGAGGCTACCGTCGCGCGCCTTTGAACAGCATCTTGGATCGGTCAGTACCAAGGAGAGTGTTATGGCAAGTATTCTGGTCCTCAACAGCAGTGTTCTTGGCGACCGGTCCGTTTCCAAAATTCTGGTCGAGGAAGCTGTTCACCGCTTGCTGGAGGCCAGCCCCGGCGCAACCGTTATTCGTCGCGACCTTGGTACCGTGCCGGTTCCGCATCTTACCACCGCCGATGTGGCGGGTGTCCGCGGCGAGCCCGCGACCGACACGGAACTCGCCGCCCGAGCTCTTTCGGACGAACTGATTGCCGAACTCCGCTCCGCGGACGCCGTCGTGATTGGCGCGCCGATGTACAATTTCAGCATCCCGACCGGCCTGCGCGCCTGGTTCGATTACGTTCTGCGTGCTGGCGAGACGTTCAGCTATTCGGAGGCGGGTCCGCAGGGGCTGCTGACCGGCAAGCGCGTCTTCGTCATCGAGTCTCGGGGCGGTCTTTACTCTGAAGGTCCCGCTCAGGCGATGGATTTCCAGGAACCCTATCTGCGGACCCTTCTGGGCTTCATCGGGCTGACCGATGTCACTTTCATCCACGCCGAGAAGATCGGCTTCGGGCCTGAAGCGCGCGAGGCTGCGCTCTCGGGTGCAATGCAGGCGCTCGCTAAAGCCGCCTGACCCACGCCACGCACAGGAGGCGGCAATGACCATTTCGAGTGCGACGGTCGACCTAGCGGTGGAAGAGGTTCTGCTTCCACCTGTTCGGGATCTTGGTGATGGCTTCAAGGTTCGTCGCGCGC
This sequence comes from Mesorhizobium sp. M1163, assembly GCF_040318415.1. Lineage (NCBI taxonomy): Bacteria > Pseudomonadati > Pseudomonadota > Alphaproteobacteria > Hyphomicrobiales > Phyllobacteriaceae > Mesorhizobium > Mesorhizobium sp. M1163. The sequence goes on along the minus strand of NZ_JAMYMF010000009.1, from coordinate 91,631 downwards.
TGCCGTCTGCGCAGCGCCGGACGGTCGGTCCCTTCATCTTCCTCGACCATTTCGGACCGATCGTGTTCCGCGCCGGGGCCGGCCCGGAGATCCGGCCGCATCCGCATATTGGCCTTTCGACGCTGAGCTATCTACTCGAGGGCGAGATGGTTCATCGCGACAGCGCCGGCAATGTCGAGACAATCCGGCCCGGCGACGTGAACTGGATGACGGCGGGCAGGGGCATCGTCCATTCGGAGCGTTCGCCTGCGAAATTCCAGACGCAGGGCGGGGCGATGTTCGGCCAGCAGATCTGGGTCGCCCTGCCCAAGGCCCTGGAAGAGATGGAGCCGGGTTTCTCCCATCATGCCGAAGACTTCTTGCCTGCGCTCGAAGCGGACGGAGTCTCGCTCACCATCGTTGCGGGCGAAGCTTTCGGAGAACGCTCGCCGGTGCCGGTTTATTCGGACCTGATGTATGTCGATGTCGTGCTCAAGCCCGGCGCGCGCCTGCAGGTCCCAGCCCAGCATATCGAGCGCGCGATGTTTGTCGTCTCGGGCGAGATTGAAGTCGCGGGCCAGACGGGCAGCTTCGGCGAAGCGCAGTTCGTGGTCTTCAAGCCCGGCGCCGAGATCGTGCTGCAAGCGCGCAGCGGCGCCCATCTGATGATGGTGGGCGGAGAACCCTTTCCCGAGCCGCGCCACATCTACTGGAACTTCGTCTCGAGCTCCAAGCACCGGATCGAACAGGCGAAGGACGACTGGCGGCAGGGGCGCTTTCCCGAGATCGCTGGCGAGACCGAGTTCATCCCGCTGCCTCCTGACCCATTGCGCATTGCGCCCCGCGGCTGACAACACATTGCAAGGAGGTGTTATGGAAATCGGTGTCGACAGTTTCGCGGCAATCCTCCCTGATCCGGCGACGGGCAAACTGCCTTCGGCAACCGACCGCATGGCCGATCTCCTCGAGGAGGTCGAGGTTGCCGACGACGTCGGCCTCGACGTGTTCGGCATCGGCGAGCACCACCGTGCCGAATTCCTCGATTCCGCACCCGCGATCATTCTGGCGGCCGCGGCTGCCCGCACCAAGAGTATCCGCCTCACGAGCGCCGTCACGGTCCTGAGCGCCGCCGATCCTGTGCGGGTGTTTCAGGAGTTTGCAACCCTCGACCTGATCGCGAAGGGGCGTGCCGAGATCGTCGTTGGCCGCGGTTCCTTCGGTGAGGCCTATCCATTGTTCGGCTTTCGGATGGAGGACTATGACGATCTTTTTGCGGAGAAACTCGAGCTCTTCCTCAAGCTTCGCGAGAAGACCCACCTCGCGTGGGAGGGGCGCTTCCGCCCGGCACTCACCGGGCAAGGCGTTTTCCTCCGGCCGCATCAGCAGCGCCTGCCGGTGTGGCTCGGCGTCGGAGGTACGCCGCAATCCTTCGCACGCGCCGGAACGCTCGGCCTCCCACTGATGGTCGCGATCATCGGCGGCAGCTTTGAGCGCTTCCGCCCGCTCGTCGATCTCTACCGCGAGAGCGGACTGCGCGCCGGGCACGCGCTTGAGCAACTCACAGTCGGTGCCCATGCGATGGGCTTCGTCGGAGAGACCATCGCAAAAGCCAAGGATGCCTTCTTCCCCGGCTGGGCGCATCTGACAACGACGATTGGCCGCGAACGCGGTTGGTTTGCACCGTCGCGCCAGCAGTCGAGGCGATGTGCGGCCCGGAGGGCGCCTTTCTGATCGGTGATCCGGACACCGTCGCCAGCAAGATGCTCGATGCCGACAGCGCACTCGGCGGCGTATCGAGGATCACCTTCCAAATGAGCACGGCATCCCTCGAAACCGCTGCGATGAAGCGCTCGATCGAGCTGCTCGGAACCGAAGTAGCGCCGATCGTCCGCGCGGCGCGGTCAAAGCACGGGGCACCGACTGAAAAGGAGACCTCAAATGCCGAACTCTTCTGAACACTTGAGACGCTCCGCCGCAGTCACCGGCGCTGGCGGTGGCCTTGGCCGCGACATCGCGCTCGGACTGGCGGCCAAGGGCTATACTGTTTTCGGCACGGCCATGTCCGCCGCAGAGGTCCAGGATCTGAAGGACGCCTCCGGTGGACGCGTCAGCCTGACCGTCTGCGACATGACCAAGGAACAGGCCGTGAAAGCCTGGGCTGACGACGTGTCCGACGCGCTCGGCGATGGCGCCCTCGATCTTCTGATCAACAACGCAGGGATCCTTACCCCCGGCCCGATCGAGATTTTGCCGCTCGACGCCATCCGGCGCGAATTCGACGTCAACGTGTTCGGCGCCCTCTCGGTCATGAATGCGTTCCTGCCCGCATTGAGGAAGGCGCGCGGTCGCATCGTCCAGGTGAGCACCTGGACCGCCAGCGTACCGCTCCCGTTCAATGGGCCATCAGGCGCATCGAAGGCCGCCATGGAGGTATTTGCGGCCGTCTACCGTGCCGAGCTGAAGCGCTTCGGCATCGATGTCGTGGTGGCTGCGGCAGGCAATATGAAGACTGGGGGACCGGCGAAAACGGCTGCCGCTCTAAAGCGGGTCGCGGACGATATGACCTCTGAACAGCGCGAGTTATACGGTCAAACATTCGAAACCTTCGCGAACACGCTCAACGGCATGCAGAGCAGTGGGCTCGAGTCGGCTGCGGCCGCGAAGCGTATCGTCGAACTGGCCGAACAGGTACCTGCACCGAGCCGCGCGCCGTTGGGACAGGACGCCGACGAAATGCTCCGCGCAGCTCGCGAGAAGTCCGACGCTGAACTGGATGGGCTCCGGCTTCAAGTCGCCGGCCTGAGCTAGGGCCTTCCAGCAAATCCACACTTCATAAGAAGGAGATACCCCATGCTTGAGCTCGTAGACGGCAACGACAGCCGTGCCGTTCGCAATAAGGACAACATCCTTGGCTTCTATGATCTGGTGATCAACCAGAAGAAGGCGGAAGAATATGTGCCCAAGTTCATCGCGCCGGGTTACATCCAGCACAATCCCCTGATCGCAGATGGGCCAGTCGCCCTGGCGCAGTTTTTTGGCCAGATCAACAAGGAACGCGCTCTGGCGCGCGTCGTGGTCCACAAAATCATCGCCCTCGACGACTACGTCTGGGCCCATGTGAATTTTCTGAATCTTTTCAACGACGACCCGAATGACACCGGGATCGCCGGCGTCGACATCTACAAAATGGATGCCAACGGCAAAGCGATCGAGCATTGGGACACCTTGCAGGTGGTCGGCGATCCGCAGAACTCGGCCCCGTTGATCGCGCCAAACATTCCTCGCGCCAATGCAAATGGAATGTTCTGAAAGGGAAACGGTTACGCAAAGCCGCCTCCGACCGCGAAAGCTGACGAATCAGGAAGGGCGAAAAGATGAACTACGCCATCGTTGGATCGGGAGCGATCGGCACCGCGCTCGCTCGGCGTTTCGTTGCCAACGGAATCGACATCGCCATCGCCAACTCGAAGGGCCTAAAGAGCTTGGCTGGTTTGGTTAGTGAACTTGGGCCCATCGTAAAGCCTGTGACTGCCTCCGAAGCTCTCCGGGCCGACGTCGTCATTTTGGCTATCCCTTTCGACGCAGTACAGGATGCAGTGAAGGATGTTGAATGGGACAGCCGCATCGTGGTCGACGCCACGAACGCGATCGACTTCCCGGCGTTCTCGCCGCGCGACCTCAAGGGTCGTTTGTCGACGGAGATCGTTGCTGACGCCGTCCCGGGTGCGCGTGTGGTCAAGGCCTTCAACACGCTTCCGGCCGCAATCCTCGGGGCCGACCCGGCGGTGCTCGGCGGCCGTCGTGTGCTGTTCGTCTCGGGTGACGATCCATCGGCTCGGCTCGCTGTCGTGGACCTTGTCGAGCGCCTCGGCTTCGCCGCCGTCGATCTGGGCGGTATCGCTGAAGGCGGCCGTGCGCAGCAGTTCGGCGGTGGTGTTTCCGGCCAGGAATTCGTTCAACTCGGATGACCAGCACGCGCCACGATGGCAGCGAAAGGTTGAATTGGAGAAGGCGGTATGTCCTCAAACTTAGAAGGGAACAAAGCACTGGTGCGGCGATTCTTCGCCGCCATCGAAAGCGGGAATTTCAGCGTCTTCGACGAGATCGTTACGCAGGATTATGACGACCATCTGGCTGGGCAAGGTCGGGGGCGCGAGGCGCTCAAGCAGTACTTCGCGGGGCTTCACTCAGCGTTTGCTGATCTGAAGCTACCGATTTCGGCGATCGTCGCCGAAGGCGACCAGGTTGCTGTCCTGAATGCCGTCCGCGGGACGCACAAAGGCGATTTCGCCGGTGTCAAGGCCACTGGCAGAGAGATCAATACAATGGCGTTTCGGCTCTACCGAATTGAAAATGGGCATCTCGCCGAGCATTGGGAAGTTGCGGACTTCTCGACGCTTATGCAGCAACTTCAAGGATGATCGCGGATGTCAATGGTTCGCACGGGCGTACCTGCTAGCGAGACTGTTTGATATGATGGCCGAGGCGTTTCAGGCGGTGTTGGCAGTTCTCGTGTTGCTCGCGGTGCGGACGGCAAGCTACGAAGCGAACAGAGCGAGCCGCGATTGTCCTTCGAGCTTCGCCATCTTCGTTAACAGGTCGCGGCTGCCGAGTATTGGGACTTCCGCAAGGCGGCGTTGGCGTACATGGCTACAAGCATCGGATGGCGGCCTCATTCGCTTTCGCTGATTTGAACTTTGCAGATCTCGGCCATCGTGGCCGCAGACGACCAAGTGGCAGCCTTAAACGCCTTCTCCGGCAGGCACGGAGGCGATTTCGTTGGAATATGTCCACAAACAGAAGAATCGACGCGATGGCATCTCAGCTTTGCCGTATCCAGAATGGCCACCTTGCGGAGCATTGTGAAGTCGCGGACCTTGCCAGTTGTAGGGTGAAGCACGGTGAGGGCACTCCCTCCACATCATCGGTCAGGAGGCCTAAGCTTGGCTGGGAAATTTTTGAGACAAACGAATTGCGCAGAGGCGCCGGATGTGAGGCGAAATTTTGAATGAGAATGCGCTGAGATCGTTGCTGGGCAACGCAACGTCAGCTTTCGTCACCAGCCAAATCGTGAGGGCGCTATGTGAGCGCGGGCCACTGTCGGCCGCACAGGTTGCCCGGCTCACCGGACTTGCTCGCTCTACCGTGTCAACCGCGGTGGGGGAGCTGAAGCTCTTGGAAATTGTCATTGAGGGACCTGCGACCAATAGCACCCCTAGGGCAATCGGCCGACCGGCGACCCCGCTAACGCTCAATCCGCGTGCCGGCACGTGCGTGGGCGTTCACCTCAACCAGCAGGACATCCGCCTGGCGATCGCCGATGTCTCACATTCAGTAATTTTGGAGAAAAGTATCGAAGTTGAACCGGGCTATTCGCCCCAATGCGCGGCGGCCGTCGTGAGGGACATCGTGACCGTGGCTTACGGGGTTTGCGGGCTGGACATCTCGGCCCTGCTCGGCGTCGGCGTCTCGGTCTGCGGGCCGGTCAGCCCTGGGGGCATGGTGCAGCGCGCCAACGGCATGCCAACCTGGGCGGGAGTGAACATTTCGCAGATTTTCGGCGCCGTGTTGGAGAAGCCGGTCTTCGCGGACAACGAGAGCAACTGCTCGGCGCTGGCCGAAATGATGTGGGGTGCAGCCGCCGGTTATGAAGACTTCGTCCTGTTGAAACTCGATCTCGGTGTGGGCGGCGCGATCGTTCGCAACGGCAAAGTTATCACTGGGGTCGCCGGAGGGGGCGGCGAATTCGGTCACATGAGCATCGAGCCTAATGGCGGATTGTGCCGCTGCGGCAACCGTGGATGCCTCGAAGTTCAGATTGGCGTCGATCGCTCCCTGCAAGAGATGTCGAGGCTTTATGGGCGCATCATCACTATTTACGACGTGTCGGCGATGGCGTCCCAGGGTGATGTGGGCGCGCGTCGAATGATCGAGGACATGGCGGAACAGGCCGGCCGAGGGCTCGCCCTTATCGGCACGATCATCAATCCGCCGCTCGTCATCGTCAGCGGGCGTATGACGCGAGCAGGCGACATGCTGCTCAAGCCTCTCGTTGCGGTCTACGAAAAGCACACGCTGATGAAGGCACGCGATGTGCCTTCCCCGATGCGCACCCGCGTCATGATCGGAAAGCTGGCGGAGAATGATGCGGTGCTCGGTGCCGTCGGCTTGGCGCTTCGTGGGCTAGCTGCCTTACCTTGATCATGAGAGGGTCCTCAGGCTCGCTCATCTCGCGTTGGCTTTTCGTTCAAATCCGGCCGTGCTCTCAAAGTCGAAAAACTGCTGGATGGCCAGGGCTGCTGCCCCGCGTGACCACACATTGTTGTCCCAGTCGATTTCGACCGCTGGCGGTTTCTCAAACGAGGATTCTCTGACAGTGTTCACGAGGGGGTCGACGAGCGCAGGGCCGAAGCGGACCGCCTCGCCTCCAACGATGACAACTTCCGGATCGACCAGATCGATCATTGCGGTTACCCGACGCCCGATGTCACAACCGACTTCGCGCAGATACTCTAATGCGAGCCGGTCGCACTTCGCTGCGGCCTGCTGAAGGTCGACAGGGGTCTTGGGGGAGCGCTTGCGGATCTCCTGCCAAGCGCGGACTATCGCCGGTTCCGACAAGCGTCGATCCCAGCTCAGCCGCTCCTCGGTGGCGATCGAGCCGGCGTCTTCCTTGACCGGGAATCCGATCTCGCCAGCAGCGAAACGCGCACGGCGATGGATCTGACCGTTGAAGATAAACGCCGCCCCGACGCCGGTTCCAATGATCAGCACCAGCACTGAGTTGCGCCGACGCCCGTGGCCGAACAGCTGCTGAGCTATTGCGAATGCATTGACGTCGTTGTCGACCCAGACCGGCACACTGATGCGTGATGCAATAAGTGCCGCTATCGGCACGTCCCTCCAGTCGAAGCGCTGCGATACCAGGCAAATCCCTCTGTTCACGTCGATCAGCCCGGGCATCGCCATGCCAACACCGACAAGTTTCTGACGACCTTCGCGCCTATTCCGCAGGAGTGTGGAGACGCCCTTCTGGACCGCTGCAGCGACCGTGGCCGGCTCATGGTCAGCGAGCGGCAACTCGCAAGTGCCGATCGGTTGGGTGGAGAGGTCGGTGAGCGTACCCTCTAGCCGGTGCTGCGATAGCTTGAAGCCGATGGACCAATGCCTTGCGTAATTGATACTGAGCGGTATCGGGCGACGGCCGCCACTGCTTTGCGCGCTCTTGCCTTCAACAACGATGCCTTCCTCGATCAACTCGCCCGCAACGCCAGACACTGCGGCTGGGCTGAGGCCCGTCATCGCCGCTACTTCCATGCGGCTGAGCTCGCCCTCCCGCCGTAAACAATTGAGGATGAAGGCCTCGCTCAACGGCCGCCCGCGCGACAGGGATTGGATGGATGGCGCCGACGAGCTGGTGATCAAGCTGTCCTCGCCCGATCCTTTCCGCCGGCCGCAAGGCATGAGCCTTGCCGCCTTCACCGATTTCCTGGTCGAGCAGTTCCGCGACACGGTGGCCCGGGTCGGCGCCGACAGAATCGGCGCTTTCGTTGGTGAGCCCGTGCAGGCCTCGGGCGGTGTCATCGTGCCGCCCGACGGCTATCTCAAGCGCATCCGCGAGATCTGCCGCGACAACGACATCCTCTATGTCTCCGACGAGGTGGTGACGGGCTTCGGCCGGCTTGGCCATGTCTTCGCCTCGGGCGAGGTCTTCGGCATCGATCCCGATATGATCACTTTCGCCAAGGGCGTCACCTCGGGCTATTTTCCCGCTCGGCGGCGTCATCATCTCGGAACGGCTGCTGGAACAACTGCGCCGCTCGAACCATCCCGATGCGATGTTCGGTCATGGGCTGACCTACACCAGCCACCCCGTCGGCTGTGCGGTGGCGCTGAAAAACCTCGATTTGCTGGAAGAAAGCGTGCTTGCGCATACGCAGGCGGTCGCCCCCTATTTCCAGGCGCAGCTGAAGACGCTGGAAGAGTTGCCGCTGGTCGGCGAGGTGAGGGGCTTGGGACTGATGGGCTGTGTCGAATGCGTCGCCGACCGCGAAAGCAAGGACCCGCTGCAGCTCGACAAGGATGTCGGAAAACGTATCGATGCCCATTGCTATGAGCTCGGCCTCCTGGTGCGGCCGCTGATCAACATGTGCGTGATGTCGCCGCCACTGATCATCAGCCGAGAGCAGATCGACGACACGGTGGCGATCCTGCGCGAAGGCATTTCACGGACGATGGATGATCTACGCAAAGAGGGTGCTTGGCAGGGGTGAGGTGAGCTGTACAGGCGGCATCGAAGGCCGGCATGCCATAGCCCGGGCTTGCCCGCTCGATGACATCGAAACCGCCGAGACCCCAGGCATAGCCCAGCCAGCCCTGGTAGAGGGCACCTAGCTTGGTTCGGCGCGAAGAATCGTAGGTGAGCGCGATCGACGGCTCGATGCCATGGAAGTCCGAAAGGTCGATGCCAATGGCATAGCCCAGATTGCCGTTGCCAGAGTTCTTCGGCAGATCCACCTTCGGCGTGCCGATCGCCTCCGGATCGCCGCTTTCGGAGGTCGTCGTCGTCGCCAACGTCGTCGCGGCAGGCTCCTCGGGCGCGGCCTCGCTGTCGGTCGACTGATCTGTCGTTCCTACCTCGGCCGCCGCGTCGGGAGCCTCGGCCGCGGGCGCGGCATCTCCCGTGGCATTTGCCGCCGGCGTTGCACCAGCATCATCCGTACCGGAGGCTGTTCCCGAACCCAGCGCTGCCCCGCCATTACCAAAGCCGCCGTCCGATGGTGCGCCAACATCTGGCGAAGTCCCTTGCGCCTCCTGCGCAAAGGCCGCCATCCCTGCAGAGCTTCTAATATAAGAAACAAAAGATGTATCCGCGCCGAAGACGCCTGCGGCAAGCATTGCCGCACCAACAAGCAACTTGTTCATGATTCCCCCGAGCCCAAGTTGCTTATTTCTACTCAACATCCACCAAACGGGTACGACGCCAAGTCGTCACAGAGGCAATATCCACAGGGAAATTTTCGAAAGGCACCAGTGGCACCCGTCAATCGTCTTCTGCTCAGCGAGTTAGGCAGCGTGAACAAAACTTTGCGATTGCCGCCTGCGAATCGCTGCGCTGCTCGGACTTCCCCTCCATCGTCGTATTTCAGGCGCGGCAGCAGCTGCCACCCTGCCGGCTAGAGCGCCGCTTACCGTGAAAGCCCCTGTTCGAGCTTTCCGAAGCGCACCAGATCGTTCAGCGCGGAACGGATTTGCGGCCAGGGGAATTCGGAGCATTCCTCCCAGCCTCGCCCTTACGCAATACAGCGTCGAGCTTGCCCGCCACACCAGCAAGAGTGGTGGCGGGGGGCGTTGAGAACGCTTCCAGCAGATAGTCAGCCCGCTCACCTGTGGCGCCTTGTCACCACGGGCGAGACGGGCGCGCCGGTGCTCACGCGACACCGCAACGCTGGCGGGATGGATGGCATAGGCCTCGATGTCGCGCGCCCACAGCCAACGCGCCAGCCAAAAGCCGACGCCGGCCGCCTCACAGGTGACGGCGATGCGCTTGATCGTGTGCCCGGCTTCGTCGCGCCAGCGCTGCAGCAGCTTCAACAGTGATGGTGCGGCAGCATCGATCTTCTTGAGGGGCTGGCGCTTGAGACCCGGTACGAGCGCGGCGACGAGCCACTTCGCCTTGCTCATTTCGATGACGGCGATGACCGTGTTATCCTGTTCAAGAGCGGTAAGGGACCGGCTCGCGTCAAAAGACTGCGACATGGGGTGCCTCCTTCTGATGGTGGATCCAACAGCGCCTAAGGTGCCCCACTCTCGCCGCTCGCCCCATAGCGTCTACTCCCCACTTTTACGGTGATCGAGCAGCTCTGGTCTTTCTTCGCCTTGGCGGCCGCCGGGATGCAGTGCCCGAAATCACGGGCGCCTGACGCACGAGATCGACGACGCGCGATTGATGAATCGAAAATTAGCGCTCAAGCCCCTTGAGCCAACGTTCGGAGTCGATCCGATCCGGTTGAGAGTATTGGTCGGCATTGTCGGCTCTGCCGCGGGCAAGCAAATACTCGACGACACGGATCGGCTTGAACTCTTCCTTCAGAACGGCGATAGCCTCTTTGGGGCGGGCCCGGCCACACATAACCACATCTAATGCCGCATAGCTGTGCTCTGGCCAAGTATGGATACTGATGTGAGATTCCGCCAATACCAGTACGCCTGAGACACCCTCGGGTGAAAACCGATGGAAGTTTGAAAAAAGTATAGTGGCTCCAGCGGACTGTGCGCTTTTCGTAATGGCTGTTTCGATAAAAGCGGGATTGCCAAACCTGTGCCGGCGAACAGATCGACAATATAATGGGCGCCAGCGCAGATCACGCCGTTAACTGAAACAAAGCTACCTGCACCGCCTTCGCGATTGTGCGACATGCTAAAAGCTCCAAAATATCGAAGGAGATCGCTCAGCTATTTTTCTGGCCGACCCAAACGAAAATGGCGTCGTAAAGTGGGTCCCGCTGTATCTCGATACGACGGCATTCCAGCGGGGTGAGCCCCGCATTCTTCATCGCGCTGGCTATCAGTTCGATGCTCAAATACGAATTGTCGTGCCCATCCTTCTGCGCAAATGACTGCCGCCTTGCCCAATCCGCTCCGATAGTTCGGCCCGTGGGTGCAAGGTGATCAGCGATGTGCTGGAAGCAATCGTCGTACGCGTCAGCTGTCCCCGAAATCGCTAGATTACCGAAGGCAGTGATCAAGTCGTATCGGTGGCTGTCCATCCAACTTGGCCACCGCTTCAGGCAGTCGAAAATCAAGAACTCGGCAAAGCGCTCGCGAAGCTGGTTGACCGAGTGATTGGATATTTTGAAATGATCGGCTACCCAACCGTAACACTCAGGAAGCGGTTGATTGCTCCGTACGAAGTTCGCTAGCACGCTAAGGGCTTCAGGCGCGATGTCGCAGCAAGAGAGGCGATTGACTCCCTTGGTTGGGAGATACCAGAACAGCGTCGAAGTTCCAGATCCCAGATCGAGAGCATTTCCCATAACGCCCCATTCCGCCATCGCCTTCAAAATATCCTCGGCCCCTTGGCCCTTGATGAAGGGGCCGGAGAAATACTCCGTCAGATAGGTCTCAAAATAAGCTCGGACGGACGGACGCATTGGAACCAACTGCAGGTCTTTCGTTCGAAAGGCATCACGGTCGTTCTGGAACCCTCGGCCGAGTTCCCACATAACCCCGGACGGGGGGAGCTGATCGTCCCGAATGTCGGTAGTTGCGCTGAGAAGAAAAATCATTCGGGCGTCGTTCGGCTGGTACCAGTTGCGTCCGTAGTCGCCGAACACCTTTTCAACCTTCAATCCAGCATCGACGCAGAGCGCCGTGAACTCGTCGACGCAGTAAGGCCTAAGTCGAATGGTCGTCTCGGTCTCGTCGATGGCCGTCTCAGTGTCACGAATGTGTCTGAACGACACGTCGACTGTGCCGTCACAATTGTGTTGCTGCATACGATGACGAGACAACGTGAGCCTGGCGGCTAGCGGGCGCGTCCACTCAAAGCGCCAACTGCCATCAGGGGCAGTAGGATCGAAATAGTCTGGCTGGAGGTAGGCCTGTTCTGGCCTGACCTTTGCGAAAGACGATAGGTCGATCATCAATGTCCCATCGTCCGAGAGGTGCCGTCGCAGCGCTTTGAGCGACTGCCGCGCCTGGGACAAGTCTACCAACAGCTGAAATGCCTCTCGGGGCACGAGGATAAGGTCGAACCGCTCTTCGAGGTCCAACGTCCGGAGATCCCCAACGAGTGCTGACACATTGTTGAAGCCGAGTTTTTCAGCCTTTTCTGTCAGCCGTTCGACCATAGCCGGTTCGTTGTCGACAGCGACTATCGAACATCCGCTTCGAGCCAAATTAAGCGCGTTACGCCCGACCCCACACGGAATCTCAAGGACCGAGCGCGTAGAACCACCAACAAGACTGGCGAGAAAAGCATGGTCTACAGTGTCCGTATATTCGACATCGTAGTACGCGGCCCGTTCTTTATATGATATCTTATGCCGCATCGCCATGGCCGCCCCCTCACGCGGATTTCTTGGCCAATGCCTCGATCAAGGCAAAGTCGCTAATCACGTGCGGATGGATGATCTCACCGTTTTCAACAAATTTGCCCTTTTGGGAAACCGAGTCCTGGAAATCCTTAAGGAAAATCGATTTGCCGAGACTAATAAGATAACGCGTATGGTTTGTGGTTGCCCCGATCGACGCCGTCTGATGCACGTGAGCTGGCATTACGGGATCCTTGTAGTGCCAAACGCCATGCACCTTATATGGTGCCGCGCCCATCCAGGTGAATGTATGGGCCGTCGGGATGTATCCTGCTCCATAGCCGCAAGTGACGTCGATGATCATCGAGCCTTCCTTCATCTTCTTGACGAGTTCGTCTGTGAGCATCGCTGGTGTATCGTAGGTCGAAATCAAAGTCGCTCCGATCACCAGGTCGGCGTCGGGTATCTCTCGCTCCAGGGCTTCTTGCGAGACAATCAGGCATTTGACGTTCGAGGGAACGGTCGCCTCAAATCGGCGGAGGCTTTCCTCGCGGTAGCCAAAGACAACAACTTCGTTTCCGAGACCTGCGGCTGTTCGAGCAGCTGCTGCGCCGACATTTCCATGCCCGATGACGACGACTTTCGGCGGCTTCATCCCCGGTAGGGAAGCCAGCATTATGCCGAGCCCTCCCTGCGTCGATAGCAGGTGATGGGCCCCAAAGAGCACAGCCAATTTCCCGCTGATCTCGCTATCGGGCGTCATGAGCGGAAACGAACCATCTGCGGCCTGAAAGTACTCATAGCTATAGGCTGTCACCCCATGCTCGCGCAGGTGGTGCGTTAGCTCGTAGTTTTCGCCTGGGTAAAAGTATGCGCCAATATGCAGCGGGCGGCACAGGTACCGCCGTTCGGCGACGCTCGGAAACTTATATTTCAAGAGGAATGGAGAAACTGTCCAAGCCTCGTCTGTTGAAACGATTTCGCCCCCTGCCGCCTTGTAGTCCCCATCAAACGCTCCCGAGGCGGCTCCGGCATCATGCTCAACGTAAACCTTAAAACCGGCCTCGACAAACTGTCGAACACCTTGCGGAAGCATGATAACCCGCTTCTCGTTGTCGCGGGTTTCTTTCAGGATAGAGACCGAGGGTTTATCCGTCATATTGGTACTCTTCATTTCGAGATTTTGTAGAAGTGTCGCGCTAGGCCCCTGACCTGCGTCCTGGTTAGATTCGAGCTGTTTCGTCGCGTTTTAGGAATAGCGTCAGCCGCACCAGCAGACTGAGAATTCCCACCTAACGCTGCGAAAGCGTTAGCGGACGATGCAGGGCTTTCATTCGGCAGGAGCCTGCAGCAGCGCTTCGTCTGATCTTCTCAACCTTCCGCATTCTCTTCCTCCCGAGCCCGCTCATAACGCTCAGCATTTCCTGACCGATCTCCGTCGCCTCGACGCTTGCGGTATGGGAAGCTCTGACCCGAGCTCTCGCCTGATATTCCCGCCCGCGGTCCCTTCACGTCCAACCTCAGACGGCGAGACAATGCCGACTATTGTGTTTCGCCCGATCGTCAATGAATTGCTTCAACTCGGCTCGCCACATAATCAGTCCCCGTGGCTCGGCATGGTACGCCTGCAGATCTTCAGCCATCTTCAGTTGCTCCGAGCAATTCAGGCGAATTGCCATCGTCATCTCCCTTGGTTTGCGGGCAATTGCCGTCACGATGGCTTCCCAAAGTTGATGTGCAAGTGACGTGCCATCCTGATGATGTAGCTCCGCGCTGATACTCAAGTTGGGCCGGCCGCCTTCTCCCCGCGCGCGTCTTCTTTTGTTGCTTTGAGGGCTTCGCACGAAATGCAAAACGTTCGACTATAATGCGTCCGTTCGATAGTGGACAGTTTGGGCCAAAGGCCACAATATTGTTTGCATCGGTCGAGACACATGGGAGCGGCGCCGGCTTGAGCGCTGCCGCCCAAGCCGCTTCGAGAGCATGCCGCTCATCCATCTCATCTGCTTTTGGACCGATTTTGACACAAAACTTTCTCTCCGGTGCGCGACACCCAGGCTGGAGCGCGTATGTTGACATAAAGATGTCTTTATGTGAATGGACACTACTGTCGTCTTGAGGATGAAAATGTCGCAGAATTCTGCATCGCTGGACGCATTGTTCGGCTCCGTCGCGGCAAAGCCCGACGAGTCGGAAGTGCTTGCGGCGCTGACGGCAGCGGCGCGTGAGCGCATCCTCATCCTCGACGGCGCCATGGGCACGCAGATCCAGGGGCTGGGTTTCGATGAAGATCATTTCCGTGGTGAGGCCTTCGCCGGCTGCGCCTGCCATCAGCAAGGCAACAACGATCTTCTGATCCTGACGCAGCCGAAGGCAATCGAGGAGATCCACTATCAATACGCCATCGCAGGCGCGGATATCCTCGAAACCAACACCTTCTCCTCGACGTCGATCACCCAGGCCGATTACGGCATGGAGGATGCCGTCTATGCGCTGAATCGCGATGGCGCGCGGCTGGTGCGGCGCGCCGCTGTTCGTGCCGAGCAGCAGGATGGCAAGCGCCGTTTCGTCGCCGGCGCGCTGGGGCCGACCAACCGCACCGCCTCGATGTCGCCCGACGTCAACAATCCCGGCTATCGCGCCGTGACCTTCGACGAATTGCGCCTCGCCTATGGCGAGCAGCTGCGCGGCCTGATCGATGGCGGCGTCGACATCATCCTGATCGAGACGATCTTCGACACGCTGAACGCCAAGGCGGCAATCTTCGCAGCAGAAGAGGTCTTCAATGAGAAGGGCGTGCGCCTGCCGGTGATGATTTCCGGCACCATCACCGATCTGTCCGGCCGCACGCTGTCCGGCCAGACGCCGACCGCCTTCTGGCATTCGGTGCGCCATGCCAGCCCCTTCACCATCGGCCTCAACTGCGCGCTCGGCGCCAATGCCATGCGCGAGCATCTGGCCGAGATATCAGGCGTCGCCAACACTTTTGTCTGCGCCTATCCAAATGCCGGCCTGCCCAATGAATTCGGCCGTTATGACGAGAGCCCGGAATTCATGGCCGCGCAGATCGAGGATTTCGCCCGCGAGGGGCTGGTCAATATCGTTGGCGGCTGCTGCGGTTCGACGCCTGAGCACATCCGCGCCATCGCAGAGGCGGTGCGGAAATATCCGCCGCGCACCATTCCCGACATCGTGCGCAAGATGCGCCTGTCCGGGTTGGAACCGTTCACGCTGACGGATGAGATTCCCTTCGTCAATGTCGGCGAGCGCACCAATGTCACCGGCTCAGCCAAGTTCCGCAAGCTGATCACGGCGGGCGACTATGTCGCCGCGCTCGACGTGGCGCGCGACCAAGTCGCCAATGGCGCGCAGATCATCGACATCAACATGGACGAGGGACTGATCGATTCGAAGAGGGCGATGGTGGAGTACCTCAACCTGATCGCCGCCGAGCCGGACATCGCCCGTGTTCCTGTCATGGTCGACAGTTCCAAATGGGAGATCATCGAAGCCGGCCTGAAATGCGTGCAGGGCAAGCCGCTGGTCAACTCCATCTCTATGAAGGAAGGCGAGGCGGCATTCCTGCATCATGCCAGACTCGTGCGCGCCTATGGCGCGGCGGTGGTCGTCATGGCCTTCGACGAGGACGGCCAGGCCGACACCAAAGCGCGCAAGGTCGAAATCTGCACCCGCGCCTACAAGCTTTTGACCGAACAGGCCGGCTTCCCGCCCGAGGATATCGTCTTCGACCCCAATGTCTTCGCCATTGCCACCGGCATCGAGGAGCACGACAATTACGGCGTCGACTTCATCGAGGCGACGGGAGAGATCACCGGGACGCTGCCGCATGTCCATATCTCAGGCGGCGTGTCGAACCTGTCCTTCTCGTTCAGGGGCAACGAGCCGGTGCGCGAGGCCATGCATGCGGTGTTGCTTTACCATGCTATCCAGGCGGGCATGGACATGGGCATCGTCAACGCCGGACAGCTTGCCGTCTACGAATCCATCGATCCCGACCTGCGCGAAGCCTGCGAGGATGTCGTCAACAACCGTCAACCGAAAGGCGGCGGCACCGCCACCGAACGCATGCTGGAGATCGCCGAACGCTTCAAGGGCACGGCGGGCCAGGAAGCCAAGGAGCGCGACCTCGCCTGGCGCGAATTGCCAGTTGCGCAGCGGATCAGCCATGCGCTGGTCAACGGCATCACCGAATTCATCGATGCCGACACCGAGGAAGCGCGGCTGGCCGCCGAGCGCCCGCTGCATGTCATCGAAGGCCCGCTGATGGCCGGCATGAACGTCGTCGGCGACTTGTTCGGCGCCGGCAAGATGTTCCTACCGCAAGTGGTGAAATCGGCGCGGGTGATGAAACAGGCGGTGGCCGGCTTGCTGCCGCATATGGAGGCCGAGAAGCTGGCCAATACCGCCAATGGCATCGACAATGGCGAACGCCAGACGGCGGGCAAGATCCTGATGGCGACGGTGAAGGGCGATGTCCACGACATCGGCAAGAACATCGTCGGCGTCGTGCTGGCCTGCAACAATTACGAGATCATCGATCTCGGCGTCATGGTGCCGGCGGCAAAAATCCTGCAGAGGGCGCGAGAGCAAAATGTCGACATCATCGGCCTGTCCGGCCTGATCACGCCCTCGCTCGACGAGATGGCGCACATGGCCGCCGAGATGGAGCGCGAAGGCTTTGACATTCCGCTTTTGATCGGCGGCGCGACGACCAGCCGCGTGCACACGGCGGTCAAGATCCACCCGCGCTATGCGAAAGGCCAGACCGTCTACGTCACCGACGCCAGCCGGGCGGTCGGCGTGGTGTCGTCCTTGCTGTCGAATGACAGCAAGGCGAAGTATGTCGACACGTTGCGCGCCGAATACAAGAAAGTCGCCGACGCGCATGCCCGGTCCGAAGCCGACAAGCAGCGGCTGCCGCTGGCCAAGGCGAGGGCCAATGCGCATCGGATCGATTGGTCTGAATATGAGCCGCCGAAGCCGTCCTTCACAGGTGTGAAGGTCTTCGAGAACTGGGATCTCACGGAACTCGCGCGCTACATCGACTGGACGCCGTTCTTCCAGACCTGGGAGCTGAAAGGGCGCTATCCCAAGATCCTCGAAGACGAAGCGCAAGGACCCGCCGCGCGCCAGCTGTTCGAGGATGCGCAGGCGATGCTGAAGCAGATCATCGCCGAAAAATGGTTTGCGCCACGCGGCGTCATCGGCTTCTGGCCGGCCAATGCCACCGGCGACGATATCAGGCTGTTCACGGATGAGGGGCGATCGCAGGAGCTGGCGACCTTCTTCACGCTGCGCCAACAACTGACCAAGCGCGACGGCAAGGCCAATGTCGCATTGTCGGATTTCGTCGCGCCGGTGGACAGCGGCAAGCCCGACTACATCGGCGGCTTCATCGTCACGGCCGGCATCGAGGAGGTGGCGATCGCCGAACGATTTGAGAGGGCCAATGACGACTATTCGTCGATCATGGTCAAGGCGCTGGCCGACCGCGTCGCTGAGGCCTTCGCCGAGCGCATGCACGAGAAGGTGCGCAAGGAGTTCTGGGGCTATGCGGTCGACGAAAAGCTGGCGCCGGACGAGCTGATCGGCGAGCCCTATCGCGGCATCCGCCCGGCGCCCGGTTATCCCGCCCAGCCCGACCACACCGAGAAGGCCACACTGTTCCGGCTGCTCGACAGCGAGCGCAATGCCGGGGTGAGCCTGACCGAAAGCTATGCGATGTGGCCCGGCTCGTCTGTGTCGGGGATCTATCTGTCGCATACCGAAAGCTATTATTTCGGCGTCGCCAAGGTCGAACGCGACCAGGTTGAGGACTATGCACGCCGCAAGGACATGCCGCTCGCGGAAGTGGAGCGCTGGCTCGGACCCATTCTCAACTATGTGCCAGCGCACTATGCCGAGGCTGCGGAGTAGTGGCGGCAAGCTCTGCCGTCTTACGCTCCGAGCCGCAACTGCCGTTTCTGTATCATGGAAATGAGGTCCCGGATAAACGCTCAGGTCATAGGAATGTCAGCTGAGGCACAATTTCCATTCACGCGTTTCCGGCCGCCTCAGCGATGGCCATATCCCTCGCGCGCAGGAAGACGCTCTCCATCCGCCAGTGCTCGTTGGTGTAGCGGGGGTCGTGTGCCCATTCGTCCCAGCCATGATTGCGGCGGAATTCGCCGAGCAGGCCGGAAGCTGCAAATGACCTTTCCGAAAAGTTTGCGACAGAACCTTTCTATCGCTACCCCATTCGTTCTGAGGCGAACGAACCGGGTGATGGTGGAAATACAACCGTCTTGTTCCCGTTTAGGAAAACTCGGCCATGGATGTGGGCGTGTATCGCCCGTGCCAAGGCCTGTGCTTCAACGTCACGACCCAAGCTGACGTAATCCTCATTGGACTGCGCATGTGTCACCCGAATGATGTCTTGCTCAATGATCGGCCCCTCATCTAGATCGGCAGTGACGTAATGAGAGGTCGCGCCGATCAATTTCACTCCGCGTTCATACGCTTGCTTGTAGGGATTGGCGCCCTTGAACGAAGGAAGAAACGAATGGTGGATGTTGATAATGCGGCCGGACATCTTCCGACATATTTCATCCGAGAGAACCTGCATGTAGCGAGCTAGAACGATCAGCTCGGCCTTGGTCTCGGTCACTACAAGCATCTGCTGGGCTTCCGCTTCGGCTTTATTTTCCTTCGTTACCATGATGCAGTGAAACGGAATGTCGTGATTCACCACGACCTTTTGATATTCCATGTGATTGGAGATCACCGCCACGATATCGATCGGGAGAGCGCCAATGCGCCAACGGTAGAGGAGATCGTTGAGGCAGTGGCCGAAGCGAGAGACCATGACGATAACTCTTCGCTTCACGGCCTCGTCAAAGAATTCTGAATCCATCGCGAAGCGCGATGCGATTGGATCGAAGCCGACGCGGAGCTCGTCCAGGTTTCGCCCACCTTCAGACCGGAAGCTCACTCTCATAAAGAAGTTGCCAGTATCAACATCGTCAAACTGCGCACTGTCCGTGATGTTGCAAGTTTGATCAGCGAGAAAGCTGGAGATCGCAGCCACTATGCCCCTGGTGGAACGACATTTCACGCGAAGTGCAAATTTCGACATTGTTCGTTCCTCAGTTGTTTCGCGCCGCCAAGGTGTGACGGAATGCGGAAAGGGTATTCGCGAGCAAACACGCGATTGTCATCGGACCCACGCCGCCTGGGACAGGTGTAATCGCTTGAACGTGAGCAGCCTCTGCAAATGCGACATCGCCAACAAGGCGCGGCTTTCCGCCTTGGGTCACCCGATTGATACCTATGTCGACGACAACCGCGCCTGGCTTGATCCAATCACCTCGGATCATTTCTGCGCGTCCGACCGCGGCGACTAGAATGTCGGCCATCCTGCAGAGAGCCGGAAGTTCGCGGGTCCGCGAATGAGCGACTGTTACAGTGCAATTCTCAGCCAGCAACAGTTGGGCCATTGGTTTGCCGACGATATTGCTTCGTCCAACTATGATCGCGTGGAGACCAGCTAAATCGCCGAGACGATGCTTCAGGAGCAATAGGCAGCCGCGAGGAGTGCACGGAACGAACCCTTCTTGGCCGGTCGCCAGCCTGCCGGCATTCTGGACATGAAACCCGTCGACGTCTTTGGTCGGATCAATCGCGTTGAGAACCATGTTCGGATCAATCTGAGACGGCAATGGTAGCTGTACCAAAATGCCATGCACAGAAGGGTCCTGATTCAATTCATTAACGATTGACAACAGGTCGTCCTGATTGGTGTCGGCTGGAAGTTTGTGTTCAAAGGACGCCATACCCACCGCAAGCGTCTGACGGTGTTTGTATGCGACATAGACAGCACTCGCTGGGTCTTCTCCCACTAAGATCACTGCCAAGCCCGGCACTTTTCCGGTTGCCGATCTCAGCGCAGCTACATCGGCGGCAATCTGCGTGGTAAGGGTGTTTGCGACTGCTTTTCCGTCGATGAGCTTGCTGGGTTGAATGCCAACGGTCATGATTTTGCCTTTCGGTCTCGCGGGCGTCGAAGAATGCTGGACGCCGTGCCGGTACGACCAGCGCGGCTGCGATGGAAATCCCTGCGGACCGAGGGACAATTAGTCTATCTCAACTGAGAATAGATCGAAAAAGTGGATACTGATATTGAGACGGAGCAAGTCTCACTATCGAGATCCCAAGTGACTAAGAAAGGTTTCAAATTCAGCCTCCGGGATCGCCGCAGTGTGTTCGGGTCCGGGATAGGCACCGGAATAGATGTCAGCCCGGAATTCCCGGAATGCCGCGACGCGTTCACTATTCAGTCGGTCGAACTCGGCCTTGAAGTTGCGATACGCCTTGGCGTGGCGCGGAAGGCGGTTCCGGCCGTAGCCGAGCACGTCCTCTGCGAACAGGTACTGGACATCGCCACCTGAGCCCGAACCGAGGCTGAAGTAGATCATCGATGTGTTTTTGGCGAAGAACTCGGCTATCCGGCCGGGAACGACCTCAAGCTCAACAGCGAAACAACCGATTTCCTCGAGCCGTTTTAGTCGCTTCCACATCGTCAGCGCCTCTGATGCGGTCTTTCCGACAGCGCGCCAGCCGGTCCAGGTAACGTAAGATGGAATAAGGCCCACATGAGCGACAATCGGAATGTGATTTTCGCACATTGTCCTCTGGATATCGAAAGAAGCGGCACAATAGAAACAATCGCCCCCAATCGCTGTGTAGCGGTAAGCCGCCTCCAGGAATTGCTCGGCGCTGACCAGCAGCTTTCCGTCCACGGTTCCTTTCGTTGGCGGCGTCAGGCCGATCTGCACGAAGCACGCCCCCGCCGCCTCACGCATTTCGGGGGTGAAGTCCTTTGCCTCGATTGACAGGAGATCGATCCCCGCAGCGGCGGCGGCGGCGGCTTCCTCCGTGCTGGTGACATAGAGCATCGAAAGCTTTTCGCCCCGTCGCTTCTTCGCGCGTATGTCTTCGACGTGAGGTCTGTTGTGGTACATGATCGTGGGTCTCCGCGAAATGCGACTCCCTTTAATGAGTCTCGCTTACTCAACGGGTATCAGGAAGGTCAGGACTGAACCGGCACCCTGAACGAGGGTCCCAAGCTTGGCGTTCAATCGAGCGTTCTCGGGTGCGGAAAGGTGCGTCTCGAAGGCCGCCTGGTCCGCGTAGACCTCGTAGACGACAAACTTGTCTGGTCGACCGTCGACTTGGCGGCAGGCAAACGCTCGGTTCCCAGGTTCTTGCCGAACAATGCGCCCGTAGTCGCATAGCAAGCCGCGGACCTTTTCAACCGTCTCCGGAAGAGCCGTGACTTCCGCGATTACGGCTTTCGGGTTGATGTCGGTCAACGGATAGTCCCTCAGACATCGATTATCACGCGGCCGCCTTCGACCTTAACGGCGTAGGTGCGCAGGTTATCGCAGGCGGGAGGCGTCTCGACCTCGCCGGTTGTGAAGTCGAAGACCGAGGCATGCTTGGGGCATTCCACCGTATTCTCCATCACCAACCCGTCGGCGAGGTGGATATTCTCGTGGGTACAAAGCCCGTCCGTGCAGTAATACTGGTCCTGATGATTCCGGAAGATTGCGAACGTCTTACCTGCATGGTCGAACCGTAGGCCGCCTTCCTCTTCCAGGTCGTCGGCTCCACAAACGTCAATCCAAGGCATCGTCACTCTCGCTAGATTTTGAGGCAACAGGGTTCGAGCGGGTTCAGGCCGATTTGTCCTTGAGGCGCTCTTTCTTGGCGCGGAAACGCGCCTTCATCCGTTCGTCAGATTCCTTCGACCCGTCGTGATAGGTGCCGAACATCCGGTCCACGGGGACGAGCCCCTCGCCTCCGTAATTCACCTCGAAATACTTATGGTGGAGGTAGTGCATATAGGCGTGGGTATCGAACCCCTGCTCATCGCTGGTCTCAACCGTGTCGAAACCGATGTGCCCAGGCACGGCGCCGAAACCCGCGAAGTGTAGCTGGTAGAGTGCAATGACGGGGTTTGAGGGGATAACGAAGTGCCAGAAAACCACCCCGAAATAGAGCAAGTGCTCAATGGGATGCATCGATAGCGATGACCACGGGCTGGGATTTATGGAGTTGTGGTGCACCGAATGGACGTATTTGTAGAGCACTGGGACGTGGATCAGCCGGTGGATGCAATAGAAGTGGAAGTCGTGAATTATTGGCACCACGACAGCCACGACCCCGAGCCACACAGGGTGCTCGGCGAAGTTGAGCCAGGGTATGTATCCATTCGCGGAACTCCACAGCATCAAGACCTGCAGGCACGTCCATATCGGTACACCGATCAGCAGCGACCGCAGCATATTGTCGAGGGTCTGCTTATTGAACCAAAATACATTTGATTGCTGATCCGCCGGGAACTTGTGGTTGTACTTAAATCGGTTCCCCTGCCGACGGCGAACGTAAAGCGGCAACTCCCAGCTTTGGTACCAGAGAAAGGCCAGGATGAGGTTCACCGCCAGCATTTTCAGCGACCAACCCCATGCAAAGTTCTGCAGGACTGCGGCGTCAGGGACAACCAGCTGCCAGTAGGCGAGTGCCGAGACCATGAACAGCAGGTTGTACGGAAAGAAGTAAGATGGAAGCCACTTCAGAAGCTTCTTTGGATTGGGAGGGAAGAGCCATATTGGCGCCGGCTCCAACAGCTCGTTGGGAGCCCAATCGCCGCGCTTGCTGCGCGTTCCAAACTTAAGATCGTCCATCGGATGCTCCTTTCGATCTCGCCCCGAAAGGCCCGATCAGCCTACAACATGCCAATATTCCAACAAATGGTCAATAACTAAATCCGGTTGATTTACAAAAAAAATCATGCCAGATTTCGGCCGTCGATCCTACGGCAAGCTGACGGGTGGAAGACGAAGCACTACGACCGCATTCACGCGCTCAAAGGGAGCCTCAATTGGGATATCAGACGCGGCGGGCACTGGCGCGATGGCATCGCGGGCGTTCTGGACGTCAAGACCGGCCAGCAGTAACGAGAAGGGCGCCATGATAACCGGCGTTTCCGATCTTAACGCCCCTGAAAACGCGAGCTGTATCTAATGTCAGTCGACAGCACCTTCAACGCATTCGTAGGCAACGCGACGCACCGTGGCGGCAACCAGATAGGTGTCAAACACTACAATGAGCGCTTAATCCTTAGTCTGATCCAGGAGGCTGGCGCGCTTTCCAAGGCCGAGATCGCGCGCATTACACATTTGTCCTCGCAAACGGTCACGATTATCGTAAATCGCCTCCTCAAGGAAGGATACCTGCGGAAGAAGGACGTAATCCGCGGCCGGATTGGTCAGCCTTCTACTCCGATCGAGATTGCACCGGATGGAGCGATTTCGATCGGGGTCAAGATTGGCCGCCGCTCCTTGGATCTGCTGGCTCTATCGTTCGACCGCCGGGTGATTGCTAAGAAAAGCTTTGCCTACGATGCCCTCGACGCGGACGTCGTCTCGGGCCTGATGGGAACAGCGTTCGACAGCCTGAAGGATGATTTGAGCCGCGTCCAGAAATCCAGACTCGTGGGCGTAGGTATTGCTGCTCCAACGGCGATCGAGTCTGGCATAGCCGTCATCGGTGATCCTGGCGGTGCATCCCCACGCTGGCGGGAGGCCGACATGGTCGCCAGGGTCGAAGAAACCTCCGGCTTGAGCGCCGTGGTGCTCAATGACGCTGACGCTGCTTGCTTGGCTGAGATTGATTTCCGGAGAGAGAACCGGAATCGGTCAATCGTATACTTTTACATCAGCACCTTGATTGGCGGCAGTGTTGTTTTGGAGGGCAATCTAATTACCGGCCACACCGGCAACGCGGGCGCGGTGGGTGCAATCCCTCTTAAACTTGGATCGCACAATAGGAGTCCAGCGCCCGCGCGGTTGAGTCAAGCCGCCTCCCTCAATCGGTTGGAGGTCCTTGCGGCGCAGCACAAATTGCCAATGAAGACGTTCCGTGAAGATGGTGGATCCGTCGCCAAGCTTGATGAACCGGCACTTGCCTGTTTCGATGAGTGGTGCGATCTGGCGGCGGATGCACTTGCTTTTGCGGCCATCTCTGGCACGAGCTTCATCGAAGCCGATAGTGTCGTTGTTGACGGCGTCCTCTTGCGACCTCTCCTCGATCGTCTCATCGTGAGCGTCCGGGAACGAGTGGCAGGCTACGATCTGGAGGGCATCATCATTCCTGAGTTCCGTGTGGGCTCGATCGGGTTTAACGCCCGCGCGATTGGCGCTGCTCTGGTTCCATTGAACGAACAGTTTGCGCCAGACAACAAAGTCGTTCTCAAGAGCTGAAGTGAAGGACCGCATGGCAGAGATAGCTATTGTCGGCGCCGGAGAATGCGGTGTCCGCGCCGCATTCACGTTGCGGGAACTTGGTTTTCAAGGGTCGGTAACGTTGCTGACTGCAGAGAAAGCTCTGCCATATGAACGACCGCCGTTATCCAAGACGATGCTAGCCAATCCCAAGGCCATTCGTGCCGAAGATGCCTATCCCGGAGCAGGGATCGAACTCCGACGTGGTGCGCTGGTCGAGTCTCTGGTGCCTGAGAGGCGGGAGATTCACCTCGCCGATGGCACGCTCTTGACGTATGATCAGTTGCTCCTTGCGACGGGAGCCCGTGCCAGATTGTTTCCTGGCCTTGAAGGCTGTCTCACACTACGAACCGATGTGCAGGCGCGGCGCATTATGCTGGAGTTCAGCAGCAATGCGCGCATCGGGGTCATTGGTGGCGGATTCATTGGCCTTGAACTCGCCGCGACTGCGCGGCAGGCAGGTGCCGAGGTTACGGTGATCGAGACCGCACCGCGCATTCTCGGACGCGCCGTGCCCGGGGCGATCGCCCAAATCGTTCACGCGCGGCACGAAACCGCAGGGGTCAAGATTCTGACTGGTACTGTCGTCACCGAGGCTGGAACGAACCGCATTGTGCTGGCCAACGGGATTGAACTGGAGTTCGACGCCGTTATCGCTGGCGTCGGGGCGATCCCTAATACCGAGCTCGCCGAAAAGGCCGGTCTGTTCGTGGATAACGGGATTGTTGTCGACAGCGCATTCCGAACCTCCGAACCCAATATCTTCGCCGCAGGCGACTGCTGCAATTTCGAGTGGCGAGGAGCCCGTATGCGACTTGAAAGCTGGAAGGCCGCACAGGACCAGGGTGCCCATGCCGCAGCAGCCATGCTCGGTGCCAGTGGAGAGTACCAGAAAGTCCCGTGGTTTTGGTCGGATCAGTTCGATCTGACTCTGCAGGTCGCAGGGCAGTTCGATCTAACCCGGGATATACATCACCGCGCAGCCTCCGGTGGGGTCCGCATCGTCTTTCAGTGCGATCAAGATGCCCGGGTCTCAGCGGCCGCCGCAATAGGACAGGGGAACACGGTCGCGAGGGACATGAGTGTTCTCGAGAAGCTCATCGAGCGCGGAACTGTGGTTGCGGCCAGTTCGCTGATAGACCCTGACTTTAGGATCAAGGGCTTGCTCAAGTAATCAAGTAATAAAGCCGCCGGAGGTCTACCAGCCCAAGCCAAGGTGCGGTCCGCGGCCGTCGTCGCGGCATCCGCTCCAGCACTTCTCGACCGAAATCAACTAAAATGCTCTATTCGTTCGGATAGCGCAGTCCGATTTGCGCCCTGATCGTATCAAGTGATTGCATTATCGACACGGTCTCGTTAGCAGGCATGATCTCACCGGACAATTTTCCAGCCGTCACAAGCCTCTCCATTTCGGCAGCTTCATATTGCATGCCACGTCCTGCTACCGACGACGAATACTCTTCTATCACCCTGTCATTCTTGTCGATGTGGCGAAATGAAGTTGGCGAATACCAGGTAGATGCAATCTCAACTCTCCCCTCGGTGCCGAGGATCGATGCAACATTGGGTCCGGTGTTGTCGAGACTGGAGATGGTGGTAGACAAAGCCCCGCCGGCGTGTTGGAAGATAGTTGCTACCTCAGCGTCCACTCCTGTCTCCTTAATCCGAGCCATCGAAACGATGTGTTCAGGCTCTCCGAGCACGTCAAAGGCGAACGAAATGGGGTAAATGGCGAGATCAAGCAGGGCGCCTCCGCCGAGTTCCAGAGCGTTGAGCCGATGATTGGGATCGCCAGGAAGGTCACGAGTATGATCGGCGATCACCGAATAGATCTTTCCAAGCACTCCTGATGCGATGATCTCCCGGATGCGCACCATATGAGGAAGGAAGCGCGTCCACATCGCCTCCATCACGACCAGGTTTTTCGCAGAGGCGAAATCAACGACATTGCGCGCTTCCCGTGCATTGATCGTGAATGGCTTTTCGATAAGCACGTGCTTGCCGGCGGTCAGCGCCTTAAGCGCGTTGTCGGCGTGCATCGGATGGGGTGTAGCCACATAGATAATATCGACCTCCGGGTCCGACAAAAGGTCCTTGTAGCTGGCGTGCGCGTTGGGAATACTGAAACGATTGGCGAACTTGTCGGCTCCTGCCTGTGTTCGAGAGCCGACAGCCGAGACACGATGACCGGCAAGCTGCAAATCCTGGACAAAGAGATCAGCAATCCAGCCGGTCGCTAGAATCCCCCAACGCAATTCGGCGTTCATTATCTTACCTCAAGGCTCGACTGTGAATTCAACTTTGTAGGTGTCACGCTGCATGAGATATTGACTAGCCTCACCTACTTGCGTCGAACGCGACCCGCGTGCCGCTGGTCGTGTCGAAGAAATGCAGATGTTTCGGATCGAAGCGGATGCCGACGTTTTCTCCCATGTGCACCTTGGTATTTTTGTCGGTCTTCACGGCGACCAAGTTTTTGCCGACCTTTACGGTAACCAGCGTGCTGTCGCCCAATAGTTCGGTGGTATAAACCTCGCCGGCCATATTACCCGCGTCTGTTTCGCTGAGCCGCATATCTTCGGGTCGCTGGCCGACGGTGATCGCGCCGTTCACGCCGGCCGGAGCCGCAAGCGTCAACTCGGAGTCCTGCACCCGTCCGTCGGCAATTGCTATCGGAAGCAGGTTCATGGGTGGATTGCCGAGGAAGCCGGCAACAAAGACGTTTGCCGGCGTGTTGTAGATGTCGAGGGGTGTGCCGACCTGCTGTAGTTTGCCGTTCGCCATCACGGCGACACGGTCAGCCAGCGTCATCGCTTCGACCTGGTCGTGCGTCACATAGATCGTAGTGGTACCGAGGTCGCGCTGCAGGTGCTTCAATTCCGCGCGCATATAGACGCGCAGCTTGGCGTCGAGATTGGACAGAGGTTCGTCCATCAAAAACAGTTTGGGCGTGCGTACGATGGCACGACCGAGCGCCACGCGCTGTCTTTGCCCGCCGGACAGTTGACCGGGTTTGCGCTCTAGAAGCCCGCCGAGTTCGACGCGCTCGGCGGCGGCGCGTACCTGGCGCTCGCGTTCCTCACGGTTCACACCTGCGACTTTGAGCGGATAACCAATATTGTCCGCCACGGTCATATGCGGATAGAGGCCATAGTTCTGGAACACCATGGCGAGGTCGCGTTTACCCGGGGGCAAATCGTTGACCACACGATCGTCTATGCGAATCTCGCCAGCGCTCGGGTCGTCGAGCCCGGCGATCATGCGCATTGTGGTGGACTTGCCACAGCCAGAGGGCCCGAGCAACACGATGAACTCGCCATCGGCCATGGCGAGCGAGATCTTTTCCACGGCGACAAAGGAGCCCCAAAATTTAGATACGGATGACAACGTTACGGAGGCCAAGATCATATCCCTTCGTGGACGATGCTACGGACAGCAGTCATAGCTGTGGAGTATTTGTCACGATAAATCGTTGACGGCGATGGTCGGTTTTGGGAACGCCTCCGACGGTCGTTCAGCCCGCATCGAGCAAACTGAAACTCCATGAACTCCCGCTCAGGTCGGCCCATGTAGCCGGCGATGTCGGTGCCAAGTGCTAAGGCGCCAACGTCAGTACCGGTGAGAATATGCACATGCACGTCTGGATCAGAGGGCACTACGTTCAGCTTCTCCAGCCAGTCCCACGTCAGCAACGCGATGCTGGGCTCAGGAATATCCAAGAGCATGATATCCGACACGTCAGCCCTTCACCGCGCCGGCCGTCAGGCCTGCTACGAACTGTCGTTGCAGAAAGAAGAAGACAGCGACCACGGGCATGGAGATCATCACGGATGAGGCCATGAGCTCTCCGTAGCGGATGCCGTACTGGCCGATAAAGTCATTCACTCCAACTGGCAGCGTGCGCATCTCCTTGGTCGAGGTAAAGGAGAGCGCAAAGAGGAACTCCTGCCAGGTGACGATAAGCACAAAGACTGCAGTGGCGACTATCCCCGGCCGGCAAAGCGGCACGATTATCTCGAAAAACGTTCTGAACGGCCCGGCCCCATCGATCGCCGCCGCTTCTTCGAGTGTCAGCGGCAAATTGGCCATGAAGCCACGCAGCATCCAGATCGCCACCGGCAAGGTTACGGTGACGTAGGCGAGGATCAACGACGTATATGTGTTGAGTAGGTTGGCCCCCTTCATCATCTTGTAGATCGGGATGATGATGGCGCTGGCCGGGAACATCTGCGTGACGATCACCAGCGTCATGGCGATGATAAGTAGGCGGACGTGGGTGCGCGTAAATGCATAGGCGGCCAGCAGGGCTAACGAAACGGTGATGATGACGGTGGACAGTGAAACGATGACCGAATTCATAAAATAGGTTCGGAACTCCGGCCGGAATGCAGTGATGTAGTTGTCGAAGGTCGGGTTCTCCGGCCACAGCCTGGCGGGAATGGAAAAAGGCTCGGCCGCCGGCTTCAACGACACTGAAACCATCCAAAAGAAGGGCACCAGGATTATCAGCGCCAATACGACGTTGAGGGCCAGCAGTGCGGCTTGGCGGCTCCTGTGGGAACGGGTGTTCATGACGCCTTCCCCCTATGCCGGCCGCGCGACAAAACGCCGAAATAGACCATTATCAGCAGCGCCAGGACCAAGATTGAAAAAACGCCATATACAGCGGCTTCGCCAAAGCGAAATTGTCCGAAACCGAGTTCGTAGATCTGGGTTGGGAAGATGGCTGTGGCATTCTGTGGGCCACCGTTTGTCATCACCCAGATTATGTCGAAGTAATTGAAAGTGAGGATAGTGGTAAGGAGGAGATTGATGGCGATCACGTCTTTGATTCCGGGGAGCACAACGTCAAACAGGCGCCTAGTCGCTCCCGCTCCGTCTATCTTGGCGGCCTCGACCTGCTCTTGGTCGACCGTCTGCAGGGCCGCTAAGTAGACGATCGCCGAGAAGGGGAACCCTTTCCATACGGCCGCCATAATGATCGAGCCCATGGCTGTCGACGTTTCCGCCAGCCAAGCGGTACCGTGGTCGATCAGTCCCAGGCTAATAAGTAACGAGTTCACCAAACCGAGTTGCGGGTCATACATGAATCGCCAAAGGATGGCGGCCACTACGCCGGGGAGGACCCAAGGCAAAAGCACCAACGACCGCATAAGTCCCTGGCCAGGCATCTGCTGATTGAGCAGCAGTGCGACCAGCAAGCCGAACACATTCTGCAGTGCTACCACAAAGACAGTCCAAATGAGGGAGTTCCACACTACTTGGCCGAAGATCGGATCGGCCAAGATCTTGTAATACGCTGCAAGCCCCTGGAACTTCGGCACCGGGTTGATGAACGAGGTCGAATAAAGGCTTTCAATTATGGTGCCGATCATCGGGTAATACATAAGTGCGCCGACCAGCAGCAGCGCCGGAGCTACGAAAATCCAGGCCATCCAGCGTTCACGATGGGACATTGTGTCATTTCCCGATAGAGAGGGCCGGGCTCGGGGCAAAGCCCGAGCCCGGCTTAGTCCTGGTGACTAGTTAAGGGCGTCGATAGCAGTGCAGGCCTTGCCGGCTGCCTTCTGCGGATCCATTCCGGAAAATACATCCTGCGCTAGAGTCACCTCGATGTCGGCGACTTCGAGATAGCGAGGTGACAACGGCCGGGGTGAGGCATTCTCGAGATGAGGGATGATGAGATCCGCACCTTTGCGGTTTGCCGCCAAAAAGCTTTTTGCGGCCTTCATGTTTGCCGGGACAAGTTCGACAACATCGCCGTTCACGTCTTCGCGGGTTAGGAACTGGATGAGTTTCCAAGCGGCTTCCTTGTGCTGGGAAGCTTCAAAGATGGCAAGGTTCCACCCACCATACGTGCCAATCGCCGTCTTACCTTCGGGCGCATTCCCTACAACGAAATCCCAGTCAAGTTTGGACTTCTGCAGAGTCGGCTGCTCCAGCGCGGGCCAGAACTCCGTTGCAAGAGATCCGTTTAGAAAAAGTTCGCGCATCGTTGCGGAACTGGCGTTCATGATGCCCTGCGGCGCATATGGCACCAGTGACTGCAGGTAACTCAATGCCCCGACCGCTTCAGGGCTGGTGAGCGCGCATTTGCCCTTCTCATCCAAGACTTTACCGCCATTGGAGAAGATGAAAGTATCGAGAACGACGACCGTGTCTTCCCCCTTGTGGCCGAACAAGCCAATGCCGTAGCGGCCCTTGGACTTGTCCGTAAGCTTCGGCGCCGCTGCCTTCAATCCCTCGAAGGTCTTTAGCGAGGCAGGATCAACGCCAGCCTCTTTGAGGAGTGCCGTGTTGTAATAAGTGAAGGACCAAACGTCCACGTTGATGGGGATTCCCCAGAGCTTGCCGTCAGAAACGTTCGAGTCCCAGGCTCCTTTGAAGAAAGTGTCGCCCGTAAGACCGGAAGTCTTGACTTGGTCGTCGAGAGCCGTAATTGCGCCGGCTTGAGCAAAGGCGCCCATCCAGATTTGATCCAGGGTGGCTACATCAGGCGCATTACCGCCCTGTACCGCCGTCAACAAGCGCTGTTGGTACTCCGAATATGGTATTGTGGTAAGCTCTACTTTGATTTCGGGGTTTTCCTTCTCGAAGCGCTTCAAGGCGTTCTGCTGATTCTGATTGAAATCGGATTCGGCCCGCTGGTTGTCCCAGAATTTTAGCACGACCTGCTCCGCGTTGGCCGAACCCGCGGCGAACATCGCTGTGGCCGCTGCGAGGACGGCCGACTTCATGACGTTGCGTATCATCCATTCACTCCCTGTTCAGTTTGTTTGGCTTGATATCCTCGCCGCCGGCCGTGCCGGCTTCGAATGGACCACCTCCTCCACCGACTACGATCAAGCGATGGATCGACACCGCTCCGGTGTTTGTGGACGCCGCGCGTGACCGGCGTGATCGCACGGATTAACTCAATAAATTGGAACGTTCTAAATTGCAACAACTATTTTCCCTCACCCATCGGGCCCAGATCTGCACCGCTTCAAGCTAGGTCTACCCAAAGGACTGCAAATATGGGGCTTTATGGCACACCATCGGGGCGCAATGACAAAAGCGGCGGGTGACAGGCGCTCCCATTAGATAAAATTCCGCTTGACAAGCTAGGAACGTTCCAATTGTTTGAAGCCTAATTTGAGAAGACCGAGGTTGCGATGTCAAAGGCGAGACTGACTGTCATCGACATCGCCAAAGCCGCAGGCGTTTCCAAGTCCACGGTTTCGTTGGTCTTGCAGGGCTCGCCTCTGGTGAAGGAAGCGACGCGTTCCAAGGTCAACGCGACAATGCGCGAGTTGGGGTATGTCTACAACCGGGGTGCCGCAAACCTTCGACAGGCGAGCGCCAGATCGGGCATCATCGGTGTCGTGGTGAACGATCTTACAAACAGCTTCTTTGCAGAGTTGGCCGTAGGGGTCGACACGGTCGTCCAGTCGGCGGGCTTCGTCCAGTTCCTCTCAAATACGAGTGAAAATACCGACCGGCAGCGAGAGGTGGTTGCCTCGATGCGTGAGCATGGAATTTCGGGGCTTATCGTTTCGCCGGCCCGCGCCACCGATGCAGCAGACTTCAAGCCGCTCGTGGCGTCAGGAATCCCGGTGGTTGTGGTAGTCCGCAGCCTGCCCGGCGCGAGAATGTCGTCGATTGTGTCTGATAACGTTGGCGGCGTGGCGATGGCGGTCAAGCATTTGGTGTCGCTAGGGCATAGCCGGATCGCTTTTTTGGGAGGCTTTCCAGATACGGCTGTGTTTGCCGAGCGACGGTCTGGTTACCGCAAAGCGATGGACGAAAGTGGTCTTAAGTTCGATGAGGAGTTAGTTGTTCCGTCCATTCCCTCGAGAGCAGGTGGCGTGGAAGCCATCGGACGTGCGATGACCATCAGCGATCGACCGACCGGGGCCGTCTGCTTCAATGACGCGGTGGCGTTTGGCGTGTGTGATGGATTGCGCGCTCGGCGCATGGAACCGGGGCGGGACTTCGCGGTGGTAGGTTTCGACGACGTTATCGAGGCGAAAACGGCGGTTCCGGCCCTGACGACGATCTCGGTCGATCCGCAAGCTATGGGCAGGCGCGCCGCACACCTCCTTCTGAAGCAGATCAATGCGGGAAAAGCAGATGCGGAGAACATCATTGCGGCGGTCAGGCTGGTCGTCCGCCAGAGTTGTGGAACTGGCCAGAGCAAACCAGAGGGGAAGTTAGGATGACGGTTCGATGGGCATTGATCGGTGCGAGCATGATCGCGCGCGAGTGGGTCACTGGTATGCGGGGAAGCCGAGGCAGGTCGTATCAGTCGTCAGTTCCAGTGTTGGGCGCGCCAAGACATATGCGCGTCGAACCAGGACTTTGAGCATCCCGCAATGAGCAAGCACATCACCCCCGCCCAAGCCGCCGCCCTCATTCCGGATGGCGCTGTCGTGTCGGTCTCGTCCTCGAGCGGGCTCGGTTGCCCGGACCTGATGCTGAAGGCGATCGGCGAACGCTTCGAGGCCGCCGGGCATCCGCGCGACCTGACCACGCTCCACCCGATTGCCGCGGGCGACATGAGCGGCATCAACGGCGTCGATTACATAGCCCAAAAAGGCCTCTTGAAGACCATCATCGGCGGCTCCTACCCTTCAGGTCCTTCCACCGCCGAGCCGCCCCTCATTTGGCAAATGATCGCAAGCAACGACGTGGCGGCGTACAACATCCCTTCCGGAGTGCTCTTCGACATGCACCGCGAAGCGGCCGCGAAGCGCCCGGGCGTTATCACCAAGATCGGGCTCGACACCTTCGCCGACCCGAACCGCCAGGGCTGCGCGATGAATGCGGCCGCGGAAGCCCGGCCCGTGGTGAGCAAAATCCAATTCTACGGTGAGGAGTACCTCTACTTCGAGGCGATCGCGCCGCAGGTAGCGATCATCCGTGCCACGACGGCGGACGAGCGCGGCAATTTGACCTACGAACACGAAGGCGCCTATCTCGGCGGCCTCGACCAAGCGCTCGCGGCCCACAACAATGGCGGCATCGTCATCGCCCAGGTGAAGCGCATCACCAAGGACGGATCGATGAGGCCGCATGACGTGCGAGTGCCCGGAATTCTCGTCGACTACGTCGTCGTCGATCCCGACCAGAAACAGACAACGCAGACGCTCTACGACCCTGCAATCTCGGGTGAGATTTTTCGGCCGCTCGAAAGTTTTCGCGTGCCGGAGTTCAACATCCAGAAGATAATCGCGCGGCGCGTCGCGCAGGAACTCGAGGCGGGCAGCGCCGTCAATCTCGGCTTCGGGATTTCGGCCAATGTCCCACGCATTCTCCTGGAGGAAGGGCTGCACGGCGCGGTCACTTGGGTCATCGAACAGGGGGCGGTCGGGGGCGTGCCGCTGCTTGACTTCGCCTTTGGCTGCGCCGCGAATGCCGACGCCTTCATGCCCTCGCCCTACCAGTTTACATATTTCCAAGGGGCAGGTTTCGACGCCTCGCTGCTGTCATTCCTAGAGATAGGCCGCGACGGCTCCGTCAACGTGTCAAAGCTCTCGTTCCGCCCTCATATCACGGCGGGCGCCGGCGGCTTCGTCGACATTACGGCAAGGGCGAGGAAGATCGTCTTCTCCGGCATGTTCAATGCCGGCGCCAAGCTCGCTGTCGAGGACGGCAAGGTCGTTGTAGAGAAGGAGGGCAAGCTTAGGAAGCTCGTCAAAGAGGTCGAGCACGTCACCTTTTCGGGCAGGCGAGCCATCGAACAGCGCCAGGATATCACCTATGTCACCGAGCGCGGCGTGATGAGACTGACGCCGGACGGCGTCGTGCTGACTGAAATTGCGCCGGGCATCGATCTCAACACCGGCATTCTTGAACAGTCGGAGTTCCCGCTGATCGTGTCCGACACCCTAAAAGTCATGGACGGCGCGCTCTTCGTCGACAGGCCGATCGGCCTGTCGCTTGCCGTGAAGCCGGCCCGTAGCTTGGCGGGGGCATGTAATGGCTGACGCGCACATGAGGCTTGCCGCCGAAGGCGCGGTCGCATCCGTCACGATCGCTCGACCCGAGAAGCTCAACGCCGTCGATATTGACATGCTGAAGGCATTGGCCGCCATCTGCGACGAGGTCGAGGCGATGATCGATGTCCGCGCGGTGGTGCTTACCGGCGAAGGCAGAGCCTTCAGCGCCGGTGGCGACATCAAAGCTTGGGGCGCCATGCAGGCGAACGAGTTCGGCCATGCCTGGGTCCGCTTCGGCCATCGCGTCTTCGAGCGTCTGGCGACTCTGCGCATGCCGGTGATCGCCGCACTCAACGGCCACGCGCTCGGCGGCGGCCTGGAACTCGCGGCCGCAGCCGACTTCCGCATCGCGGAACAAAATATCCGCATCGGCCTGCCGGAGACCGGGCTCGGCATGATACCGGGAGTTCGCCGCATGGTCCTGGGAGGTGAGACGTTCTCCGCCGAGGAAGCCCTCAAGTACGGACTGGTCGACGCCGTCGTGGACAGCGGCGCTGCCGTCATCGAGGCGAAGGCCTACGCGGCGCGGGTCGCGACGCGGGGACCGGCGGCCGTCGAGATATCGAAGCTAATGATCGCCGTCGCGAATGGCGAGGACAATGGTTCGGCGGTCGAAGCGCTCGGCTCGATTCTGGCCGCCAAGACTGGGGATCTCAAGGAAGGCGTCGCCGCCTTCTCGCAGAAGCGCGCGGCGGTCTTCAAGGGAGAATGGTGATGACGTTAGAGATCAGGCCAACAGCGCTTGCCGACGCGCCCGTGCGCGGCTTCGAGATGCTGATCGACGGCAGATGGACGGCCGGCGCAGAAGGCCGGACGATCGACCGGAACGCGCCGAGCCACGGCATCGTCGTGAGCCGCTACCAGGCGGCGACAAGGATGGATGCCGAGCGCGCCATCGCCTCGGCGCGAAAGGCATTCGACCACGGCCGGTGGCCGCACACGACGGCGTCGCAGCGCTCGCGGGTTCTGCTGAAGGCCGCCGATCTCATCGAGGCCCGCGCCGAAGACCTCGCCTATCTCGACTGCATCGAGGGCGGCAAGCCAATAACTCAGGTGCGCGGCGAGATCGCCGGCGCTGTCGACATCTGGCGCTATGCCGCTGCGCTTGCCCGCGACCTGCACGGCGAGAGCTACAATTCGCTTGGGCAGAACACACTAGGCGTCGTTCTGCGCGAGGGGATCGGCGTCGTGTCCATCATAACGCCGTGGAACTTTCCATTCCTGATCCTAAGCCAGAAACTGCCCTTTGCGCTCGCCGCCGGCTGTACATGCGTCGTTAAGCCCTCAGAGCTGACATCGGGTTCGACGCTCGTTCTCGGCGAGATCCTTGAGGAAGCGGGCGTTCCGGACAGCGTCGTGAACATCGTCACCGGCACGGGTCCCGAAGTCGGCGCGATCATGACGTCCCATCCTGCGGTCGACATGGTTTCGTTCACCGGCTCGACCGGCGTCGGAAAGCTCACCATGACGAATGCAGCGCAGACCCTCAAAAAGGTGTCATTGGAACTCGGCGGCAAGAATCCGCAGATCGTATTCCCGGATGCGGACCTCGACTCCTTCATCGACGCCGCCGTCTTCGGCGCTTATTTCAATGCGGGCGAATGCTGCAACGCCGGCTCGCGGCTAATCCTCCATAAGAGCATCGCGTCGGATGTGGTCAAGCGTGTTGCAGAGCTTGCGAAATACGTGAAGGTTGGCGATCCGCTGGACCCAGCGACGCAGGTCGGCGCGATCATTACGCCTCAGCATTTGGAGAAGATCGCGGGCTACGTCGCCAGTGCAAAGAATAGCGGCGCGAAGGTTGTTCACGGGGGCGATCAACTCGATCTCGGGATGGGGCATTTTATGTCGCCAACAATCCTCGAGGCGGTCATGCCGGATATGGAAATTGCACGTGAGGAGGTCTTCGGCCCCGTACTTTCAGTTCTCACCTTTGAAACGGCGGCGGAAGCCGTCGAGATCGCCAATTCCATCGATTACGGCCTTTCCGCCAGTGTGTGGAGCCGCGATTTCGATACGTGCCTGACATTCGGGCGCAGCTTGCGGGTAGGAACGGTGTGGATGAACACCTTCATGGATGGCGCCTCCGAGCTCCCGTTCGGTGGCTACAAGCAATCCGGGCTCGGTCGCGAACTCGGACGCCGCGCGGTCGAGGACTACACCGAAACAAAAACACTCAACATGCACATCGGAGGCCGCACCAATTGGTGGATGCCGCGACAGGAAAATTGGCCTGGCCAACGCACCGACCGGGACCTCGCCGAATGAAGACGACCACACGGCCCGTCGCCGTCGTCACTGGCAGCCACGGCATCGATCTCGGAATTGCGACCGCCTTTGCAAAAGCGGGATACAATGTGGCGATCACTGGGGTCGCGAGTCCCGACAACGGGCAGGATGCTGTCGCAAAACTAGAATCCTATGGCGTGGCAGCCGCCTATCTGCAGTCCGATATCGCTGATGTTTCCCGACATGAAGAAACGGTAACGGGCGTCCTTTCGCGATTTGGTCGTGTCGATTGCCTTGTTAGCAATGCCTCCATGGCAGTCGTACCAGGTGACTTCCTCGACCTGGTGCCGGCGGACTTCGATAAGACGATCGCGATGGACCTAAGGGGAACGGTGTTCTTTACGCTTGCTGTGGTCAAGGCAATGCTCGTGAGGAGCGCGGCGGATGTACCCAGGTCCATCATCAACATCACGTCGGTCTCACCCGAGGTAAGTTCGCCCGAACGCGCGGACTATTGCATCAGCAAGGCCGAGCTGGCGGCATTCTACCAGGGGGTGGCATTTCATATCATGGATACGGGAGTATCAGTATTTGAGGTGCGGCCCGGCATCGAGCGGGGGGGAAGAAGCAGCAGACCTCGGCAAAATCTGCACGGCACTCGCTTCCGGCGATTTGGGTTTTGCGACGGGAACGATCATCGAAGCCGACGGGGGCTCTTCAATTCCACGCCTCTGAAGGGAGCAACAGAATGGGCTTCGACTACATCATCACCGGAGCCGGGCCTGCCGGCTGCGTGCTCGCGAACCGGCTTTCTGAAGATCCGGCCGTGCGCGTGTTGTTGCTGGAGGCTGGCGGCCGAGATTGGAACCCGCTGTTCCACATGCCGGCGGGCTTCGCCAAGATGACCAAGGGCGTGGCGAGTTGGGGCTGGGAAACCGTGCCGCAGAAGCACATGAAAGGCCAAGTGCTGCGCTATACGCAGGCGAAGGTGATCGGCGGAGGTTCTTCAATCAATGCACAGCTCTATACGCGCGGCAATGCAGCCGACTACGATCTCTGGGCTACAGACGACGGCTGCGAAGGCTGGAGCTATCGGGAAATCCTGCCCTATTTTAAGCGCGCTGAGGACAACCAGCGTTTTGCCGACGACTACCATTCCTATGGCGGGCCGCTCGGCGTCTCCATGCCAGTCTCGAATCTCCCGATCTGCGACGCGTATATCCGCGCCGGCCAGGAACTCGGCATTCCCTACAACCACGACTTCAACGGTCGCCAGCAGGCCGGCGTCGGCTTCTACCAGCTTACGCAACGCAATCGCCGTCGCTCCTCCGCCTCAATGGCCTATCTGTCGCCGATCAAGGGTCGGAGAAACCTTTCGATCCGCACCGGCGCTCGCGTCGCCCGCATCGTGCTGGAAGGCACCCGCGCCGTGGGCGTGGAGGTCGTGACTGCGAAGGGCATCGAAGCGATCCGGGCGGAACGCGAAGTACTCGTCTCCTCCGGCGCCATAGGGTCGCCTAAGTTACTCCTGCAGTCGGGCATCGGCCCGATCGATCATCTTAAATCTGTCGGAGTTCAGGTGAAACACGACCTACCGGGGGTTGGCTCGAACATGCAGGACCATCTCGACCTGTTCGTCATTTGCGAATGCACCGGCGACCACACCTATGACAACGTGGCGAAGCTGCACCGCACCCTCTGGGCCGGTATCCAGTACGTACTCTTCCGCACTGGTCCGGTCGCCTCCTCGCTCTTCGAGACGGGCGGTTTTTGGTATGCGGACCCCGAGGCCCGCTCGCCCGACGTCCAGTTCCACCTCGGCCTCGGCTCCGGGATCGAGGCGGGAGTCGAGCGGCTGAAGAGCGCCGGTGTGACGCTGAACTCCGCCTATCTGCACCCGCGCTCTCGCGGCACGGTTAGACTTTCTTCCGCCGATCCTTCGGCGGCCCCGCTGATCGACCCCAACTATTGGGAAGACCCGCACGACCGGAAAATGTCGATTGAGGGCCTGAAGATCGCCCGGGAGATCATGCAGCAGGCCGCCCTGGAACCTTTCGTGATGGCCGAGCGCCTGCCTGGACCAAAGGCCGTGACGGACGAAGACTTGTTCATTTACGGGTGCGCCAATGCCAAGACCGATCACCACCCGGTCGGCACGTGCAAGATGGGTTTCGATTCCATGGCCGTCGTCGGGCTCGATCTCAAGGTCCATGGGCTGGAGGGATTACGCGTTTGCGACTCCTCAGTCATGCCGCGGGTGCCGTCCTGCAACACCAATGCTCCGACGATCATGGTGGGCGAGAAGGGATCCGACATAATACGCAATCGTGCCCCGCTTCCGCCGGCTCTTTTCGAGCATGAACGCAACGACGCGCGCCCCCGCGCACGCACCAACATTCAATAGGTGCACTCATGATCCGCCGCCACGAAGTGAGCAGGGAAATGGGGCGAATGTTACGATTTCCGGCTGTTCTCGTCGGCCAAGATATCCCGCGCATGCACGCACTGATCGGCCAAATTCGTGCTGACACATCCGGTTGGCATTTCATGGTGATGAATCACTGGCAAAAATGCGCTCCCTGATGACACAAGGATCTTAGCAGTCTTATGACGATTGACGTCCCGCAGCACATTCTCGACGCCATGACCGATGTCGATATGCCGCGACTACGGTCGGAGACGGCTCCGTCCGGTACAATGGTCCACGGCGACCTTCAAGTCCCGGTCTATCGATGCGGTTGTGTAGTGGTCGGTTCCGGTGCGGCGGGGCTGCGTGCGGCGGTGGAATTAAGGCGGCGTGGGAAAGAGGTGGTTATCGTCAGTCAAAGCGCTTGGGGTGGAACGTCGGCCTGCTCCGGCTCTGACAAGCAGACGCTGCATACGGCCAACAGTGCGGATCAGGGAGATAACTACAAGGCGATGGCGCGAGCAATACGCGCCGGCGGCGCGATGGATGAGGATATTGCCTATGTGGAGGCCGTGGGCTCGTCTCGCATGATGGCCTCGCTACAGTTTCTTGGCCTTCCACTGCCTCAGGACGCGCTGGGCGGCACTCTCAGATACAAGACCGACCACGACGAGGTGGGTCGTGCCACCAGTTGCGGTCCACGCACGTCACGTCTGATGGTCAAGGTGCTTGCCGAAGAGGCGATCCGTCTTGATGTTCCGTTCTATAACCACACTACGGCTGCCAAAATCCTCACCTGCGGGGAGGGGACGGATCGGCACGTCGCCGGCATTCTTACGATGCGCCCCAACGACCGAACAACAACAAACCCCTTCGGCCTTGCCCTGTTCGAGTGCTCGGTCCTTGTGCTTGCCGCGGGCGGTCCCGGCGAACTTTATCGTGATAGTGTCTATCCCAACGGCTGCTTCGGGTCGCTCGGCCTTGCGCTCGAAGCTGGTATCGAATTGGTCAACCTTACGGAGAGCCAGTTCGGTATAGGCACGCGCCGGGAGGGTTTTCCCTGGAATCTGTCCGGCACCTATGTCCAGGCGATTCCGCATGTCTATTCGATTGACGCGGAGGGCAATGAGCACCACTTCCTTGCCCAGTATTATCGCAGCACACAGGAGATGGCCTCCAACCTGTTCCGCAAGGGATATCAATGGCCTTTTCATGCCACGCGGATGCTCGATTTCAGCTCGAGTCTCATAGATGTTGCGATCTATCGCGAGTCCGCAGCGGGGCGGCGCGTGTTCATGGACTTCAACCGGAATCCGCTGCCCATGCCCGGCGATCTGCCGTTCTCCCTCGAACGGTTGGACGACGACGTGAGTTCCTATCTCGGCAATGCCGGCGCGGGTCAACATTTGCCAATCGAGCGGTTGAAGCACATGAACCCGCTCGCGATCGAACTCTATCGTCGCTACAAGATAGACATAACCAAGGAACCGTTGGAGTTCGCCGTCAACAACCAGCACATGAACGGCGGCATCATGGTGGACGTTTGGGGGCGCAGTAGCCTTGCCGGCTGCTATGCGATCGGAGAGGCCGCTGGTACGCACGGCGTGACGCGGCCCGGCGGAGCCGCGCTTAATGCCGGGCAGGTCTTTGGCACCCGAGCGGCCGAGCACATTGCAGCCAGCGGCAAAGCAAAAGTAGCGCCGAAGGTCGACATTGCCCGAGCTGCGCAAGCGGGCATCGCGGCGCTCTTCACGATCATGCGCCCCGACAGCTCGCTGACGATCAAGTCGGCGCGTTCCACGATCCAGGCGCGGATGAGCGATGCGGCCGGTATGATCTGCGACGGCGAGCGGGTAAGCCAGGCCCTCGCAGAAGCTCGAAGACTCAATGTAAGCATTCGCGCAAATGGCATTAGGTACAAACGACCTGCTGAGGCGGTGCGGTCAATACAATGGCGGCAAATGGCGCTAGCTTCCGAAGCGGTGCTTACCGCTTTGGACCATTACATTGGCCAAGGCGGAGGGAGCCGCGGTTCCCGCGCAATATGCGATCGAGAAGGTGAATCGCTTCCGCTCGCGAGGACAGGCCCGCTGGAAGACTATCGCTTCCGGAGGGAGCGCGACGCCCAGCGGAGTGAACAGATCATTGTCCGATTGGACGGCGTCGAAATGGTGGTTTCAACACGTCCAATCCGTTCGTTCGACGAGAGTGCTGGGTCGTTCTTCGAACGCGATTGGCCAGACTGGCTGACCGGCCGGATCTTTGATCTCGGTTCTGACTAAGAAGATACCTAGTCGCGGTGCGCGTGATGTCGTCAACATCCGCATGGAATATCTGGAACTGAGGGAACCTGAGGCCTAAACGCCAGCCGAAGGGCGACCGGAGACGGACAATGAGGTGTGGTATGGGTGGTGGAGAGGCTGACATCGTTTGCATGGGTGAACCCCTGTTCGAGTTCGCGTGGCGGCGGGACGGAACGATCAAGCCGGGCATTGGCGGCGATGTGTCGAATTGCGCGGTCGCCGCAGCCAGATCCGGCGCGAAAGCAGGGATGATAACCCGCCTTGGGGAGGACAGCCTGGGCGAGCGTATCCGGTCGCTGTATCACGACGAAGGCATCGCAACGACGCATGTCATCCGTGATGCTGCCGCGCCAACCGGTATCTATTTCATAGAGTATGGTCCTGATGGTCATAGCTTTTCCTACCGGCGCGCCGGCTCGGCTGCCTGCCGCCTGGCAAGCAGTGATCTCGCACCAGGCATGTTCGCGGGAGTGTCATTTCTTCATCTTAGCGGGATATCACAGGCTATTTCCGAGTCTTGCCGGGACGCTTCGTTTACAGCGATGGAGATGGCCAGATCGGCAGGTGCCAAGGTTTCCTTTGATACCAATCTGCGGCGCAGTCTATGGACGCCGGCAGCGGCGTGGGAAACCTTGTCAGCTTCATTGCCACAAATAGACTTTCTCTTTCCGAGCATGGAGGACGCACAAGCCCTGCTCGGGCTATCGGATCCGGATGCCATTTGCGACGAATTCCTTCGACACGGCGTCAAAACGGTCCTTTTGACCCTAGGCGAAGAAGGCGCAATTGTAGCTGGTGGCGATATGAGAATTCGGATACCCGCTTACTCAGCGCAACTTGTGGATGCGACGGCTGCTGGTGACACTTTTGATGGTGCCTTTCTGGCTGAATTTTTGCGCTGCGGCGATCCAGAGGCGGCCACCCGGTTCGCTTGTGCTGCGGCGTCCCTCGCAGTTGAGAAGACCGGCGCGGTCGATTCCATCCCTTATCTGAGAGAAATCCGCACACGTATGGCTGCGTAGTCCTGTCGAGCTTGCACCACACCAGCATTGGAAAACAACGCTCGTATATGCCCACCGTCGCGACGCGACGGCCACCAGTGCGTCGCCGGCGAG
The DNA here is from genome assembly GCF_040318415.1 of Mesorhizobium sp. M1163. NCBI lineage: Bacteria > Pseudomonadati > Pseudomonadota > Alphaproteobacteria > Hyphomicrobiales > Phyllobacteriaceae > Mesorhizobium > Mesorhizobium sp. M1163. Next base: position 49,239 of record NZ_JAMYMF010000009.1, on the reverse strand, counting down.
ACGGGATCCAGATACCGGCCGATGCCGTTGCGGCCTTCATCAGTCTCCTTCGTCTTCAGGTGACGAAGAAAGCTCAGAATGGCTTGAAGCCGTGAGCCCGTCGAAATTCGCCAGCTTTTCAACGATCGCCATAGGAGTTTCCGCTTCGGCCTGGTCTTCACCGCAAAGATGCAGCACGACGGGGTATAGGATCTCCACCGGTGAAATATTCAGCACCTCGCAAAAGTGGAGCAGTCGGCCGACGGTCAGCCGTGAAACCGCGTTTTCGTAACGATTATAAACCTAGTCGCTGAGCCCAAGCATGGGTGCTAGCTTTGAACGCGGGATTTTCCGTCGGTCGCGAGCGTTGCGAAGGCTGGTGCTGATCTTTTTTTCGATTTCGGCGCTTAACTCCAGTTCGCCGAAGCTGGTTTTCCGATAGACCGGCTTGTCAATTTATGGATCGTCGATCTGCTGTAAACCGAGGTGAGAAATCCATTCTTCGAAAGGTCCTGCCATTGCTCCTGCCAAAGTGACGTTGATCTTCTGTGTTCGTTCCAATCAATGTAACCGAATTGGTTGACTGGACGCCACCTTGGAATCTAGTGGGCCTGCCAGAATATGGGCGCGTCGCTTCGCGAAACCGCTCTATGCCTTCGGCACGGAGCCAACGCGGCCAGAACGCCGTCATCAATACACCAGATTGGGATATCGCCCGTTTACAGCACGGCCCGCAATCAGCATAGTGCGCCAGCTCGGGTAATACGAGTTGGTGATGGTAAGTCGCTAGCTCTTCTTGCCATTCACCGCGGGAGCCGTCCTGGCGCTAGCCGGTGACGACGGCTGCTTTCTATTCAAAGAGTGACGGCCGCGATCGCGGCCGACTTTGTCTGCCTCAGAGAGGGAAAGAGGGCCCTGCCTTCTCTCCCTCGCAAGCAAAAAAGGTCTCCCAGTCCTTCCTCCGCTACGCCTTCGGCTGCGCTACGTGCAGGATCGACGCGGATCCCATTACGCGGATCATGCTTTGCCTCGGGCGGGCGAACCCCCTCAGTTTGTCCCTCGCGCCGACCACGGGGCGTCTTTGGATCGGGCGCCGCGATGAGGGTGTCCACTTCGGCCTTGGTGAGGTGGTACGTCACCTCAATGTGCGTCCGTTTAATGCGAATCGTCAGCACGCGTTGGGCAACGCCGAAGAACGCCGGGTCGGCGGCAAGCGACGTCGGAAGAAAGATCGGATCGCGGCCAAGCGGGCGTTGCGCGTGGTGACGGAATTGTTCCGCTTCTCCTCGAGTTCGTCGAGAAAAGCGAGAACAAGGTCTCGATCAAGCTCTTCGAGCGTCAACGCCGCCGGCTTCTTCCGCAACCGGGCGGCGGCAAAAGGATCAGCATGCGCAAGGCGTCGCGATAGCTGGCCACGGTCGCGGGAGTCGCGTTCCGCTGCTTGGTCAGGCGCCGGCGGAAATAGGACTCCAGGAGCGGCGCTACGAGCAGGTGTGCGGTGTTCGCTCGTGCTGCGCCTCCATCGAGGGCGGCACGCTCAGGTAGTAGGCCGTGTCGGTGTAACTGGCGTGGCCGAGATATGTGGCCAGCGCCTGAACGTCTGCGCGCTGTTGGTGCCAGAGGCTGAGGCGGGTCACGGCAAACCGGTGATCGTGCGGCCTTAAACGGCTTACCGCCATCAAAGTCGGCGAGTTTACGGACCTCGGCAAAGCCATTTTGCAGGCCGGTCGCCGAGAGGCGGTTGCCCCGGGAACTGAGGACGAATCCCTGATCCTTGGGTATGGGCGCTTCATTTCGGAATCGGGGGCGGGCTTCATGGGAATAGGCACACCACAGCGTTGGAGAAATTGAGATCTCGTCGGATTGTTACTCCTAGCCATGACCTTCTCTCTTTTGTCGTCATCGCCCGGTCCGGTCAGTTCGATATGGTGGTGTTCTTCGGAGGGCGTGGAGGGCAGCGAACGGTCCCGCGCCACGCCGCTGATCTGGCGGCCCATCAGTTGGCCAGCTGCGACTCGCGGGCGGTGTGCGCAGCGAAATATCTCGCGATTGCACCGATGACCCGAGTTGTCGCCTTTCCATCGCCGTAGGCGTCCACGGGCTGGGCCATCCGTGAATATTCGTCCGGATCGCGCAGCAGCCGGGTCGCTTCACTCACGATGCGGGCGGTGCTGCGGCCCACAAGGCGCGCCGTGCCAGCTTCGACAGCCTCCGGCCGCTCGGTGATTTCTCTTAAAACGAGCGTCGGTTTGCCGAGTGAAGGGCCTTCTTCCTCTGCGCCGCTGCTGTCCGAGATGATGATGTCCGCGCGCAGCATAAGGCTGCAGAAGTTGCGGTACGGCAGAGGATCCACCACCGTAATATTCGCCTGGTTGCTTAAATAGGGCAAAATGACTTCGCGCACTGCCGGGTTCTGGTGCAATGGGATGATGACACGCACGTTCTCCTGACATGATAGCTGCACAAGAGCTCTTGCGATCTCGTGCATCGGTGCGCCCCACGATTCACGCCGATGTGCTGAGGCGACCACGATCCGCCGCGTTTCGTTCTTCAGGTCGGCAAGCGCTGGCTCGGCGAAGGCGGGGGCATTTTCGGCCGCCCAGTGAAGGGCGTCGACGACCGTGTTCCCGGTGACCGTGATACGATCCTCAGCGGCACCTTCGCGGAGAAGGTTCTCGCTGCTACGAATCGTCGGCGCCAGGTGGAGATCCGTTATCTGGGCGACCAGGCGCCGATTGGCCTCCTCTGGATATGGCGATGCAATGTTGCCGCTACGCAAGCCCGCCTCGATATGGATGATGGGGATACGGTGCTGGAAGGCGGCCAGGGCTCCTGCCAGGGTGCTCGCGGTATCGCCATGAACGACTACCGCGTCGATCCCCCATTGTTCTATTTGCCCGGAGAGCCTTTCCAGTATTCGATATGTGACCTGCGACAAGGTCTGGCGAGGTTGCATGACGCTTAGTTCGATGTCGGGTCGAATACCGAATTCCGCTAAAGCGATATCCAGCATCTCGCGATGCTGCCCCGTGGAAACAACGAGGGGCTCGAACCTGCGGTCGAGCTTCATCGCCTTAATTACTGTGGCGCATTTAATCGCCTCAGGACGAGTACCGAAAATGAATGCCACCTTGGGCATGATCGTCTCTCCAAATAAATGTGAGCGCGCTCTCTGCTAGTGTCTTGCGTGGCCTGGGGGCGTCGGAGACCGCAGTCGCCAAGGAATCGCCTAAGGGGCCATAGGCGCCATCATCAGGGCCGAAGCGAACCACGTCTTGTCCATTCACAGCGGACGACGAGGATGTACCCTTGCCATAGTACGCGATTTGACGCGGATCGCCTTCCTCCATCGCGACTGACCCCGGCATCAATGATGGCGGCAATTGCTGCCGCCACTCCTCAACGAGGAGGCACAAAACTCGTGCCACATTGGCTGATCGAGCTAAAAAACAATTTGTGATTGCTTACAGCTACTTAGCAAACAGAAAAAAGTTCGCCCAACCGAACTTCGTGTCACGGGCCCGACAAAGCCGACACACGACGCAGTCTTAGCGACGAAGAGCAAATCGCTGCGTCGGACAAGCTGGCCGGCTTTGCCAAATGCGGGTCGGCTTTCGACCGGCGCCGGGAGCAATCCTGCAATCGACTTGTGGCATCGCAGGAAACAATGGCTTCCCGGTTGGTCTGCCTGCGTCGATGACGATGCGATCAGCACGGTCATGGCGTGCCAACGCTCTTACGCTTGGCGGCCGGCAAATCCCGGGATTCACTGAACCAGAACTCGACGGTGTCGCCGACGCTGTCGATGGCGCGATAGAGGTCCATCCATCGCCAGCGGACCTTGATGTAGTTCTCGTCCGCATGCCATTTGCCGGTCACGAGGCGCTTGCGCCGGTTAAAGCGTTCCATCAGCAGCGGCGCGAAATGAACGACCCAGCGATGGATCGTTGAATGATCGACACTAATGCCACGCTCCGCCATCATTTCTCGAAGATCAGCGTAGGCTCAGTCCGTAGGCCAGATGCGAGCGAATGCAAAGCAAGATCACAGATTGGTCGAAATGGCGGCCTTCGAATATCTCAACTCTCCGAGGAACACCGGAGCCCAATGCGCTTGGTTACCAAAAACTTTGCAACACATCCTCGGGAAGTCGCCGGACGGTGGCGCTGATGTCGCGAACCCGACAAAAGTGTCGCGGCCATTCCAGCGGGCGCGCGTGTTTCACTCTTGTTGAGTAAGGAGCACCGCATTCGGCACGTGGCACGCTGATTGCGGGGATTATGAGCAGGGGCCGTCGCGACAACCGGTCGTAGCGGTCCCCTGTCCAATACATTGGAGGTCGAGCTATGTTGTCCCACTTCGAAAACCAGTCAATAAACCAAGAGGTCACTAGGCTCAATCTCCCGAACTCTCGGATAAAGCACTTCGCGCCGGCTAGTTACGCACAAGCCGGAGAAGACGTTATTGTCGAAGGAATTCTGGCTGCAAAACTCTGCAAGAGTCAAAGATCTTGGGCCAGTGTGTTTTATGTCGAGATCGGCGCTAATCACCCCATCTCGACCTCAAATACCTTTCTTATGTACCAACGGGGCGCGCGAGGTGTTCTGGTTGAACCCAATCCTGAATTGGAAGCGCTGATCAGGACTGCTCGCCCGGAAGACGTTCTCGTTCGATCCGTTGTCTTGCCCGCTCCGCAAGCGTCTGCGACGCTCTTCATCGGAAACGCCCATGAGCTTTCGTCGGTGGATAAAGCACACGTTGAAAGTTTCGGGGACTTCGACGGTATAGGAGGTATCCGAGAACATATCGAGGTGAGCGCGATCGGTATCAATGAACTACTGGCCCCTTATGCCAATAAGATCGATTTCTTATCGATCGATTGCGAAGGACTGGATCACGATCTCGTCAAGGCCATTGACTACGAGTGCATCAGACCTGCTGTCATCCAATGCGAGCCAAACGAGCATTATCTAAAGGGCAATAGGGATCGGATCATCAATGTAATGGAATGCAGATCATACCGGCTTGCTGCAATGACTGACATCAACGTCGTCTTCGAGCGATTGACTTGATGCAGCGGCCCAAATCGAACGCGTCATTGAACGTACACCAAGCCTGCCAACGTCCGTCCTCGGGTGCCGCGTGGCAATCAGATGAAGCGCATATCGCCGCATGTAGCGTAAGCGGGAGCTGAGGCCATTCAGCGCTGGGAATTCCATGGCATGAGGGCGTCGATACCGCTGTTTGGCCATGCATTGGGATCGGCCACTATCTTATCGAGCCGGTGGCCTGCACTTCAGCGTCGGGTTGGGAGAGGGGTCGGGTCGAGAACCAGGTCAGGCTGGGCGCGAGCGCTTTTTCACCCCAAGGCTGCGCTTCAAGAACCTGGAGGAACTCAACGCCTTGCTGCTGGAGACGGCCTCAGCTCCATGTCCCGCGAGCGCAGGCCCTGAACGCGCCGAAGACGTATTTCATAGGCTCAGGATAGGCCCTGTGAAACTTCGTCTCGTCCGCATCGAGACAACGGTCAATGCGTCCCATGGCGCAATCAACACAGCAGGGCATAAGGGTCGGAACTTCATAGGCCAGTCCACTCTTGGAGAACGGAGCAAAATTAATCCGCATGTGCGCGCGATGCCGAAAAAGGGTCGCGCGAGCCCTGCACCAAGCCCTGTCGGTCCGAATCGGGGTAGCCTGTTGCAATCTGTTTGTCCTGAAGGAGAACGACATGACGTTCCGTTCATTGGATGACCGCATCCTCGTCCGCCGCATCGAAGCCGACGAGAAGACGGCCAGCGAGGCATCACCATTCCCGGCATCGCGAAGGAAAAGCTGCAGGAGGGCGAAGTGATCGCCGCCGGTCCTGACGCACGCAATGAAACCGGCCAGCCTAAGCCACTGGACCTCGAGGTCGGCGACCGCCGTAAATCGATGCTGGAGGATATCGCGATCCTGACTGGCGGCACCGCCATGAGCGAGGATCTCGGTATCAAGCTAGAGAATGTCGCGCTGGACATGCTCGGCCGCGCCAGGCGGGTGACAGTCGAGAAGGAGAACACCACGATCGTCGACGGCGCCGGCAAGAAGGAGCAGATCCAGAGGCGTGTCACCCAGATCAAGACGCAGATCGAGGAGACCATCTCCGACTGGATCGCGAGAAGCTGCAGGAGCGGCTGGCCGAGCTCGCCGGGGTGTCGCCGTCATCCGCGTCGGCGGCTCGACGGAGGTCGAGGTCAAGGAACGCAAGGATTGGGTCGGCGACGCCATTCATGCCACCCGTGCCGCGGTCGAGGAGGGCATCCTGCCCGGCGGCGTGGCGCTGCTCAGAGCCGCCAAGGCACTCGAGGCGGTCGCCGCCGACAACGCCGACCAGAGATACGGCCCCGATATCGTGCGGCGCGCCATCGAAGCTCCCGCGCGCCAGATCGCGGAGAACAGCGGGGCAAACCGCTCCATCGTCATCGGCAAGCTGCGCGAGGCTGTACCTATGGCTCGGACGCCCAGACCGGCGAATTCGGCGATCTCTTCGGCCAAGGCGTGATCTCGGCTTAAGGAGACCGCATGGTTCAGCCCGGTAGAACTCCATTTCATATTCAGCTCGCGGATATCATTCGGTCTCAGATCGAGAGCGGGGTCTTCAATGCTGGGGATCAGCTCCCCACTCAGATGGAGTTGATGAAACAGCACGAACTCAGCAGCAATACGGTGCGACAGGCGGTGCTTGCCCTTGTCGGTGAAGGCTTGCTTTATCGACGCGCTGGCAAGGGGACGTTTGTTGCCAAGCGTCACATCGGCCGGGACCTGCTCACTTTTTCAGGATTTTCGGAAGAAGCGGTAGCGCGTGGCTTCCGGCCGGGTACCAGGCATGTGACGGTCGACTGGCGTTCCGCTGACGCCGTGGTTGCAACCGCACTTAATGTGCCAACCGATGAACGAGTACTAAACATCGAGCGCGTGAGAACGATTGACGACGAAGTCGTAGCTGTTGAGACGGTTTCGCTTCCTGCGGCAATAGGGCGCCAGATCGAAAAAGTGGACCTTGCCGACACCTCTCTCACCGAGATTCTCGAGCGGCAACTTGGTGTGACTCTGGCGCGAGCCAGGCAGGAGATAAGGGCCGGCACCGCGCGTGCCAAACTGGCAAAGGCACTCGACGTGCCTAGCGGCACTGCGGTACTGCAAATCGACCGTACCGCCTTCGACGCGACCGATCAGGTTATTTACTTTTCGTCCTCGTCCTACCGGGCCGATCGCTACATTTACACTGGCTGGATCGAGCGCAAGAGCGCCTCGATCGCTCAACCCCGCCAATTGATCGGCCGGAGCAGATGATGCCCAACTGCGAAGGGATGTGTTGCAAAGTTTTCAGCTAGCTAGTCATGTGAACCTAAAGTTCGCCACATAAGGTCTGCTCGGCCTAAACACCTGACGGACGAGAGAATTTCGTCCGCGGACTTGGTCCATCGATAGGGCTTTGGGTTCTCATTGTGGCGCTCGATGAAGGTGCGAATATCGGCCTCGAGCTGGCTGGTTGAGGTATGCACGCCGCGTCGCAGCTGCTTTCGGGTCAGTTCAGCGAACCAGCGTTCGACCTGATTGATCCAGGATGCCGATGTGGGCGTGAAGTGGACATGGTAGTGAGGCCGGCGCGACAGAAACCTGACCAGCGCGGTTCTGTGGTATCCATGATGACGTGGACATCGAGATCGGGCGGCACATTGGCGTCAATCTGCTTGAGGAAGTCCAGAAACTCGGTCGCCCTGTGCCGCTTGTAGCATTTGCCAATCACAAAGCCGGACGCCACATCGAGCGCCGCGAACAGCGAGGTGGTGCCGTGTCGGACATAGCTATGGGTCCGGCGCTCCGGCACGCCCGGCATCATCGGCAGGACCGGTTGCTCCCGATCGAGTGCCTGGATCTGGCTCTTCTCGTCGACGCTCAAAACCATTGCCCTGTTGGGCGGTGACAGGTAGAGCCCGACGATGTCGCCAACCTTGTCGACGAACAGTGGATCGCTCGACAGCTTGAACTGGGTGAAGAATTGCCCGCGGCGCCCGGCAGCCGCATCTATGTGATCGAGGACATGCGGGATGTGACCGCCGAAATGCTCAAGAGCCTCTCAGACAAGCTGAACGGGTTTGCCCGCTATGAGCGGCTCGCCACGAACAAAAAGGCCCTGATCGCCGCATGTGAAGGACAGCCCAATCACCGTTGCGACGTAGGGGCCCATTATGGCGGCGCCTCCTACTATCTCCTCCAGAAGCTCGAAATTGAGGACGTGCGCCTCGTCTATGCGCCCGCGCTCCGCATCGGCAACTTCGGCGGCCAAACGGATAACTGGATGTGGCCGCGCCACACGGGCCACTTCGGCTTTTGTCGCGCCTATGTCGCGCCTGATGGTTCCTCCCGGCCATATGCGCGCGACAACGTGCCCTACCGGCCCAAGAACTGGCTGCGCATCGCCGTTGAAGGCGCCAGGATGGACATTCTGCTGAATTTTACCTGCGGCGCTGTTTCATGGACGCGCTTGGGCACCCCATTTTCTATTGCCCGCCTCGGCTCATGCGGGGCGGGCTTCTTGGCCTTCTGGAGGATTTGCTCACCATGGTTCATAGTGGCGGCGCAACCGTCCGGTGAGCGCCTCACCTGAGGCTACATGGCGGCCGTGGAGATTGCCTCAGGAGCGGCGCCCAATCGGAAACCTTAGCACCTCCGCGTTTTGGCGTGGCTGCTTGAACTCTTCGACGGCAACCGCCTCAATTAGCAGGTCCAAGGCTTGGCGTCCCCTTCGACTCATCGGGTCATCGCCACAAAGGTAGTCATACGCTCGATCTAAATGCACTCGGGCGGCGGAAAAATCGCTTGTCATAGGACCCTCTCTAACCACCCCATTGCCGTCTACGAGGTGAAGGTCGCGCAATCGTCAATATTTACAGACAAATTTGAATTAAATCGCGGATGATCGGGGAGTAGCTAGGCCGTCACCCACGGTGACTGAACCGGCCGACATCGGCGCCGAGGTCTCGGCATTCCTCGCGCGCCTGGAGGCCGTAGTCCCCTAACATGATGCCGCCGTCCAGCCCGCCGACGATCACTCGCTGGCGCTCGGTCGGATCATAAATGCCGAGCACCCCGTTCCGAGACCACCTCTAACCGGCGTCATTCGATGCGGACGCGGAACCGGCCCGATTTTGCGGCGCAGAGCCAGAGGCGGCGAGGCGGCCGCCCAGGTCCCAGGCCGGTTGGCTCCAAATCGCGCTAGGTCGTGTAGATCAGGTTTGTACACACCACTTAGCTATACGCGGGGGGCGATAATGCCATCGAAGAACAAATGGCGCAGGTATTGGGTATCGATCCGTCGGAGCACCCAATCCCGCCCGCAACGCGGTTCGCAGCCATCTCGACCGATTGGTGGACTCCTGACTGCGGGATCTAAGGAGCTTTTCCTAGCCTATAGCTAAATGGAAAGACGCCCATCCCCTCGATTGAGCCAACCCAGACCCAACCTACTGGACTCCAGAGCGAAAAGAGCGCGTGCGGCTCGTGCGACTTGTGGGGAAAAGGAAATGGCGCCTCGGCATGACTGACTCCGACTGCCTGAGCGCCGGCTTTCAGTGCGCGCAAGGGGAGCGTTCCGGTGGCCAATGCTGCTGTTGGAACGGAGCAGGTGGGTTGTTCTAGCAACACGGTTGAGTGTCCGGGGTGCCAACAATGAACAAATGCGCAGGAACACTCGATCCGCGCCTTCTGCAGGCCTGCCTACAAGCTGTGCAAGTGCACAGGTAGCGAAGGTGCGCGCATTCAAGCACGTTTGAGCGTCGGCGCAATTTCCATGCCGACCACCAACGGAGATATCTGCGATGACCAGCAACATGCGGCTAATGAAAGCGAGCGAGATTCCCGCCTTCGTCGACAAGGTGATCGAGGCTGGCTGTGATATCTGTGCGATCGGTCACTTAGGCTATTCACTGGGCGATGTTGACGGGAAGGTACCCTGGCGCAAGGTAAAGAGAATCGTGGAAGAGTTTGGCGATCGTGATCACCTGCTACCGGAGATCGTTGCCTATCTTCGCTCGATAGGTCGGTACATAGAACTCACGTCGTCGACAAACGACGGCCGGAGACCGCACAAAACAGGCACTCGAAATTGGAACGCATAAAGGACGGGTCGGATACGATTGTCGAATCCGGCTCCTTCACCGACATGACGAGCTCGACTTCCGGACGGGTATTGACGCCAATGAGCTGTGGTTTGCCCAACAGGGCAATAACCTGGTCTTCTCGTACTGGGCACCACGGACAAGGGTCGGTCAGCCCCCCAGTGGCATTGCGATGTGCTGTCGTTTCTGACTCTGGCACCATAGTTCAACCCGATAACCGCAGTTTACTGAGAGAATCCACAACTTCGTAGCTGCGGCAGGAGAGAACCAAGCAACAGCTAGAAAACCGCCGCCGAGTTCCATAATAGCGTTATGAAATGTCCTGATCTGGCAAAATAGGAATGTCGCTCCTGCTTGTGCCTTGCCAGTCTCTCGCCTTCGAGAGCGGAGAGATTGCATCTTGACTGAAATCGCATTGAGGCCCTTGTCGAGGGTTATAGAGCGGCGGATGACGAGCGTTGCCGCCGCAAGCGTGGCTGGCGCGAGCAAGCGTAGCTCATCTCGTCAAAATCGAAGTGGAGGTCGATACGCTGATCCAGTTGGAGGAGGCACTTGGCTTCGCCCCCGACGCTATCCTGCTCGACAACATGTCGGTCGATGAGTTGCGCCACGCGGTGGCGATGGTTGCCGGGCGGGTGGTCACCGAAGCATCGGGCCGGATTACGCTCGATATGGCTGCGCAGATTGCTGCGACGGGCGTCGATCTGGTCTCCATCGGCTGGCTGACCCATAGCGCGCCGATCTTGGATATCGGACTTGATTATCGGGACTCATAATCGACTGATGGACGGCACCGGGCGGATAAGTTTTCCGGTCACCGTCAAGCGGCTAGCAGAGAAGCCGTAAAGGCCAGAAACCAGGGAACAGGATGGAAATGGACGCAACGATTTCGACGAAGACGATGCCGCCAGGTCAAGCACATGACTTGGCGCGAAATGCGCAAGAAAGGCTTTCGTGGCCAGATCGGCGTCGTCTCTGAATGGGCGCGGCGCAGACGCCTTGCTGAAAGGACCGATCAAAGCGCACTTGCCCGCACGCCTTCGGCACGAAGCATCGCCAAGCTCATGACGCTGGCGCGTGACGACCTGTCCAAATCGGACGCTGTACTGATCGGGGCAATCGAGAGCAATGTTCCTGACCTCGGTCATCGCGCGAACGCTGATCGACGACTTTCAGCAGATGATCCGATCAAAGGCGGCCGCAAAACTGGACACTCGGCTGGACGGCGCGAAGGCAAGCCTCGTCGGCTCCTTTGCAAACAGGGTCGAAAAGGACATCGCCGCAGTCCGCAACGCCATCATCTCTCCGTGGTCGAATGGCTAGACCGAAGGCCAGATCACCAAGCTCAAACTCATCAAGCGGCAAACGTACGGCCGCGCCAAGATTGATCTGCTCCAGGCGCACCTTGTCGGTGCAACTTAGGCTGTGGCCGCAGCGAGAGTGCCGAATGAGGACCCCGTTTAAGGGGTGATTCTCGTCCAAACGGTTCGGATGGGCGGTCGTCCGCCAGCAACTTCTCCTTGCTAAGTAATCCGGCATCCTCGAAGGCCTCGCGCCAGTTCGAAGCGCATTCATATCCCCCTCCGCAGCAGCACGCGCAAGCATCGTCACAAGCCCCGAGCCGCTTCGCGTTCGGCGCTGTCCAATTTCCGACAATGTCGGATACGCAACGTAGCAGGGTCAGATCTACCAGATTGCGTATAAATGGTTTTCTCATTTGGCACGGTACATGCATCATCATCCGCAAACACGTGCCCGACCAAAGAAGACGTCGCATGATCACCTCACCAAAACATACCGCCGCCGCGGAACAAATCACTTCGCCCCGAACCTTGCTTATCGTCCGTCCCGTCACCACAACCGGAGCCATCCGCTTCGTCTTCGACGGCGGCACCACGCAGGACTCGGCTGACAAGGAGGGACTGGCCAATTTGATGACCGGCCTGTTCGACGAGGGCGCCGGCGATCTCGACAGCGATGCCTTCCAGGCGACGGTTGACCATGCCGGGGCCGAGATGAGCTTCGACGCGCAGCGCGACGGCATTTATGGCAGATGCGCATGCTGCCCGAACGGAAGGACGCCGCCTTCGATCTGCTCAGGCTCGCGCCTAACAGCCCCCGCTTCGACCAGGAGCCCGTCGACCGCATCCGCGCCAAGCGGCGCAGAATCTACGGCACGCATCCTTATTCGAGGCCGGACGAGGGGCACCAAGGAGAGCCTCGCCGGCATAACGCCGGTCGATCTAGGCGCCCTCCACAAGGCCGCTTTCGTCGGTGACGGGCTGCACGTAGCGGTCGTCGGCGACATTGATGCCAAAGGCCTGAGTGAAAGGCTCCACGACTCGGTCGGCGATTTGCCTCAGAAGCAGGCGATCGCGCCGGTGGCCGATGTCGCCCCGAGCTCGGCCGGCGTAATTGGTCGCCTACGACCCGCCGCAGACTTCGCTGCAGCTTGTTTTTCCCGGCATCGGACGCAGCGACCCGGAATTCTAAGCCGCACAGCTGATAAGCAAAATACTCAGAGGCTCGCCATTTACCTCACGTCTGTTCCAGGAAGTGCGCGAAAAGCGCGGCCTTGCTTACGGTATCCATTCCAGATTGAAAGACTACCAGCATTCCAATGCGCTTGTCGTGACCACGGCGACGCGCGCCGACAGGGCGGCCGAGACGCTCGGCGGATACGCCACGTGATCAGGGGGTTGGCGGAAACAGGGCCGACAGAGGCCGAGCTAAAAGCGAGCAAGAACTATCTGATCGGCACCTATGCTACCAACAATCTGGATTCCTCCAGTTCGATTGCAGCCACGCTTGTCGGGTCTTGGCATCGGCTACACCAGCGCCGCGCCGCCCTCATCGATCGACCAAGTCGAGGCAGCGGCAAAGAAGCTGCTTTCGGCCGAACCCGCCATTATGGTGATCGGCCCGCGCGTGGACGCCAAAGGATGGGCCCGGGCTCCAATTTCGCCATTCTTCTCCCCTTGTGAGGCTTTTACCGGGAGAGATCGAGCCCAAGGGAGATTCCGATGTCTGAAGCGAGTCAGCAAAAGTTGGACACATTCTTGGAGAAAATGGTCTGCGATCTCGGTGCGATCGCTACGGGCGCGGGAGTCTTGTTGGGAGACAAACTCGGCCTGTTCGAGGCATTGCGCGAAGGCGGCAAGATGACTGCCGCCGAACTTTCGACACGCACCGGCACCCAGGAGCGCCTTGTAACGGAATGGCTTTCCGGGCAGGCGGCTGCGGGGTATGTCGACTACGATGAAGCCAACAACAATTTCTATCTCAACGCCGAGCAGGAACTGGTGTTCGCCGATGAAAATAGCCCGGCCTTCATGGCTGGCGCATTCGAGTTCCTATCCGCGCTGTGGCTCGACGAAGAAAAGGTGAGGCAAGCGTTCCAGTCCGGCAAGGGCGTTGCATGGCACGATCATAGCGCGTGTCTGTTTCGCGGCACGGAGCGGTTCTTCCGTCCAGGCTATAATGCCAATCTGATCGACTCCTGGCTGCCGGCCCTGGAGGGCGTAGTCGAGAAGCTCGAACGCGGCGTGGAGGTCGCGGATGTCGGATGCGGTCATGGCGCATCGACGGTGCTCATGGCACGTGCTTTCCCCAATTCGCGCTTCGTCGGCTTCGATTATCACGCCCCTTCGATCGAGCGCGCCCGCAAGGCCGCCGAGGAAGCCGGCGTCGGCGCCAACACGCGCTTCGAGGTCGCGGCCGCCAAGACCTACCCCGGCACCTATGACCTCGTCGCTTTTTTCGATTGCCTTCACGACATGGGCGACCCGGCGGGCGCCGCCACCCATGTCCACGGGTCGCTCAAGCCGGATGGCACGTGGATGATCGTCGAGCCGTTCGCGCATAATCATCTAGCGGCGAACCTCAATCCCGTCGGACGCGTTTACTATGCCGCTTCCACGTTCGTGTGCACGCCCGCATCCCTGTCGCAGGAAGTCGGGCTCGGGCTTGGCGCCCAGGCCGGCGAGGCGAGGCTACGCAAGGTGGTGACCGGCGGCGGCTTCAAGCGATTCCGTCGCGCCACGGAGACGCCGTTCAACATGGTGCTGGAGGCCCGTCCCTAGCGCGGCCGTCGCTAGAAATTGCAGCTCATCGCTTTATGGTGAAGATCTCGTCAAAATCCGAACTCACAGTTATCGACAAATTTCCAGAGGCGTCACCCCCCTGACATCAGATTGGAGTTGTTAGAAGCCAACAGTAGTTGAAGGCACACGCAGCCAAGCTCGTCGCCTAGACTACTTCGGTGCTCTCAGAGAAGCCAACTCCGAAGACCGTACTCCGCTCAAACGCGCAGTCTCTCCACCTGAACTTGGGCGACTTCGGCGGCGTCGGCGACAAACGCGAAAAGCGCCAGGAGCGGCACTGCGACCAATGGCGCTTTCATAAACCTCGAAGGCGCTTTCAATCCTGGCGGTGCGTTCCGTCAGTGTCATCTGAATAGACTCATGCTAATCACAGCTTCACGACGCCTTGCGACGCAACGCCGTTTGGTATCCCAACCATTGGTGAATTTCGGCGGCGATGCGCTCGGTATGTGCGGTGACTTCGGGAATTCCCATCAGTTCGCCGACGCTGCCGCGCGCCAGTGGCCCGCTGACGAAAATGCTGTCGGTCGGGCGCCCGGATGTGCCGACCGCACGGCCTTGGCTGTCGGTCTCCAAACCAAGACCAATCGGGTCGAGCCGGACCAATCCCATCCGCGCGAGCGCCGCAATCGCCGTGTTGGTCCGCAAGATATCGGCGTGCGCCGGTCCGGTCGTCACGACCACACTGTCGAAAGCCTCGACAACGAGGCTGCGTTGGCCACGCAGCCGCTGCCTGACGCAAATGCGTCCGTCGACCTGTTCGGCGCCGACAATCGATGCGGCGCGATAGGCAAGCCTGCCCTCGGCAACGCCGCGATCAAGCACGGCCGCGATCTGTGGCGCAACGCGGAAGCGATGCACATCCCACAGCGCACGAAGATGGCGCACCACGCGGCGCTGCTCGGCGAGCGGCAAGGCCTGCCAGATGATTTGCCCCTGTCGCCGGACGGCGTCGAGCACCGGGTGCCAGCCTTCGCCCCGACGCTTGGCATCAAGGATCGTGGCCCGGATGCGCCTGAACAGTGCCGTTGCGCTGCGTGAAGGCAGGGTCGTGAAATCGCCGATCGGATCGCCACGCGAGGCTGCATGGCTGCGCGAGCGGTAGCCATGGCGCGAAAGTGCTGTGATGCTGCCGCGATGCCTCCTGCGGTCGAGAGTGGCGATGACGTCCGCCGAGGTCAGCCCGGTGCCGACGACCAGGACATGGTGGTCGCGCTCGATCGCTTCCAGTCGTTCGAGATCATAGGGATTAGCGACCAGACCGGCGGCGCCGGCTATAGCGCGCAAGGCTGGCGGTAAGGCCGGCGGCGGATGAGTCGTTGCGACAACCAATGCATCGGCCGCGAGCGTTCCGCCGTCGGCAAGGATGAGGCGATATGCGTCGCCGTTACGCTCGACCGACGCGACGGCGGATCGGACGTGCCGAATCGTCTTGCTTTGCAAAAATGGCTGAAGGTGGGATTCGACATAACGGCCGAAAACGCGACGCTGTGGATAGGCCGCGCCGTTGGTAGTGATCGCCTCGGCGTCATTCAGAACGGCGCCGGTCTGCTCCAGCCAGTCGGCAAAGTGGCTGTCCTGGCCGGAGATCAGCGTCATCCTCGAGGCCGGCACATTGATGCGGTGTGAAGGATCGGTCGTCGAATAGGCCAGACCATAGCCGAGCCTTTCGCGCGGCTCGACGACCACGATATCGGATGCACTGGCCGGGAGCAGTCGCGCCAGATGAAACGCAGTCGCCGCACCTGAAAAGCCGCCGCCGACAATCGCTATGATCGGTTCGCTGGCGCTCAAGACTGGCTCGCGCGCAGCGACGACGGGCGATGGTCGCCGGCCACCGTTTCGCCGAAGGGGCCCATGTTAACCGCCGTCGGCCGCGTCGAGATTTCGTGATCGAGCGGCAACAGCGGCAGCACCAGTTCGCCGAAGCGATGGGCTTCCTCCAGATGCGGATAGCCGGACAGGATGAAGGTATCGATGCCGATGCGCCGGTATTCGTCGATGCGCTCCGCCACCGTCGCCGCATCGCCGACCAGAGCGGTGCCGGCGCCGCCGCGCACCAGGCCGACACCGGCCCACAGATTCGGACTGATTTCGAGTTTGTCGCGACGGCCGCCATGCAGCCGGCTCATGCGCGACTGGCCGACGGAATCCATGCGCGCGAAAACCTTCTGCGCCTCGGCGATCGTCTTGTCGTCCAGGCGGCTGATCAGGCGGTCGGCATCGGCCCAGGCTTCGTCATTGGTTTCGCGAACGATGACATGCAGCCTGATGCCGAAACTCACCTGGCGTCCGGCCTTCTCGGCAAGGCCGCGCACATGGTCGACCTTGGCGGCGACGTCAGCCGGCGGTTCGCCCCAGGTGAGGTATTTGTCGATCTGCTCGGCGGCGACCGCATTGGCCGCCTCCGACGAGCCACCGAAATACAGCGGCGGATGCGGGGTCTGCACAGGCGGGAACAGCAGCTTTCCGTCCTCGATGCGGAAGTGCTTGCCTTCGAAGGCAATGGTCTCGCCGCGCAGCACGGCCTTGTAGATATCGAGAAACTCCCGCGTCACCTCATAGCGCTCGTCATGGCTGAGGAAGATGCCGTCGCCCTTGTTCTCGACCGGGTCACCGCCGGTGACCACGTTGATAAGCAGGCGCCCGCCGGAAATGCGGTCGAGCGTCGAGGTCATCCGCGCGGCAAGCGTCGGCGATTGCAGGCCCGGCCGCACCGCAACGAGGAAGCGGAGCCGCTGCGTCAACGGCGCCAGCGCCGACGCCACGACCCAGCTGTCCTCGCAGCTTCGGCCGGTCGGCAGCAGCGCGCCGTAATAGCCGATGGCGTCGGCGGCCTTGGCGACCTGGGTCAGATAGGGCAGGTCGACCGCCCTGCCCCCCTCGGAGGTGCCGAGATAGCGGCTGTCGCCATGGGTCGGGAGAAACCACAGGACCTTGATCCTGTCGGGGATGGCAGTGCTCATGAACAGTCCTTTGTGACTTTACGGCGTTCTCGCTCAGCTCCAGGCGTGGAGCGGCGGATTGACGTCGTTCAGGTAATAGTTGCCGAGGATCGCGTATTTCCAGCGCACCGGATCGTGCAGCGTGTGGGTTCGGGCGTTGCGCCAGTGCCGGTCGAGATTGTGCTCGGCCAGTGTGGATCGCGTGCCGGCGAGTTCGAACAGTTTGTTGGTGGCCTTGATGGCGATCTCGGTGGTGAGGATCTTGGATTCGGCAACCGCGATCTGCGCTTCCGCGACGGTCTTATCGTTCGGATCGGCCACGGCGCGGTCGACCGCCAGCCCTGCCTTGTCCAGAACGGCCTGCGCCGCATTGGCCCGCAGGCGAAGGTCACCGACGGCCTGGATAGTGTAGGGATCCTGCCAGGCATGATCGACGCCGCTGTCGATCCACGCGCGCGACTTGGTGCGCACGAAGCTGACGGTTTCGTCGATCGCCGCGTTGGCGATGCCGAGATCGACAGCAGCCTGGATGATCTGGAAGATGGCGCCGTCGGCCGTCGCCCGGTCATAGCCCTTGTAGCCGGGGACGAGATGCGTCTTCGGCACTTTCACATTGTCGAGCAGGACTGTGCCGGACAGCGTCGTCTTCTGGCCGAAGCTCGACCAGTCGTCGATGACCGTCAGTCCGGGCGCGCCGCGATCGGCGATGGCATACCAGGCCCGGCCCTCGTCATCGAGCGCCACGATCGGCACCAGATGGGCGAGCAGCGCGCCGCTTGAATAGAATTTCTGGCCATTGACCACGACGTGGTCGCCAGCGTCGACGAATTTGGTCTCAAAATCGGCCGCCCGCTTGGAGCCGAATTCCGAGAACGCGTTGCCGAACCGCGTGCCGGACAGAACTTCGGCGAAGAGCAACTGCTTCTGGGCCTCGTCAGAGACGGTGCGGATGGCGGCGACGACGCCGAGATGGTTCTGCGGAATCTGGCCGAGCGACGGATCGGCCGCCGAGATGATGGTGATCACCTTCGACAGCGTCACATAGGAGAGTTCCGGTCCGCCATAGGCCTTCGGCACGTTGATCGACCACAGGCCGCTCTGCGAAAACGCATCGAGCTCTTCCTTCGGCCAGATGCGCTCGCGGTCCCGCCTGGAGGCGTCCTTGGCGAAGTCTGCGGCCAGTTTTTCCGCCACAGCGATCGCCTCGGCATCGGTCTTGATGACATGCGCTCTGGCCGACGGACGCTCGACCGGAGGGACGGCGCTGCGAGTATCGGACGGCTGCTTCGATTGGATGGTCATGCTGCGGTCTCCTGGGGAAAATGTTGCGATGGAAGCGGCGTGCCGCCGAGATAGTAGGTCTTGATGTCGTCGCGCTGGCGCAGGTCGGCGGCCGACCCTTCCAGCACGCTCTTTCCGTTTTCGAGCACGGTGGCGCGGTCGGCATATTTCAGCGCCACTGCCGAATTCTGCTCGGCGACAAGGATCGAAAGATCTTCGTCCCGATTGAGCCGCTTCAAAGCGCTGAAAATCTCGTCGACGATCAGCGGCGCCAGCCCCATCGAAGGCTCGTCCAGCACGAAGAGTTTCGGCCGCGACATCAGACCGCGGCCGATCGCCGTCATCTGCTGCTCGCCGCCGGAGGTGAGGCCGGACCGGGTTCGGCGCTTCTCGGTGAGCCTGGGGAAAAGCGCATAGACGCGGTCGAGGTCGGCCTTGACGCCGGTGCGGGAAGACGAACGCCCGAGCGCGCCGGTCAGAAGGTTCTCCTCGACCGTCAGCGAGCGGAAGCAGTGTCGGCCCTCGAGGACCTGGACCAGACCCTTGCGGACGAGGTGAGAGGGGCTTGCCCTGGAGACATCCTCGCCGTCGAAAGTGATCCGGCCAGCGGTAACAGTACCGCGCTCGGCCGGGAGGAGATTGGATACGGCGCGTAGCAGGGTCGTCTTGCCGGCGCCGTTGGAGCCGAGCAGTGCGACGATCTCGCCTTTGCCGACCGACAGGTCGACACCGTGCAGGGCGGCGATGGCGCCGTTGTAGACGGCCTCCACGCGACTGACCGACAGGATCGGATTTTCCGGGCTGGACATCGATGACTCCGCAATAGGCAGGAAATCGCGGGCCGCCCCGGGGGCGGCCCCGGGGTGTTGGGCATGACTTTGGGGCCCCAGGGTAGGGGGGTTTGGGCGGGGGGGTCTTTTTTGCCCTTTAGATTGCATAGGCCTCGGACGACTTCTCGATGATCGGACGCAGCAGCTTCCAGTCGGGCGCAATCCAGTCGGAGACGACGTTCCACTTCTTGCCGTCCCACTGCTGGAAGGTCACGTAGCCGTCACCTTCGTGATTGTCCCAGGAGACGTTGATCGAGTGGAACAGGTCCTTGGCGCCCAGCGCCTCGACGCGTGCCGGATCGAGCTTGAGATGCTCGAAGCCCCAGCGGACTTCGTCGCCGGTGAGCGTGCGGTTGCCGAACTTGGTCTGCGCGATGCGTACCGCCTCGACATTGAGGATGCCGTTGACGATGCCGAGATTGTGGTAGACCGAGCCGATACGGCTCTTTTCCTCGAGATTGCCTTTGCCGGCGCCGTAGACCGTTTTGACGATCTCCTGGACCACCGGATACTGCTCGCCTGACGCCTGGGTGGTGATGGCCGTATAGCCCTTGGCGGCATCGCCCGCGGGGATCACATCCTCTTCCGAATTCGACCAGACATTGCCGACGATGTGATCGGCCGGGAAGCCGGTCTTCTGCGCGGTCTTGAGCGCAACCGGGTTCATCACGCCCCAGCCGCGCAGCACCACATAGTCGGGATGCTCGCGACGGATCGTCAGCCACTGCGCCTGCTGCTCGTTGCCTGGATGCGGAACCTCGATCTGCGACAGCTCGAAGCCGTATTTCTGCGACAGCAGCTCATAGATCGGAATCGTCTCCTTGCCATAGGGCGAGCCGTGATAGAGCACGACGATCTTCTTGCCCTTGAGCTTGTCGAGGCCACCTTCCTTGGAGGCGATATAGTTCACGATGCCCGAGGTCTCGCTGTACGGATTGAGCAGCAGCGGGAAGACGTAAGGGAACACGCGTCCGTCCGTGGTGTCGGTGCGGCCGTGGTTGATGGTGATCAGCGGCACCTTGTCATCGGTGATGCGGTCGATCATGGCATAGGCGATGCCGACCGAAAGCGGGTTCCAGGCGGCGATGCCGGGATTGCTCTTCAATCGTTCATAGACCTCGACGCCCTTCTCGACCTCATACTGCGTCTCGCCCTCGCTCCAGGTCAGCTTGACGCCGTTGACGCCGCCGTCGCGGATGTTGATCAGGTTGAGATAGTCGATGAAGCCGCCGAAGAAGCCGGTGCCGCCGGCGGCATAAGGGCCGACGCGGTAGCTCTGCAGGGGAAAATACTGCTCGTCGGCGTGGACCGCCGTCGCGCCGAGGACGAAGGCCGTGGCGATCGCCGCTTTCTTGAGGTGACTGAAGAAGGTCATGGATTGCGTCTCCTGAGGTTGTGGTCCGTGAGAGGATGTCGAGCGGCGCTCAGCTGGACCTTGAGCCGATCCGTCGTTTCAGGCGGTCGAAGAGGGCCGACAGCCCGTTCGGTTCCGCGATGAGGAAGATGATGATGAGCGCGCCGAGCACGATGCGCTGGCTCATGTCGAGAACACCCGAATCGAACAGTCCGCCAAACAGGAAGGCGCCAAGCCGCGACAGGATGAGCGGAAAGACGACGATGAACGCCGCTCCCAGAAAGGCGCCGCGTATCGAGGCCAGCCCGCCGATGATGATGATGAACAGGATCTGGAACGAGCGGTCGAGATTGAAGCCGGCCGGCTCGACGGTGCGCAGATAGGTGAAGGCCCACAGCACCCCGGCGACGCCGATGATGAAGGACGAGATGGCGAACGCGAGCAGCTTGGTCTTCAGCACAGGGACGCCGATCACCCGCGCGGCGGTTTCGTTGTCGCGCACGGCGATGAAATTGCGGCCGGTCGCGCTGTTGACCAGGCGCCAGACGAGCGCCGTGAGCACGATGACCGTGGTCACCGAGAGCAGGTAGCGGCCCGTCGCCTTGTCGAGCGAGAAGCCCGCAACGGCAAGGTGCGGCGCCGAGATCACCCCGGAAGGGTTGTCGTTGGAGAACCACCCGAACTTGGTCAGCGCCCACTGCACGAAGAACTGGGCGGCGAGCGTCGAGACGGCGAGGTAGAAGCCGCGCAGGCGCAGGCTCGGCAATCCGAACACGACGCCGATGCCGGCGGCTGAAATCCCGGCCAGGATCATGGTCGCAGCCAGCGGCAGTCCTTCGACCCGAAGGTTGAAATTGTAGGCGGCGAAAGCGCCGACCGCCATGAAGGCGGAGGAGCCCAGCGAAAGCTGGCCGCAATAGCCGGTCAAAAGGTTGAGGCCGACCGCCGCCAGGCTGAGCGCAAGGAACGGCAGCAGGATCGCCTCGACGAGATAGCTCGACGCATAGGCGGGGATCAGGCCGTAGGCCACGGCAATCAGGGCGACGGGCAGAGCTAACCTCTGCCAGTCGATGGGAAGCCTTGCGGCATCGAGCGCTTGCACGGCCATCGGT
This sequence comes from Mesorhizobium sp. M1163, assembly GCF_040318415.1. Taxonomy (NCBI): domain Bacteria; kingdom Pseudomonadati; phylum Pseudomonadota; class Alphaproteobacteria; order Hyphomicrobiales; family Phyllobacteriaceae; genus Mesorhizobium; species Mesorhizobium sp. M1163. Next base: position 27,475 of record NZ_JAMYMF010000009.1, on the reverse strand, counting down.
CAGACCCTTTCGACAGTCTTCTGGCCAAACAGGCCGGAGGGGCGCACCAGCAGGACGACCAGCGCCAGCGCATAGGCGAACCAGCCTTCGATGCCGCCACCGACAAAGGGTCCGAGGTAGACCTCGGCGAGCTTCTCGCTGGCGCCGATGATGAGGCCGCCGACGATGGCGCCGAGGATAGAATCGAAGCCGCCAAGCACCAGCACCGGCAGCGCCTTCAGCACGATCAGCGACAGCGAGAACTGGACGCCGAGGCGCGCGCCCCACAAGAGCCCCGCGACCAGTGCCACGAACCCCGCGGCCGTCCACACCGTTCCCCAGATCCGGGGCAGCCGCAGCCCGACGGCGAGCGCCGCGAACTGGTCGTCTGCGACGGCGCGAAACGCTAGGCCGACGCGGGTCCAATAGAAGAATGCGCTCAAGCCGGCGACCATCGCCGCGGCAATGCCTGCAGCAAGAAGATCGAACGACGATATCAGGATACCGCCGACCTCGAACGGCGTGTCGTCGATGCCGAGATCGAGCCCGTGCACCTGCGTGCCCCACACCAACTGGGCAGCGCCTTCAATGATGTAAGACAGGCCAAGCGTGGCCATGAACAGCGTCATCGGCGAGCGATTGACCAGCGGCCTCAGCACAGTTCGCTCGATGGTGAAGCCCAGCGCAACCATGACCGCGAGGGTAATGAGCATTGAAAGCGCAAACGGGATGCCGCGTTCGACAAGGCTGACAAAGGTGAGTGCGGCGAACAGCACCATCGACCCTTGCGCGAAGTTCAGCACGCCCGACGTCTTGTAGATCAGCACGAAACCGATGGCGACGAGCGAATACATGACGCCTGAGAGCAAGCCACCGACCAGCACCTCGATGACGAAGAGGAAATCATAGTAGCTCATCAGATGCCCTCGCCATCTTCGCCTTCGGCGGTGCCGATATAGGCCCGGATCACCGCCGGATTGGCCCTGACCTCGGCCGGTGTCCCGTCGGCGATCTTGCGGCCGTAGTCGAGCACGGCGACGCGGTCGGAGAGCCCCATGACCACGCCGATGTCGTGTTCGATGAGGATGATGGTGACGTCGTGCCGGTCGCGCGCTGCGCGCACGAAACCGGCCATCTCGGCCTTCTCGGTCGCCGTCATGCCGGCCATCGGCTCGTCGAGCAGCAGGATCTTCGGCTCGGCGACAAGCGAGCGCGCCAGTTCGACCCGCTTCTGCAGGCCGTAGGGCAGCGTTGCGACCAGGCGATCGGCGACGGCCTCGAGATGCAGGAAGGCGATTGTCTGGTCGACCTTTTCAGCGATCGCGGCATCTTCGCGCCGGGCGCGCGGTAGACCGGCGATATGTTCGACGAAGCTGGCGCGCCGGGTGTGGACGCGGCCCGACGCGATGTTGTCGCGCACTGAAAGCCCACCGAACAGTGCCAGGTTCTGGAAGGTGCGCGCGACGCCGAGCCGTGCCAGACGGCTTGCCGACACCCGGGAGAAGGACTGGCTATCGATCGCGATCTTGCCCTGATCGGCGTGATAGAGGCCGCTGATGATGTTGATCAGCGAGGATTTGCCGGCGCCATTGGGACCGATCACAGCGCGAATCTCGCGGCTTTTGACCTCGAGGTCGACATCCCGCAGTGCCGTGACGCCACCAAAGGAAATGCTGATCCCGCCCAGCGCCAGGATCGCATCAGCCTTTGCCGACAGGCGCGCCGGGCGCGTGTCCTCGACGGGACCAGCACCAGCAAGAATGCCGGAAATTTCGGGCGCGCGCTCGTATGCGGCGGCTCCCAGCGAAGCACCAATCATGAAATGTCCCTGATTTTGAAGGCGTGCGGGCGGCGGCCTGGAGGCCGCGCGTGTCCTATTCCGCGGCGACGAGCTCCCTGTCGCGCGCCGCTTCCAGTTCGCGCACCAGAGGGATGACGCGCTTGCCGAAGAACTCCACCTCTTCCTGGAAATGCAGGAAGCCGAGCAGTATCAGATCCGCGCCGGCATCCTTCAGCTTGAGGATGCGTTCGGCAATCTGTTCCGGCGTGCCGATGAGATTGCTGCGGAAGCCGTCATTGTATTGGACAAGATCCTCGAACGAGGATTTCGCCCAGTTACCCTCGCCTTCCGGCGACGCCTTGCCGGCATTCTTGACCTGATCGGCGAAACCCTGCACCGCCTCCGGATTGGCCTTGGCGATGATCTCGTCGAGCACGGTGCGCGCTTCTGCCTCGGTTTCGCGAGCGATGGCAAAGGCGTTGACGCCGATCTTGACCTTGTGGCCATTGGCCTTCGCCTTGGTCTTGATGTCGTCAACCTGCTTCTTGATCTCTTCCGGCGTGTTGCCGTTGGTGAAATACCAGTCGGAAACTCGCGCAGCCATGTCGCGCGCCGCGCGTGATGAGCCGCCCTGGAAGATCTCCGGCTGCGGATCGATCGGCTTCGGCTTCATCGAGTAGTTGGTAAAGCGATAGAAGTCGCCCTTCAGAGTGAAATTGTCCTCGGTCCAGATGCCGCGCAGCGCACGGATGAATTCCTCCGAACGGCGATAGCGCTCGTCATGGTCGAGCCACAGCTCGCCGATGGCGGCGAACTCACCGCGGAACCAGCCGCTGACGACATTGACGGCGACACGGCCATTGGTCAGGTGGTTGATGGTGGCTATCTGCTTGGCCGCCAGCGCTGGATTCCATGGGCCGGGCAGGATCGCCGCGATGACTTTCAGCGTTGTGGTCGCCGCAAGCAAGGCATGGCTGAACGATACCGATTCGTGCTGGTTGTCGGCGCCATAGCCGGCCGTGAAGCGTATTTGGCTCAGCGCGTAGTCGAAGCCGTTGGCCTCGGCGATCTGGGCGAGCTTGCGGTTATAGTCGATGTCCCAGCCGGTCCGCTGCTCGATGTTGGAGATGACCAGGCCGCCCGAGACGTTCGGGACCCAGTAGGCGAATTTCACGTTGTCGGAATTCGAGGTCATTTCGTTCGTTTCCCCTTTTGATTGGCTTCAACCGACGCGCGTGGCGACGGCAGTGTTTGCATCATTGGAATTAAGCAAGGAAATCGCTTCGGTAGCGGCCCGTGAGATGCGCTCGATAATCGCCGCGCCGACGATCTTGGCATCGACGAAATCGTCGGGCGCGCCGTAGACGCCGGTCGGGACCGTGACGGCCCCGAAAAAACCGAACAATGGCCGGAGCTGATGTTCGAGAACCAGGCCATGGTATGGACTTCCGCCGGTTGCCGCGAGAAGCACGGTCTTGCCCGTCAGTGCACGATGATCGACGAGGTCGAACAGGTGCTTGAGAGCGCCGGTGTAGGACGCCCGATAGACCGGCGTTCCGACCACGAGCAGGTCGGCCTTCTCGACACGCTGGATGATCGCTTCGCCAGACGCGCCGAGCGCACGACGAGACAGCCCGGCGAAAATCGAAGGCGCCGCCTCGGTGATTTCGATCAGGCCGGCGTCCGACGGGACACGCGACGCGACCGCCTTGACCAGCGCGCTCACCACCGCGGTGGTGCGGGATGGCGTACTAACGCCGCCGGATATGCCGAGAACCGAAATTCTTGCCACGTGTCGTCGATCTCCTGTTCCACCAAGGGGATGCCCGGTTGCCAAGACGGGATCGTACGATATTACACAAAATCTATAGAGATAAGGAATTATCTTTTGATTTTTCCAAACCATTGAGAAAATCGGAGTGCTGACGCCTCATTAGCATGAGCTCTAACATCCGATTGGCGGCAAACCGCGGGCGCAGACCGGCCAGGCTTGATCGTGGCGATCGGCGCTCCGTTGCCCGGTGCGGCCCGCGCCGCAGATTGTCACCACCGGCACGTCGCGCTTTTGGTCGTCGATCGGCGTCCCCGCCGTGATAGCTGCCGTTGAATCGGACCCCGAACTGCCGCTCGGCGCCGAAACGCCCGCTCACATCGAGATGCCCGCCGCCCTGGGGGCTCGACCGTGTCAGATCGACCTCGGCCCGCGCGCGTGGGATGATATTGGTCGTACCCCCCGAGACTGCTGTTCGGCGCGATGCCATAAAGGAGCGCCACCGGTCCTTTGAGAACCTCGATCGCTCGATATAATCGGTGAACAAGCGATAGGTCGGCGCGACCCCGAACACACCATCGAACGCGACCTCGCCAAAATTTCCTTCATTGATCGGAAAGCCGCGAATGTAGAAGGAATCCAATATCCCGCCGGTTGAATGGGTGCTCCGTACCAAGGATCATTGATCATCACGTCGTCCACCGTGCGTGCGCCCTGATCCTCGATCGTTTGCGCCGTGTAGCTGCCTATGTTGAACGGCGTATCCATGATGTCGCGATTGCCGAGCAGGCCCAGGCGCCCGCCTCGCGCGACTTGTCCGCCCGGATACGCTTCCGGCAGATTGTCGATCGTTGCGGTCAGGGGCAGGCCGCCCAGCCCCACCACCACGATGCGCTCGAGCACCGTGCCATGGAATGTTCGTTTCATTGTTGACAGGTTAGTCATGCAAGACCTCCTGACCATCCGCACCCAGCTCTCGCCAGGCAAGGCAAAACGTTCTTGGTCCTTGGCGTGAGGGGACTTGGATGAGGAAATCTGTTGGGCTGTTCGCTGCGCTGGCCGTGATGGGTCAGGACGCCGCTGCGCAGGAGTCGACGGCTGATCGTCTGATGAAACTAGACCGGGAAGACGGTTATGCCGGACTTTTCTGAAACGCCGGTGGCTGGCGCCCGAGGTCAGAACATATCGGTTTTCGCTCGCCTTCCCTCTCGGCTCACTCACTTGTGCGGCATACAATAGACGCCCTCGGATTCCATGAGTACCGCGCCGCCCTTCAACTCGCTCATTGCGCCGACCCAGGCTTCCGAATAAGTGCGGCTGGCATCCACGGCCGTCAGCCAAAGAACGCGATTGTCAGCCAGTTCGACTTTAACTTCCTGCTGCAAAGGGCTTGCCTGCACGGTCTGTTGATAGTGCCGTTTGATCCTGACATTGCTGGCCGGGAACTCAGCTTCGTTGCTGCCATAGTTCAGCACAAACCTAGTATGGTCCTCGGCCACTGTGCAACTGCCGTCACGCTCACACACGATTTTGGCGGCGGTCTTGCAGTCCCATTTCAGTGAAGCGGGCCACATCGGATTGTCCGCGCTCGATCGCGGCTTCTCGCTCTGGCTAGCCACCGCCAAGCCTGCCCATGGGCCCATTATCGCAGTCGACAGGAGCAGCGCCTTCAACACTTATTACCCTTCCCTGATCCAGTACCGTATTGCTGTCTCGAAGCTATCGCTGGCGTCGGGGTGAATGAACCGGACAGACACGCCTTGTGATCCTCATGGCGACTCATCCTGCGTGATCGCCTGGCTTATGGCATGTTGAGATTGAACCAGCTTTTCTGGCGCATGCCGTTCGCGTCGTCATACTCGATGAACCAGGGCTTTCCGCGCACCGGCCGAGAGATGGTGTAGTAGGTGGGGCCATTACCAAGGGAATGCCCTCTATCGTTGCCCGTGATCTGGATTTTTGCCGTCACCAACCTACCGTTGATTTCGATCTGGGCCTGTCGAGATCCGTTGTCATGGTCTTGGCCGAGACGACTATTCGTGAAAGTGGCGGGCAGGGTGAGCCTGTCGGAGCTGATACGGCAGATGTTCCGTTCTTGCCTCATTCCTCGCCGATCGGAGTCGTAGCTGCCAGCTGCTTGCCAGCCAGCTGGACAATCCTCATACTTCTCGAATCTCGCGGCGCTGGAGTTGGCTTGTGGACAGATCGGCCAGTTAAAACCCGGCGCTTTCATCGCCGCCATCAACTTGTAGATTGACGGGTGGCAAGAAGGAGTGGCCTGCCAGTCACCGGACAGGCAGAGGAGGACCTGACAGCCCCATTCCGATGCCTGTGATTGGGATGGAAGAGCCGCGGCGCCCACGACGACGGTGGCACCCACCAAGAGATATTTCAGCATGTTCATAGCCTTTTCCTCGCTGCGGATTCTGATACTTTACTATGGATCATCCGCGCGAAAAAGGACAGATCGAGAAGGCAGGTTGTGCGACTACATCGATTTATGAAACGAGACGACGCGGGCCTGGTCAACAACCCGTTGCGCGCCAACATTGCGAGAACGCTGGAGCGGGAGAGAGCTAGGCGTGGCCTATCCCATATGCACATGGCCGAGCTGTTCCGGACCGTCGAGGGCGAAAGGCTCGCCTACCGGACATACATCCAGACCGTGCGACAGAAAAACAATGTCACCCTGACGACGTTGCAAATCATGGCAAGCGGCTTGCATGTGTCAGTTGCGGACCTGCTCGCGGGCGGAAAAAAACTTCCCGAATGGGCGCATCAGTTGGACGAAAATGCAATCCGCATGCGTCTGGCGCACATCATCGACATTGAGCGAAAACGACGCACTTTGCTCCGCTATAAGATGGCCGAGCTCATCGGCGTGGCGGAGGCGACATTCATGAAATTGGAACGCGCAAGCGGCAATATCAGCGTCGACACAATTGCGGCGATCGCCAAGGCGTTGAAACTTGATCCAGCGACCTTCCTCTTTTCCGATAAGGTCCCGCCATCAACTGATCTACCTGATTCTGACGCACCCGGAGGCGTAGGTTCTCATTTCAGAGTGCCGTGAACTTCCAGCGTCATCATCCGTCTAAGCTGCGCTACACAGAATGCCTGGCAGGTTTTCGCCGTGATAGCGCATACCGGTGCATTCAGGTGAAAATGGAGCAGAGCTGACAATTAGGCGCGCCACGTGTGTACCTTTTTTCGCCCGCGCCTGAGGAACGACTGCCATGACGTGGCGGCAGTCGAATGCACCGGAATCCTGATCTCTACGGTTGTGCCGGCACCGGGAGCGCTGTTGATGATGAGCCTTCCTTTCAGCGTCGAGACCATCTGGGAACATGCGGTCAGTCCAAGGCCAGTATGATTTCCAGCTCGCGTTGAAAAGAAAGGTGTAGTTGCCTTCACAAGGATTGCAGGCGACATGCCTGCGCCGTTGTCCGCCACATCTAGTACGAGGTAACTGCGCAGGAGGAAGGGACGTCGCTTGACTGTCGCGGAGATGAGAATTGGGGCGTTTCTGGTGCCGGATAGAGCGGCAAGAGCGTTTTCTATCAGCTCATTAACGACCAACCGTAACGGCGTCGCCGGAACAGGTTGCAGACGTGCTTTAGGATCGACCAAAACTTGCACCAAACTGCTGCGATCGTGCGCGAGATCCTCGAGGAGTGGGCCGAGCGCCACGGTGCTGGAATCTTGTGGCGCATAGGCGATCTGAAGGACACTGTTGGTGATCGATTCCAGTTCAGTAGCAGCACTGCGCGCAGCCTCAAGCATTTCGCCGCTCGGTTGCTTGTCTGGTTGTGCGTGCTCAAGGAACAGCCTCAAGGCTGTAACCCGCGATCGGGTCATATGCGCAAAGAGCGAAGCGAACGAGCGCATATGCTGGTCACGGCGATTGGCCAAAGCATAGCGTTGATGGATAACGAGATAAAAGGTGGCACCCAGGCCAAGTGCGATGGCAAAGATGAACCAGTTGCGCGAGGCCGCAATGTCGATGCTGGCGGTCTGCTGCAAGGTGGCACTGTGATCAACGGTAGAGCTGGAAATCTCGTAAATTGACTGTTCCAGCTTGGCCATGTCGGCAATGGCTTGGGTGTAGTTTGTACGCGCTGACACAAGAGGGGCAATTTTCTGTTCGAGGGTTAGGCCAATCCGGCCCAGGAGTTCGGCATCGTGGTCGGGAAAAAAGCGGTTCAGATAGGGCAGGTTTTCCAACTGCGCGACGTTGACGTTCACCAACGCCATTTGTCGATCGATGTCCGCATCAAGCTTGCCCGTCTCGTCGGCAATGCGAAGATAGCCATAGACTCGTATAAGGCGCTCGCGAATCTGTGCCGCGCGCCACTGAATCTCGAAAGTCTGATTGAGGATGGCATCCGTCTCCTGACGGTAGCGGTTCGATTGCATGAATGTCCACGCACTCAGCCCAAGCGCTGCAGCCATACCGAGATACGGCAGAACAGTGAGCAAACGGCCGTTTAAGAACTTCATTGCGTGGCGCGCAGGATGACTGGGAAAAACACCCAGATCGAGTTTCTTGCGGGAACATATGAAGCAGGCAATTGGTCGAAGGGCCAAACAATGAAGATGGGGCCTTTTTCTACCATGCTGATCGGGCGGAAATCCTGGCCCGGCGGGCAATGCGAGCCGGCCTTGTCACTCTCGTTGCAACGACGTTCGATCGCCAGGATCGGATTATAAGACCGGATTTCGTCCATATGAATGTCGGAAACGAAGTTGTCATAGGCGACAACTTTGACCTCCTGCACGGCGGTGACTCCGGCCTTGGCAAGCACATTTGCAAGCAGCGGCCCACGATATTCGATTTTCTCGTTGTCGCTCGTCCAAGGCGTACGCGTGTCATAGGTCTGTTGTGGAAAGTCTGCCCGCAGCTGCTTTACTGAAAAAACGGCGACAGTCTTGCCGCTGGCGTCTTGAACCGACACTTCGTTGGGATCGAGCGGAATTTCCTCGGCGGCGCTGGCGAGCGGAAGGGCTACGGCAAACATGACGGCGAGAGCATTACGCAACATCTTCCACATCCTCATATTCGCGGGGGCCATCGTTCTTAGCGAAGAGGACGCAAGGTCCTCGGGAGCCCCGCGGATCGTAGGCAAATCCCTTTTCTGCTAGGGCAAGGGTGATGTTGCGGATGCCGTCAAGGCCATAGAGGTGGTCGTGCAGCTCAAGAAAGATGCGTTCGACGCCGGGCAGCTCGGCATCCTGCAGAAGTTCTTTCTCAGCTCCTTCAATGTCCATGACGAGGGCGTTTATTCGATGATCGGCGATGAAACGATCGACGTCGGCCGAGACGATCGAAAGTTCGCGCTCATATGGTCCTTGGTCTTTGTCCGTGGAAGACATCCAAAGGTCGCGGCGAACGTAGAAGGTGAAGGACCGCGGCGGCCCTGCTGTGAGGATACCCTGCGAATATGTGACATTGTCGAGATCGTTGGCCGCTATCACGCGCTTCGCTAGTTCCGCTGTTGCGGGATTCGCTTCAAAAGCCCACACCTGAACGCCGGGGATTTTCGCGATCAGTGCGGTGATGATGCCGATACCGGACCCTAGCTCCAGTACGCGATCGCGCGCCTTGACTGCCCTGAAGATCCACTTCGCTTCCTTCGCCTCATAGCTCTGGCTTTGAAGCGCTCTCCAGATAACCGGCGAAACATCCTGTGGTGCGACAGGAACCTTGATTCCATGGACGATCATGGGCGCAATTGTCTCACAGACCTCGTGGGAGCGGATGGCCTTGCCGCATGAGCTTGGCGCGAGCCTGCTTGTAGTATTTTTCGGCCGAGCCGGCATCAATGGCCAGCCGGTCGGCCATCAGCGAAAAGATTTCCTTGCGTTTCACGCCGGGTTCGCGATGCGCCATCATGTCGATGGCCTCTTGTTCGCGCGGTGTAAGAACAGAAAAGCGATAATCGGGTTTCGTCATGACAACCCGCGACAGGCGCAACGAGAATCCCTTGGTGGAAATATCGTCCAGCACGTCCCTGAACACGCCGGGCGCAAGCCCGGTCTTGCCGAGATAGGCGGCAGCGCCGATTTGCCGGAAGCCATCCGCCTCGCAAAGGTTGTCAGAACCGGTGACGACAACATGGATCGCACTGGGTGAAGCCTCGATGATCTTGTCGACGACAGCGACGCGGTCGCCCTGTGACGTGGGATCAAAACCGGGCAAGCCAGGATCGATCACGACAAGATCGAAATGATTGTTTTGAAGCTCGGCAGTCGCGATGTTCAGCGTCTCCGCTCCCAGGACAATGCATTCTTCGAAGCTTGCTTGCACTTCGTTCATCAGTGCCAGACGCATAAGTGTCTGGTCTTCGACCACCAGGGCACGAAACATTGGAAGCCAATCCCTCTACGCATGCGCCCACCGCCCCTGTCTCTCAGAATTGGTCGCTTCAAAAAAGGGATGATGTCATCCCTATTTTTCCTCACCTCCCGAGCTACCAGTATGTGACCGATGTACGCCAGGGCGAGGACGATGCCTATTCAACAGGTCTGCAGCAATGGACAGATGGAAGCGGCTGAAGACGTCGCAAAACTGATTGCGGAACATCGTCAGAGCGTTGCCGCGCTTGAATGTATCGGCAAGCGATGGATGGGGGCCGAAGGGCCGGACGCGATCGTGCTGGGTGAGAGGCTGGACGCGGTCATGGCGGAGGAGGCCGCTGTGCGAAGGCGTGCTGCCATTGCTCCAGTAGCCACTATCGCGGAAATGAAAATGAAGGCTGCTTACTTCCAACGGCTGACGGCTCATGGCTGGTGCGAGATTGATGTCGACGATTGGCGCGCGTTGCTCGGTTCCTTCACGAAACTGCAGCCCTAAGAAAAGATCGTCGAAATCCATGAGGCCACGGTATTCCAGCCCGCGTAGATGGCCGCCGGCACCAAAATGATCGCGATGAACGCAGCCGCTCCGCCAATGGCGCCGTCGCCGCGTCCTTCCACAGGATAGTAATATCTGTGCGCTTCATCATCGTGTTTCATGCTGTCTCTCCGACCGCTTGTTTAGCAGCAGTCGCACAGGATGCCGAAACGTTGTGCCCCACAAACCCGCACGTTTCATCTTAGCGTTGATTTCCGCGATCAGATAGTTCTCATTGACGGCTTTGCCGTTTGCGGTTGTTGCGGCAAACGCGTATCCGGTCGCTATCAGCGCCGTGCCGACGTCGATTGTGTCGCCATTCAGCTGCGCACCGCACACGACAAAAACCGCCTTGTCCAGGGCGTAGCCGATTGGCTGGCATGTAACCGCCGCGCTATCGAATAGGGCTGCAAGGTGCGCCAGCGAGGTGTTCCCGCAATCGATTTTGTTTCCATTTTGCTCTTCGGCTGACGTGCCTCGAAGACATGACTGGACGCCATAGAGGCGGAAAAGGTGATCTCCATCACGCCAGGTATCTCCGGTCAGCAGTTGAGCCGATTTCGATACTGCCAAGGGCGTTGGCACGGCAGACTCGGATGCATCCTGGGCCTGGGCCGAAGCGCACAAACCAAATGCGGCCAGCACTGCGAAGCTCGCCTGCTTCATTCCTGGAACTGTCCACCGAGGTCGGCCGAATGCTCCAGATCGGGGCGCAGCGACTTGCCGTCCTTGTTGCGTCCGATCGCCGCCATGTCGAAAAAAACCATTTCGTCATCGTCGTAGGCGACGTTGTACGGGTCGTTTGCGTTGCCCGCACCGACGAGAGAGAAACACGACACGGCGTCGGGTTCACCCTTCGTGCTTTGCAGCACAAGTGTTTTGCAAAGCACGACAGATGCGCGATTGTTGTAGATTGCCTCTTCATAGTCCTGCGCGGCCTTCGTGCAGTCCCATTGCTGCGTCTTGTACGTGATCTTCGGTTTGGGGCAGGCCGCAAGGCCGCGCAGCCGGTACGTCACGCCGTTTATGACGCGCTCGGTCGCCGACGGCACCTTAACCGGCGAGATAAGGGCGGCCGCATCGCGCTGAAAGAGCGCGCCTTTTGCATCATAGCGTTCATAGACGAACACCTTCTCGCCCGGCTTGGCAAACTGGAGCAGGTAGTGCTCCGACGGCTGGGCAAAGGCACTCGGGGCGTCGGCGCCGGCAGCATAAGCCGCGGTGCCCTGAAGCAGCAAAACCATGCAAAGGGCCGTCTGTCTCATCGAAATCCGTCCTTGCGATTACATACAGTGTTGACACTTTACTAGGGCTGCGTGTAGCCATAGTAAAGTGTTAAATTTTGGCGACACTATGAACGCTCGATTCGCTCTCCTGCTCACCCTGTGTGGCGCCACGATGCCGTTCAATGCGCACGGCCAGGACCTGGCATCAGACCGCGTAGCAGTTGCCTTTGCAACACCGGCGCAAGCCCTTGCCGCGGTCGGGGCGCAAAGGCCGGGGGCGTGTACGACCGGAAATCGTGCTGAGGTCTCCCGACTTGTGCGTTCAATCGCGCAAGAGGAAGGGTTCGACGCCGATCTGGCCGAGGCAATTGCATGGGCCGAAAGCGATCTCGGCGCCAGTCAGGGTCCGTCGAAGGCCGGAGCCCTAGGGATCATGCAGCTGATGCCAGGCACGGCGGCCGATCTCGGCGTGAGCGACCGTTGCGACACAGAGGCAAATGTACGGGCTGGCCTCCGCCATCTGAAGTCACTCTATGACGAGTTCCAGGATCCGCTGCTGATGCTGGCGGCTTACAACGCCGGGCCCAACAGCGTCTACAAGGCGCAGGGCATTCCGGTGAATCCGGAAACTGCAGAATACATCGTGAAAATACTGAACCGCTGGAAGTTCGGCGGTGTCGTGAAGAAGTCTGCCCTGGCCAAATCCGAAATGCTCGCGGCCGCTCCGCCAGCAAGCGAGGACGCCTGGCAGGATGGTCATGTCATGGATTTCGGCAACTGAAAGGAGCCAAGGGTGGAATACAGGAAAGCGGGCAAATTTGCCCTGAAACTGGCCTTGGCCTCGGCGGTCGGAATAGCTCTCGCGCCGGCCAGTGCATATGCGCAGTCGGCGGCACCGGTCGAGAATGTGCTGGAGTGGTTCGTCGGCGTTCTGCAGGGCAACATCGCGCGCTCATTCGCCATCATCGCGGTCTGTTTTCTTGGCTTCCTCGCCATGACGGGCCGCCTGGCGTGGATGATGGCTTTTTCCATCATCATTGGCATCGCTCTGATCTTCGGCGCTGCCCAGTTGGTGGATGCGGTTCGCGCGACCGCGGGAGGCAGCTGAGACATGGACGACGAGGAAGTCTATGTCGAGCCGGTCAGCCTGCCACTGACACGCCCCCCGATGAAATGGGGGGTGCGATATGAAGTTTTTGCTCTGAACGGCATCCTGGCGGTGATCGGCTTTATCGCCACGAGCAGCTTCATGCTCGGTCTTGGGGTGTTCGGCGTGGTGCATCTGGTCAGCGCATATCTGTGCCAGCTCGACCCCTATATGTTTCATATTTTCGAGCGGCGCGTCTCCAAACGCGGAGCGGTGGCGAACCTTACTTTCTGGGGGGCGAGGAGCTATTCGCCATGAGCCTCGATGCCGACCTGAAATTTGGCCGTGAGCGGCGGCGTGAAAAGCCCGCGGCGATGCACATCCCTTACCTTCGCCATGTCGATGACAATCTGATCGTAACGAAGAGCGGCTTTCTGGTGGGCGTCATCCAGCTCAGTGGCCTGCCCTTCCAGACGATGGACCAGGCCGAGTTGAACAGCCGCATGTTCAACCGCAACACGACGTTCCGGAATCTCTCAACGTCTCGCTTTGCGGTCTACACTACCATCATCCGCCGCCACGTGACGCCGGAGATCGAAGGCGACTTTGACAACCCTTTCGTGGCCGAGCTCGACGCCCGCTACATGGATGAGCTTGGGGCGAAAAACCTTTTCGTCAACGAAGCGTATCTGACGGTCATACGCCGGCCGATGGTCGGCCGCGTCGGCTGGGTGGACAAGGCGCTCAATGCGTTCCGCATCAGCACCGCAGGCGAAGAAACCCGCGAAGAGGCGATGGCCGAACTGCAGGACGTTCTCGACGGCGTCGTCAAGGATTTTACGGCTTATGGTGCACGTCTTCTCGGTCTCGTGAAGCGCCGCAACGGCTTCTTTTCCGAGCCCGCGGAATTTTTGGCGAAGATCCTCGCCGGCGGCGTCGATGTGGAAATGCCTTTGCCGCGCATGTCCCTTGGCGATGTGCTGGCGACGCGGCAGCTGTTTTTCGGCAAGTCCGCGCTGGAACTTCGCGGACCGGACGCTGGCAAGCTCGGCGCCATGGTGTCGATCAAGGAATATCCGCCGTTCACCGCGCCGGGCTCATTGGACGGTCTCTTGCGCCTGCCACATGAGTTCGTCCTGACGCAGAGTTTCGCGATCGAAGACCGTGTCACGGCGATGCGCAGGATCAACACCATCGCGAACCAGGTTGAGGGCTCCGACGAGGCGGGCACGACAGTCGAGCAGTCCGTCCACGACGGCGCCGACAAGCTGGCCGGCGGCGAAGTCGTCTTCGGACAACATCACATGAGCGTCATGGCATTGGCACCGGATATGGCTGGGCTCAACCGTGCGCTATCCGATATCACGGCCGAGCTTTCGCGCATGTCGATCGTGCCGGTCCGCGAGACACTGAACACGGAACTCGCCTTTTGGGCGCAGTTGCCGGGAAATTTCAGCTACATCGCGCGACGCGCGTTGATCTCGTCCCTTAACTTCGCCGGCCTTTTTTCAGGACACAATTTCCCCTCGGGCCAACGCGAGAGGCTGCATTGGAAACGCCCCATCGCTTTGCTCGAAACGACCAGCCAGACAGCCTATTATTTCAATTTCCACGTTCACGATGTCGGGCACTTTACGGTGTTCGGTCCGACCGGCTCGGGCAAGACCGTGGTGCTGTCATTCCTGATGGCGCAGGCCATGCGCATCATGCCGCGGCCACGATGTGTTTATTTCGATTATATGCGCGGCGCTGAAATTTTCGTTCGGGCGCTCGGCGGTCGATACGAGGTGATGGAGCCTTCTCAGCCGACCGGGTTCGCGCCATTGCAGCTCGAGGACACGGCAGAAAACCGTTCTTTCCTGGAAGATCTGCTCATCTACATTCTAACGCCGGAAGGCGGTGCGCTGGACGTGGCGGAGATGCGCGTCATCAACGCCGCCGTCGACATGATCTACAAGATCCCGCGCAAACAGCGGACCTTCGACCTGCTGCCGGAAGTGCTGCGGGGTTCGCTCATGCCCGGCATGAATGATCTGGCCGCGCGGATACAGCCCTGGCTCGACCCGAAGGACAGAGGCTGGCTTTTCAACAATCCCGTCGATCTGGTGGATTTCTCGAAACCCGTTGTCGGGTTCGACATGACCAAAATCCTGGGCGACCGAAAGCTGCGCTCGGCGGCGTTGCTCTACATCTTCCACCGTCTTGAGGACGTCATCGACGGCTCGCCGATCATGCTCTTCCTCGATGAAGGCTGGAAGCTGCTGGACGACGAGGTTTTCGCCGCTTTCATCAACGAAACGCTGAAGACCATTCGTCGCCGCAACGGCGTGGTCGGCTTTGGCACGCAGACGGCGGAAGACGTCGTCAATTCCGCCATCTCGTCGTCACTGATCGAGCAAACGAAGACCAACATTTTCTTCCCCAACCCGAAGGCGAGCAAGGAGTCCTACATGGAGCGCTTCTCGCTGACAGCGAAGGAATTCGAGTTCGTGCGCCGAACCGCGAAGGAAACACGCACCTTCCTCGTCAAGCACGACAGCGACTCGATCGTAGCCAAGCTCGATTTGTCGGCGATGCCCGATCTCATCAAGGTCTTGTCCTCGAACGAAGCCAACAGCAAGGAATGCGCACGGCTCCGGGAGACCTTCGGCGACGAGCCGGAGATGTGGCTGCCATACTTCTGCGGATGGGAGAACGAGCATGACGAAGCGGCTTAGCAGCGCTTGTCTGGCCGTGGCTCTCGCGACGTCGGGAAGCATGACCGTGGCTGTCGCTCAGATCGCGGTCATCGACGATTCGAACCTCGACAAGCGGCAAGAGGACGAGCAGCACAGCACGAAGTCGGATGAAGCGAAGAAGGACGAAACCGACAGGAAGAAAAGCGTCGTCTGCACCTATTCGAACAAATACCGCTCACAGATGTTTCGCCGGTCCCCGGCCGACGCGTTGCAGCGCGACGCGGGCAACGTGAAAATGATCCGCTATTACGCGCAAAAGTACGGCGTGCCCGAAGGCCTGGCGCTCTCCGTCGCCTATCAGGAATCGCGCTTTGACACGTGCGCCGGGAGCCACACCGGCGTCAAAGGCGTCATGCAGCTGACCAAGGGCACCGGCAAGTCCATG
Source organism: Mesorhizobium sp. M1163 (assembly GCF_040318415.1). Classification (NCBI taxonomy): domain Bacteria; kingdom Pseudomonadati; phylum Pseudomonadota; class Alphaproteobacteria; order Hyphomicrobiales; family Phyllobacteriaceae; genus Mesorhizobium; species Mesorhizobium sp. M1163. The sequence continues at coordinate 11,617 of NZ_JAMYMF010000009.1, read as the reverse complement.
GGACTGGACCGCGACGTGAACGAGCAGAATATCGAAGGCGGCGTCAAATATCTCGGAATGGGGGTGAAGCAATGCGGGGCGACAAATTACAGCTGTCTCGCCTCCTTCTACAACGGATCGAACGCAGGCGAGCAAAACCAATGGGCCGGCGGCGTCGGCCGTTGGAACAGTTACTTCAACGACTATGTGTCGAGCGGCAAGGCTCCGGCCGCCGCGCCGGCACCATTCTCGATCGTGACGGCCGACGGCGCCGGCGGCACGGCCCAGGACGCGGCCATGGGCACGGTCAGGAAGGCGGCTGGCGGCCTTGATGCAAGCTCATCGCAGATGGGCGCCAACTATGCGGCGATTGACGCGCTAGCGGGCAACGTTGGCCAAGTGACGGAATACAAGGACGCTTGGGAGCTGAACTCGTCGGCTCGTGGGATCAACGCCGATGTCACCAACCAGTACCTCGCCAATGCGGGGAATTTCACTGGCCTGCTGGCTCAACTTCTGTCGTTGCAGAACGTTCAGGCATCGCAGTCGGCCAAGCTGGTGCAACAGCCGAAGAGCGGTTCTCCAAACCCGTTCTCTTGCAATCCCGCGGAACTGGAATGGTTGAAGATCGATCGCGGCCGGTGGCTACCATGCGCGGTTGAGAATGCAGGGACAAGCTCAGCCGACAGCCGCTCGATGATCATCACCACTGACCCTGCTGGCGCTGCCAGCGTCATCGATTCTCTGCAGCAATAGGAGGCTGACATGACGAAATTCGCAATTGCCGGCAGTCTGGCGCTTTGGGCAAGCACGGCCCACGCACAGATTGCCGTCATCGATGGCGCCAATCTCGATGTCGCCCGCAAGAATGCGGACAATACCAACTCCATCATGGATTCGAACAAGGATATCCTGAAAAAGAGCGACGAGATCCTGCAGGCTCTCAGCGGCAGTCGTGACGGATCGCTCGGGATCGGACAGATGGGCCTTGGCGGCAATATGTCGATTGCCCAGGCGCCGTCGTTCGGATCGATCCTGAACGGCGGGGCTCTTTCGTTTGGCGGCCTTTCGCCCGAAATCCAGAAAATCGCCGGCGCCGTCATCAACGGGCTCCAGCTGGTGAAGCAGCTCCAGCAGATTGCCGGCAAAGAGACGAGCGCCGTCAACACGGCCTATGGCGGCAGCGTCAACGTGGCCTCGCTGCTAAGCGCGCTGACTTCGCAGGCCTCGCAAGGTGTCACCCAGCGCCAACGGTCCCTGCAGTCCGCGAGCGGGCAGATCGGGCAGTCACAGGACGTCAAGGGATCGGTGGACCAGAACACACGAATGCAGCTGGAAAACGCGCGCGCGGTCAACGAACTGATCGGCGTGCAGAACGGTGCGGTCGCGGCCCTGAATGAGAAGCTGAAGGGAGATCTTCTTCGCCAGAGCCAGGTGCAGAAGATGATGACGCCGCGCACCGTCAATCCATTCGCGGAATTCGGCAAGAGCGGGGGCTGAGCGCTTGTCGAGGCGAGTCCTGCGCATATGCGTTGTGATTGGGCTCGGCGCGGGGCTTTTTGGATGCGCTAATCGCGAACTGAAAGCTCCGTGCGGGCCTTTGGCGTATGCCCACACCGACGAATGCGGCGCGCTGAAGCCGGTCAATTCAACGCCGTTCGCCAGCATCATTGACGAGGATCCATGAACGGTCTCGCCGCAAGCATCCTCGGTGGCATTGACAACATCGGCGAGGACTTCGTTCGCACCGTCTATATGCAGTTGGGCAATGCGATGGGCAACGTCTTCACGCTGATGCTGACCCTTTATATCGTGTGGTGGGGCTATTCGATTTTGAGCGGGCGTGAGTCGATTTCGCCAATCGAAGCGGCCTATCGCCTCGGCCGCGCCGTCATCATCTATCTGCTGCTGACCAGATGGGGGACATTTTCCGCGACGATCTATCAGCTCGTGCAAAGCATTCCAGACGAGGTCGGTAAGGTGATCGTCGGCGCCGTGTCGCGGGCCACCGGCAATCAGCTCAGCGATCAGGCGGCAATTCCAGCGCTGATCGACAATCTCTACCAAGGGGCGCAGGACGTCGCCAATCAGGTCTATAGCGGATCCTTCTATGACATTTTTGGCGCGCTCTTGTCGCTGCTCGTCCTGCTGTCTGCCATCATCTTCGCAGCGCTTGCCATTGCCGCGATCATCGCCGCCAAGGTGATGTTGTTCATCACGCTGGCCTTGGCGCCGATATGGATCATTCTCTGGCTTTACCGATGGTCCTCGCGCATGAGCGAAGGCTTCCTTTCGCTGAGCACCTTCCTGATGATCCAGCAAGTCCTGATCTACGGCTTTCTCGGTTTCTACTTCTCGCTCGTCAACGCGGCGCTGAACACCGCCACGTCCGGCGGAGCGACCATGGACAGCAAAATGTCGCTGGTGCTGCCGCTGGTGCTGGTGACGATCATCGGGATCTACGTTCTCATGCAGATACCTTCGATTGCTTCGATCCTGAATGGCGGCGGGTATCTGAGCACCGTGGGAGCATACAATCCTTATAGAAACTTCGGCAGAAACGCCGTGCGCTATTCCGGCGCGCGATGGGTCGCAGGCCGCGCCGCTCGCGGCGCCCGACAGCTCGCGGCAAACAGTTTTCGATCTTCGCGAGCAGCTAGGGCGGATGCCGCAACCCGGTCCGCCATCCAGCAAGGTGCGCGCGATAACTCCAGGCCTCTGGCCTAGGACACAAGAACGATCACCGATCGCGGCGTGGATCAGAATGCGTCGCGCAAACGAGGCAATAGTAACGTGACAATGCCAGTGGAAACGGCTGCCGACCGCAGCAGCGAACTCGTCGACAAGCGCTATTACAGGGCGGGCGCGACCTGGGAAGACGACACGCACCGGTCAATGCGTCGATCGCGTACATTGGCCTGGATCATCAGCGGCGTTTCCGGACTGGTGGCGGTGCTGTCTCTGTTGGCGCTCGTGCTGATCCTGCCGCTCCGGCAGTTCGAACCGTATGTTGTCGAGGTCGACAAATCGACGGGCTACCTCGAAATCATGCGCGCGCTGAAGCCTGGAGATTTGTCGCAGAACGAAGCCGTCACGGCGGCCAATCTGGTCCGCTATATCAGGGCCCGGGAAACCTACGATTCCCGTGAACTGAAACAGAATTACGACCTGGCCCAGCTCTACTCCACCGACGCGGCATCCAAGGATTTGACGTGGCTTTATACGCCTGCAAATCCACAATCGCTGGACAAGATTTTTGGCCGCAATGTCACTGTCTCGGTCGAGATCAAGTCGGTTTCCCTGCTCAATCGCAACACAGCCTCGGTGCGCTTTGCCACGACGACGCGGCGGGACAATTCGTCCACCACCGACGATTGGGTGGCGGTGATAAAATTCCGCTACACCTCGACGCCGCTGAAGAACGAATGGCGTTTCGACAATCCGTTGGGATTTCAGGTTACGGACTACCGCCGCGATCAGGAATCGGCGCCCGCTGCGGGGAGCCTACAATGAGATGGCGCGTGGGCCTTGCGCTGTCGGCCGCCTTTCTGCTCGGCACAATGCACGACGCGGCCGCACGCGACGGCCGCATCCGATACGTCACCTTCAACAATGACGACGTGACGTCGGTGCGCGCAGCTCTGGGTATTTCGACGATGGTCGAGCTCAGCCCGACCGAAGTCATCGAAACCGTGTCGGCTGGCGACACGAAAGGCTGGTCGATCATCCCCAAACGCGGATCGCGATTTCTGTTCGTAAAGCCGCTGGAGCGCGATGCGTGGACCAACGTCAACGTCGTCACCAACCGGCGCGTCTATTCCTTGCTGCTGCAGGCAACCGACAATAGCCGTGACCGGGCATCGTTCCAGGTCCGGTTCAAATACCCGGACGAGGATATCAACGCGCGCCTGCTCTCACAGGCCAAAGAGAGCGCCGCCGATCCGGATTTGAAGGACCTGAACTATGCCGATCTCAATTACGACTATGCCTACAAGGGTGACGACAGCCTGAAGCCGCGTACCGTATTCGACGACGGCACGAAGGTGTTTCTGGAGTTCAAGGGTGACATTCCGGCGATTTTCGTTGTCGACGACAAGCGCCATGAGTCGCTGGTCAACGTTCGCACGCAGGGCAAATACACAGTCATCGACAAGGTCGCGCAGCAATTCACCTTGCGGGCCGATGGCAAGACGCTCTGCCTCTACAACCGGGCGCGACCCAACGCCATCGATCCGGTCGAGCAAGTCTACGGTCCAACGAAACTGACAGGCGGTTCCACCCTGTTCGGATCCAGCGGAGGGCGGTGATGACCCAGATCGATTATAACCAGCTGGACGGCAGCCCGACGGTCGCGCGCCGCGGTGCGGGCGTGGGTACCAGGATCGCCCTGGTCGCCCTCGGCGTGGTGCTGGTTGGCGCGTTGATATGGCTGAACTGGCCCCGGGAGCCGGTATCGCGCGATGTTCGCAGCGACGGCGAGGAAAACTTCAACCCGCCCGAATTCCGCCCGCCGGCGTTGAACGAACCGCCGCAACCTGCCGACGGCACCATCGAGCAGATTGTGGTGCCGCCACCGGCCGCCGACCAGAGCGGCGCGCAACAGGCTACCAATGTCGATCAGACCGTGCAGGAGGGCGCGGATCTCGATGCGCAGCGGCGCGCGCTGGAGGCGCAAATGGCGGCAGAGGAGGCTCGCCGCAAGGCCGAGGCGGAAGAAGCCCGCCGCGAAGCCGCGGCAGAGGAAGAGGCTCGCCGTAAGGCAGAGGCCGCCGAGCGCGAAAAAGCGGTGTGGGAACGCCTGCGCTCGAACCAGATGGTGACGAATGATCAAACCGGCTCGACGGATGCCGGCGCCCAGGCGGCGCAGGTCGAGATCGCGCCCGACGGTCAGATCATTCCGGTCCCCGGCGCCGACAGTGATCCCAACAAGGCATTCCTGGCGCAGTCTGAGGCAAGTTCTTCCGGCATCGTCAAAGCCAGGGTCTTCCGACGCACCGATGCGTTGATCCCTGAAGGCACGATCATTCGCGGCTATTTGGAAACCGCGATCAACACCGACCTTCCCGGTGCCGTGCGCGCTGTCGTGCGTGAGGATGTCTTCTCGCTCGACGGCAGGCGGATCCTCATTCCGAAGGGCTCGCGCCTGACCGGAGAATACCGCTCGGGGCTTGCGCGCGGTCAAAAGCGTGTTTTCATCGTCTGGAGCAGGGTCATCCGCTCGGATGGCATTTCCGTCGACATCAAATCGCCTGGTGCCGACGCGCTCGGCCGCGGCGGCATGGGCGGCCGTGTCGATACGCACTGGGCTGCACGGTACGGCAACGCCATCATGCTTTCCGTCGTTGGCGGAGTCTCTGAATATCTGTCCTCGCTTGGCGATAGCGGGCAAGATGGCCAACAGCGCCAGGTGTCGACAATCGATCCCGTAACAGGTGAGACCACGACCCTAACTTATGGTGGCAATGGCTCGCAGCGCGACGCCCGCAGCATCGCGTTTGATAAGTCATCGACCGCCTTGCAGCAACTCGCGCAAGAGGCGTTTCGCGACACGCAGAACATTGGCCCGACAGTCTACGTCGACCAGGGCACATCGGTCGTCGTGCTGGTGCGGCGAGATCTCGATTTCTCGGACCTATACGCCGATCCCGTCCAGGAAGAAGTTGCACGCCTGAAGGCAGGTGGGCGGCCGAAGGCGGCGATCGATCCGACGCCTCTCTACGGCATGCCGACGGATCATTTTTATTCCGGCTATGGGAGCCCGGTGAAATGAATGCCGTGCATCCCCTCCCTGACCCTTGGGCGAGAGCCCCGGTCCTGCGTGCTCATCTGGAACCGATATGGGCCTATTTGACCGAAGATGCGGTGTCCGAGATTGCGATCAACAGGCCGGGTGAATTGTTTATCGAACGCCTCGGCGCGAAGGAAATGGAGCATGTCGTCAAGCGCGAGGTCACGCCCGGCTGGATTAGGCATATCTCGACGGGTGTCGCCTCGGCGACAAATCAGGTCATCAACGAAGAGAAGCCGGTCCTGTCGGCCGCTCTACCCTCGGGTGAGCGCATCCAATGCATCTTGCCGCCGGCGGCTCCCGAAGGCGGGGCGATTTCGATCCGCAAGCAGGTCATCATGGATATGAGCCTTGCTGCCTACAAGGATCTCGGCGCCTTCGAGGACACGGCAATGGGCAGCGGCCTTGCGCTTTCAATCGAAGAAAAGCGACTCGTCGAGATGTTGCACGACACGTCGCCAATGGACTTCCTGCAATACGCGGTGCGCAACCGCGTCTCGATCGTGGTTTCAGGCGGCACGTCAACCGGCAAGACGACTTTCTTGAATGCGCTCTTGAAGGAGATCCCGGCCCATGAGCGGATCATCACGATCGAAGACACCCGCGAACTGAGGCTGCCGGCTCCCAACAACGTCACCTTGATAGCCTCGAAGGGCGACCAGGGGCTTGCCAAGGTCTCCGCCCAACAGCTGCTCGAAGCCTCGCTTCGCATGCGGCCCGACCGTCTGCTTTTGGGCGAGTTACGCGGCGCTGAAACCTTCGCGTTCCTCCAGGCGATCAACACCGGCCACCCGGGTTCGCTCACGACCGTTCATGCCAATTCCGCCCGGTCCGCCTACGAGCGGCTGGCGCTCATGGTCATGCAGGGCAGTTCGGGCCTCTCACGAGGCGAAATCCTCGGCTATCTGCGCGAGGTCATTCCGGTGGTCGTCCAGATGGTCCGCACCGAAGGCGGACGGCGCGGCATCAGCGAGATCAAGTTCACCAAGGCCGAGACAATCTAGCGGGGGCCTATCCATGCAGAAAATCGCAACTGCAATTTTCATGGTGCTCATGGCGATGGCCCTGGGCGCCCTGGTCTTCACCGTCGTCTATGCCGCGACAGATTGGTTCAGGACTGGCTCCCGGGTCCTGTTCGACCAGTTGAACGCCAATCCCTTGCCCGTCGTTCGTCTGGCCTGGGCAGATACGATAGCGGGGAATGTTAGCCGGGTACAATACGCCGTCGCCGCAGGGGCATTAGGGTTTCTTGCGCCGCTGGTCGGCCTGTTTCTCATGCGCCCGAAAAAGCGCAACGACTCTCGCTTCATGACTATGAGCGACGTATCAAAAACCGGCCTGACGAAAGTTGGCGGCGTCTTCGTCGGTCGAGCCGGCGGCAGGCTGGCCGAAATTCTGTCGCCCGGCCGCGATCAGCGCTCCGGCAAGATCCGCTTGACCCAGCGCAAGCTGATCGGCGGCAAGAAATTGTGGATTGATGGCGATGATGTCGGCGGTTTCGTCATAGGACCGCCGCGCTCCGGTAAAGGCACGTCTCTCATCATCCCGAACGCCTTGACCTGGCCGCATTCGCTCGTGGTTCTCGACCTGCGGGGCGAGACCTATGCGGCGACTGCCGGTTACCGTTCAACCATCAGCCGCGTGGTGCGTTTTGCGCCGGCTGATCAGGACGGCAATACCGCATGCTACAATCCGATGGACTTCATCTCGCTGGATTCGGCGCAGCGCGACATCGACCTTCGCAACATCGCTGCGGCGCTGTTTCCGCGACCGCCCTCAAATGCCGACCCTTATTGGGTGAACGACGCCCGTCTCCTTTTTACCGGCATAGCATCCTTCGTCATGGAATCGCCGACGATCCCAAACCAGAAAAAGACCTTTGCCACAATCCTCGAGATCATGAACGGTGCCGAGCAGCCGCTCCTGGAATTCATCGGCTCGCTGCGCGAGGAACGCCGCCGCGAATGTTCGCATTTCACATTGCAAACCCTGCTGCCCTACTTTGAGATGTCTGAGCGGCAGTTCTCCGGAATCTACGCCGGCGTGCGCACCGGCATGGCCCCCTTCCTCAACGAGCGCCTGATGCGAGCCACCTCGCGCAGCACGTTCGATATTCGCAGGCTCAAGCGGGACCGGATTTCTCTCTATCTCGACGTGCGCCGCGAGCAGATCACTTCGCTTGGACCGTTGTTCAACGTCCTGATCACGCAGATGATGAACTTCATGTCGGAAAGCCTGCCGCAGCCGGCCGAGCATCCGGTACTTGTGCTGCTCGACGAGTTCCAGAACCTCGGCAAGCTGGAGAACGTCACCGAAATGGCGAGCGTGCTCGGCGGCAACGGTGTTTCGATGTGGTTTTTCGTGCAGTCGTTGAAGGCTGTAGGCGAGATCTATCGCCAGGAAGGGCGCAAGACGCTCATTAATGCCGCTCGCGTGCAGATCTTTTTCGGCGCGCAGGATGCTGACGATCTGCGCTACGTTTCCGAGCAGCTCGGCGAAAGGTCGGACGTGCAAAAAGACGTGACGCGCACCAAGGCGACGTTGTTCGACACTTATTACACGCGCTCGGAGCACCGCAAGGAAGTGCGGCGGCCGCTCATGCGGCCGGACGAAATCCGCACGCTCGACAAGAACAAGGTCATCATATTGCCGCGCGGCGAGCTGCCGATCCTTGGCACGCGCAATTTCTATTTCGCCGACGGCCAGCTCGCCAAACGCGCATTCATGCCCCTGCCCGCCTCTACCGACGCTTCGCGCACGAAAAGACCTGCGCTGGACGCTTCCGCGGCGGTTCCATCTCCTGCGCTCCCGACGATTGTGCCGACAGCACCGGCGTACCGCTCAGGCCTCTTGCAGACGCGCCTACGGCGCGGCGCAACATTTGCCGCAAAAGCCGGCCGTATGGCTCCGCCGCGGGGCCGGCGCACAATCGTCAAAGAACGGCCGAAAGCAAGCGACACTGCAGGTGTGCCACCTTATGCCGCCATAGATTTTTCCGCGTTGGCGGCCAAAGCGGTGACAACACGCATAGCGCCAGAAAAAGAAGCGGCGGTTGCGGCTATCCTAAACAAGGTGCGATCTCTCCGAGCCCACGCATCCGACACCGAGGCTTTCGATCGAAATTTGAGCGTCGTCGAAGATACTTTGCCTGATGTAGTCGACGGGTAGGAACTGCTGCGCCCTGCTCGTGTCAGATAGAAGAGCGGCAACGTCATGCCTCAGGCCTTCCGTATCAGCCGCCAGTTGCCGGGCGGTGCCGCTTGAGCACTCCAGTCAATCGCAGCGTAGAATCTTTGCTTCGCGCGCGACCGCGACGAAAGCCCTGCGGGCGGCGGGTGGATGAAGCTCACCTCGTATAACCTTCAGACAGGCGTCCATAGCTGCCCTGTGCTTCTCCGTCTGACGACCACCAAGATCCCGCAGCAGGATGGAGGCCGCATCATTAACATCGAACACGGTGCGTTCTGTATAGCGGCCAATCTGAATCACAACTGGCCTCTCAAATCTTACCAAGCCGGTCATCTACCCTCACCCTTGAAACTCTATCAACAACAGCCTGCGATCACCGGCGGAAGAAAAATCGCGTCGGTTGATCCCGCTTGCGGGTTGCCCCGGTCGGCCGCTCAATCGAAAGTTTAGTAAGAGGTGGGTTTCCACCCATGTTCAATTCGAGCAGACGTTGGTCCAATTCCTTGTCCGCCGCTGTGAGGCGATGGTTTAGGCGCAGATAGTCCATCCAGGTCGGCGTGCGGAAGGTTTCTGTCCAAAGCGAGGAATCCTGAAGATCGCGCTGGAGGTTCCAGTGCCTGGCGCCGACGCGGCTTTGCACCCGCCGTCGTTCCTGCATCTGATCGAGGAAAGCTTCGACGTTTGCCTCCGGTATTGAGTACTCGATCTTGATGACGATCGGGCCGCTTCTCGGCTTCAGGTCGAGAGCGAGTTGCGGTGTCTCGAAGCCAAAAGGATCCTGATCAGAGTCTTGCCATTGACGGATCGGCAACAGGAACCCGGTGGCCGCGACCATCAGTAGCGCAGCAGCTGAAATCTCCAGGGCTGAGGCAAGCGAATAGTTCTCAGCCACCGTACCCCACAGCCAACTGCCGGCCGCGATACCACCCGACGAAAGGGCATAATAGATCGAGAGCGTGCGACCAACGACCCACCTTGGGCTTGCCAATTGAACGCTTACGTCGAGCCCCGTCCAGGTGACCACCCATCCCGCGCCGCCGAGCGCCAGCGCAATAGCCGCCACTGCCACTGAAGACGTGAGAGCAAGAGATAAACAACACGCCGCGCAAGCAATGCATGCCAGTATTGTCAGTCGCTCCTGGGAGAGCGACCGTCTCAAAACATTGTTGCAGATGCCGACGCACAAGGCGCCGGTCCCGAAGCCAGCCATCAGGATGCCATAAACGATCGGTCCTCCGCCTAATTGATCGCGGGCAACGACAGGCAGGAGCGCGAGTATGGAGATGCTGGTCAGGCCAAAAAGCGCGCCACGCGCGATTGCCGCCTTGATCTCCGCCGATAGCGCCGTGAAGCGCGCTCCGTCATGAATGGCCGTGGTCAATGGCTCGCGCGGGAGGGGGGACGAGCGAACATCCCATTTGCGGCGCCCTATGGTCCACAGCAGCGCTAGATAGGTCAGCGTCGCCACAGCGAAAGCTGTCAAAGGTCCAAAGGAGGCAACGACAATGCCACCAAGCGCCGGACCGACGCTTCGAACAGCGTTATATCCAACCGAGATGAGCGTAACCGCGGCTGGAACTTCGCGTTTTCGTAAGATGTCGCCGACCGACGCGTGCCAAGCGGGATCGGTGAAAGCGGCGCCCGCTCCGGCCAAACAGCTGAATGCAAGAACCATCCATGGATTGAAAATTCCCAAGCCTGCAAGAACCGTCAGCATCGCCGAGGACAGCGCTATCACGGACCAGCCAGCGAACATCAGATTGCGGCGGCTGAAATTATCAGCCAGGGCTCCGGCGATGATCGACAGGATGAATGTAGGCAACGTCGTCGAAGCCTGCACCAAGGCGACCATCACGTCGGAAGTCGAAATGGTCGCCATCAGCCAACTGATGGCGACAGTTTGAATTAGCCAGCCAAAGCTGGACACCTGCGTAGCAAGCCAGATCGATCGGAAAGTTGCATTCTCGAGCGGCGCAAATGTCGCCGACGAAGCTGGAGTCGCATCTGCGGGCGCCACCCTGCTCATTGGGTTGAGCCCTCCCCTCGGTCTATCGGTCGCGTTTAGAGGTGCCCTCCCGGCGCAGGTGCCCGTGGAGGAGTAGCAGCATGAGCGCATTTGCTAGGGATAGCGCAAGACAATTCTTCACCGCCGGCGCTCTGGCCGAAGCGATTACTTGGTCTGGAAGAAAAGGCGGATGCAGCCTGACCGCAAATCGGGCATCGCACCGAGTTTAGGAATTGCCGCCTTCGGGAAGGAGACCTTCATTCCGCGCGGGAAACGATGCCCATGGAAAGCCTGGGACGACGGCGCCGATTTCTATCAGAGAGCTGGCCCGCAGCGGATTCAACGAAGCCGGGCCACACCTACCTAGCCGCCTTGATGCACGGCGATAAGCTTTTGACGGCCTGAAGCGACGCTGTGGTCGCCGTTGCGGTGCTTTTCCACGCGCCTCGTCAGGCGCCGGGATTGCTCCGTCGTGATGGCAGGCGGGGGTTTGCAGGTTGCGGTCGACGGGTTCGTTTCGGGGCGTCTGCCCCCATCGTTATGTCGCGAGTTGGGGGATGCGATCGAGGACGATGCGCAGGATGCGCTGGTCGGGGCACGATGTCGGCAGGTGCAGGCGGATTTGCGATTTCATCTCGACCACCCGCGCAGCGATT
>NZ_JAMYMF010000008.1:0-190165 GCF_040318415.1 Mesorhizobium sp. M1163 | reverse complement strand
TTCCCATCAGCCATCGCATCAAGAAATGCGCCTGGAACGACGACTATCTCATCAATGCCATCACTCATATGCGATAGCCCTGCCCCTCGAGGGGGGAGATCACCCGCTCCGTCCTCCATCGCTTCCCTCAAGAAGGAACCACCCGTGACCCAACTCCCCCATGCCGAAGACCTCGGCAGGGCGCGGACGGCTGCCGATTTTGCCGCCGTCATCGCCTTGCTCGACACCGATCTCAACAATGCGATCGCCCGCAAGGGCGAGCTGGAAACTGAAAAGTTTCACGCGATCTTCGGCGCCGGCAATTTGACGGCGGCGCGTGCCGCATTGGACGACTGCACCGCTGAAATTGCGCTGATCGAGAAAACCATCGAAGACGCGGACGAGCGCCGCGTTGGCGCCCCCCTGGACGAACCCCCCGCCGAACCCTGCGCTGACACGCCGCCGCACGGCGACGAGGTCAGGACAAACGCCGAGGCTCTCGGCGAGCGCTGGCGCACGGTCCACTGGCTGATCGAGCAACTGCGCCAGGAGCTGTTCGCGGCCGATGCCTTGAGCCGCGCCGTCACCGCCGCCAACGGCGTGTCCGACGGCGCCGCCGGGGTCAAAGTCAACCTGACCACCATCCGGCGCACCGCCATGGCCGGCCCGCGGGCCACAGCACCCACGCGGCTCAGCCGCCCGGCGATCCAGGCCGACCGGCTGCTTTTGTCCTTCCTCAGTCCCGGCGGCGTGCTCGACCGGCGCCCTTCGATCGGCGCGCCGGTCGACGGCATCAAAAGCAAATTCATTCCCGCCGGCGAACGAGGCTGACCATGTGCACACTAGCTCTTATCGGCACGGCGCTTTCCGTCGGCGGCGCGCTGGCGGAAGGCCAGCAGTCCAGGCAGATGGCCGACTACCAGGCCAAAGCCTATGAACAGCAGGCGCGGGCCGACGCTCAAAGCTCGGCCTTCGAGCAGGGCCAGGAGCGCCACAAGCAGGACCTGCTGCAGGCGCAGGCGCGTGCCCAGGCCGGCGCTTCGGGCGTCGCCATAGCGGGATCGCCGACCGAGGTGCTGGCCGCCAATGCCAGGCAGGGCCAGCTCGACCTCAAGGCGATCCAGTACGGCTCGCAGCTGCGCCAGAACGGTCTCGGCACGCAGGCGGCGATCGCGCGCTTTTCCGGCAGGCAGGCAGTGGGCGCCTCGATCTTCAAGGCCGGCGGCAATCTGGTATCGGGCATCTCCGGCCTCTACGACCCGGCCAAGGCGGTGACGTTCGGCAGAAGCGCCTTCCCGCCGGCGCCGGGTGGAGGCCTCTACTGATGGCCACCATCCCGCTCCAGCTTGCCCAGCGCCGGCTCGATACCGGCACTGTGGCCTCCTATCCCAACGGCTCGCCGGGGGGCGCGGCCATGCAAGGCTTTGGCTACGAGCTCTCGGCGGTGGCCGAGCGCTTTCGGCAGCAGAAGCAGCAGCAGGATGCGTTCGACGCCGACATTATCGGCCGCGAGCTGAACGCACGCATCGCGCACGCCGAGGCCGTGGCGGTGCAGACCGCGCCGGCCGACGGCGGCGGCCTGCACGACTTCATGTATGGCCAGCTCGATCCGCGCAGCGACGGCGTCGTCAAGCCCGGCCTGTTCGACCAGATATTCGACGACACCGCGGCGAAAGTGCCGGAGGGCGAACGCGCCAATTTCCTCGCGCAAAAGCAGGCGTTGCGGCTCGCCGGCTCGGCGCGCATGGCCGCGCAGCAGCACGCGCGGCGCCAGAGTTACGAGCAGGCCGAGTGGACCAAGGTCGAGGATGGCTACACCAGCGCCATCGCGCAGGGCGACCCGGACGATAGCGCAACATTCGAGGCGATCAGGCAGAGCGGGCTCGAACTGATCGGCAAGATGGGCAACCCGGTGGCCCGGCAAGCCGCCGAGGCTGCCTGGCGCAGCAACGCGGCAAAGGCGCTAGTCCAGGCGATGATCGCCCAGGATCCGAAGCGCGCTGCCGAGATGCTGGGGGCGGTGTTGGCCGCAACGGACGGCAAGACCAAGGACGATACCGTCGAGGCTGTGAGTGGGCCTCCGGCGGATGGAACTGCCGCACCGGCTTCGCTCCGTGACCGGGTAGGCAAGCTTACGCCGGACGAAAGGTCGGCGCAGGCCTTTGGGGACGACATTGCCCCCGAAGAGCGGCCAGGGTTGGTCCAGCAGGCCCGAGCCGCCGACGCGATGCGGCAAGTCGAAAAACGCACAAACATTATCCTGGCCGAGCAGAATGCGCCGGCCGACATCAGGGACAGTGGAACCTATTCCGGCCCGATCCCAACGCCGGAACAATTCGTCGCTCTCTATGGCGCTACCGAAGGCGCCGGGCGCTTCGAGGCGTTCAACAGGACCGTTGAGGTTAATCGCCAATTCCACGGCATGCGCGACCTGTCGAATAACGCCGTGCGGGCCATGGTCAAGGACGCCGACCCCACCGCAGATAGTTCAACGCCGGAAGTGGACAAGGCACGCCATGACGCTATCGCCGCCGCCGCGGACCTGACGTTCAAGGCCAGGCAGGCCGATCCGGGCGGCTATGTCCGCGAGGCATTCGCGAACCTTGATGCGGCCTGGAGCAACCTGTCGAAGCCGGGAGACTATCGGGCGGCGATCATTGGCTCCATCGCCGCCCAGCAACAGTTGGGTTTTGAGACCGCCCAGCCGCTACCCAACTCTGTCGCTGAGGACATTGTCGGCAGACTCAAGGCCCAGCCGCAACACCAGACCGCAGAGCTGCGCAATGTGTTCGCCGCGCTACCGAATCAAGCCGCGCGCGAAGCGGTGCTGAGCCACCTGTTTCAGACCAGCGCGTCCCAAACGGACAACAGCATCGCGGACAGGTCGGTCCGGGCAGCTGTAGTCGACCCGATGATGCTGCTCGATTTAGCCAACACTGTCGAGCCAGGACGATCGGTATCAAGCGCGGAACTCACCAACTACTTACCGACGAATCAAGAGTGGCTCGGGAGATTGATAGCCGGCGACAGTGAGCGGGGGAGCCTATGGCGTCTTCTCGCGCAAAAACTCGTGGGCTCCGATGGGCTTGGCGAAGACAGCATCTCGGTGGCCGACTTCACGCCGTTGGGGACGTCATTTGCACTGGAGAAGGCTGGAAATGCAGCGCTGGAAGGCAACTACGACCAAACACTGCTCAATGCCGCGGGCGCAATTCCTGGCGATAAGTTGGCGGTGGTGGCCCTGGAACGCGCCGCGGCGAAGATTGCCAAGCCCTGGGTAGAGAAACTCTCAATATTTTCGAGGCGGCCGACTGACCTAGTCGAAGGCGGCGAGGCACTTGTTCGTGGGGTCGATGCCGAAACCCTTAGGCACCAGCAAGCGCTTGCGCGCTCGGTCTCGCCACCAATCCCACGCCGGAAGACGCGAGCCGGTGAAATGTCCGATAGTGCCTTTGATACCGCGTTACTAGGTGCGATGCTGCTAGGGATACGTCCAAAGTTAAACATGCCGGGGCGAAGGTTGGGTGGGCTCCATCCAAGGACTATCGAAAAACCTTTTTCGACGCGAATCCTAGTCTCAACAAAAGCGACTATATAGTGCATCATGGCGTCGAGCAGGGAGTTTTTAAAAGGTATCCCGGGCTTTTTGCAGAGCAAGAGCTGCATTCAATCGAGAATCTTCGTGGAATCCGGAACGAGTTCGACATAAATTTGCACCAGAAGGTCATTCGGAACGAGTGGGAATATTTCTATAAGAAAAACCCTCATGCTACTCGCCAGAAGGTCCTTGACTATGTTACGGAAATCGACAAGAAGTATGGACATTTGTTCCATCTACCAATAGGTGACTGATGAGATACTTTGACATTCTGCCCGATGTGGCCGGCGGATTGGGCGACGGCACTGTCATGGATACCAGTGTCCACCCTCCTATCGTGAGCAAGCTTGTGTACCAGATGGAGGGATGGATCGGTGATGTTCTTATAACAAGCTTTCCATGTTTCCTCGTGACGGAAGAGGCCGCGCACGCATTGTCAGAAATCGGCTTCACCGGAGCGGCATTCGCCCCTGTTGAAGTCATAACGTCCGAAGATTTTCGCGAACAGCAGCCCGAGGTAGAGCTTCCATCTTTCGTGTGGCTGAAGGTGAGCGGGAAGGCGGGTCACGATGACTTCGGCATCGCCAAGAACCTTGACCTCGTCTTATCAGAGCGAGTCTTCGATGTGTTTGATGAACGAGGTCTCCCTTCAGCTACCATCAAGCCGTTCGACATTTGGCATGAGCAGCGTTGAGCTTTGCGAGCCCATTCCGGTAGAGCCGTGCAGCGCACTCGCGACAAGCCTGTGCAGCGCTGAATATGGATGTGTCTCACGAGAAAGCGCTGGCCAACCGGGGGCACGCATCGTGCGAGAGCAGATCATATTAAACACCATAGCGATGCAGGAGACTATGCTCGCTGGGCAAGAAGAAGATGGCTCAAGCAAGAAATGAAAGGGAACACAAGTGGTCGAGCGAAATTGTAGCGACGTCAAACCCGACTTGACTAGCGTCACCCGCTTGCCGTCGGCTGACAAAAGCACAGGCGATGAAGAGCTTGATGCTGCACGTCTGGAAGCCCGAAAATATCTTGAGTTTTATGACTGGTTTCAGACATCAAGGGAGAATATCTTGGGTATGGGGCCGACGGCATAATATATATTTTCCTTTTCGAGATTGTACCTGGCAGGCCGGAAGTGGATCCGTGGGTATGGGTGATCGTAGGCGATGTGCCTCCGACACCTGACTTGTGAGGACGCCAAGACTCCATACGAGGCGCTGGATGGATATATCGGCGCCATGGAAGAGTGGGTCGAAGCTGCGCGACGGGGGGACCCGGTGGCGGATCTAATCCCGGTCGATGTGCCGGCTAGCCCAGCCAACGCCGAAATGTGGGTAGCCGTCTCAAGTTCCTTGATGAGAATGTGCTTCCGTTACTTCCGAAGTGATGTATCGGCGCTTCTCTGCAAGCGCCGTCAGCTAGCTAAAGGTTCTACCGTGCGGTGATCATCGGCAAGCCCCGAACTCGAGCAGCAAGCAGGCGCATTGCCCAGACTTCGATCGCAAAGAGCCGCGGCAAAGCAGCTTGGTTCAACCAGCTATACTAATCTCTTAGTGCTTTCACGATGCTGGCTTATGGCCCGCTGACCGCAGAGCGGTCCCAATTGGCGGTGCCTTCTGGATCGCCTCCTGTTTCAGATGAAGGATTGACGTGTTGCGCACAGACTCTTTTGCGACCATGGCAAGGATCGCTTTTCTGCTTACCTTGGCCGGTGTTCTCCTGCTCGCGCTTTCGCCGGCGCGCTTCCTGCAGGAGTTGGACATGGGCTTCACCTTCCACCATGACAAGCTCAACCACGCCGCGGCGTTCGCTGCGTTGGCGGCGCTCGGAAGCCTCGGCTGGCCGGAACACAAGACGAGGCTGGTCGTGCTCCTCGCCATTACCGGCGCGGCGATCGAGCTGCTTCAGGGCGCGCAGCTGATCGCGCGCGATATGGATATCCTCGACTGGGTCGCCGACTGCGCCGGCATGGCCTGCGGGCTGGCGGCGATCGGCGGCACAAGAAGGCTCATTGGCGGATCGCTATAGCCCTGGACCGCGTTGCTCGCTGTCCGCAAAATTGTCCGTGAATACACCGGCCGCGCCGGATAACGCGGTGTCCGCCGCGCAGCTTAGATTTCCCACCGCCAGCACCGAACCCCCTTCCAGCCTCGCTCATGCGGGGCTTTTTTTATGGAGCAAGCCCTCATGTCCCGACCTGCAACTGCCGCCGTTCGTCTCCTGACCGGCGAACGCGAACCCGTGCGCCTCGCAACCACGGCCGACATCCTCCTGCACGGCCTGCAGGCCATCGACGGCGTGCCGGCCGAAATCGGCGACCGCGTGCTGGTCAAGGACCAGGCCGACCCGACGCAGAACGGCATCTATACGGCGAGCGAAGGCGACTGGTTCCGCGCCGCCGACGCCCGCACCACGCGCACCGTGCAGAAGGGCACGACCGTTCACACCCAGATCGGGTCGGTCAACGCCGACCGCGTGTTCGAGTTCACGGCCGACGAGCCGGCAGTCGGCGCCGATGCCATCACCATCGCCGCATCCGTTCCGCCCGACATCGCCAACGTGGTCGAAGAGGTCGAAGCGCTGCGCGACGAAACCCATGCCTTGAAGGATGCTGCCGCAGCCAGCGCCGGCCAGGCATCCGCCAGCGCAGCCGCTTCGGCCGCGAATGCCGGACAAACCACAGCCGACCGGGCTGCCACCAATTCCGATGCAGTCGCCGCGGCGGCCGCAGTCATCAGCGCCCAGGCCGCACGCGACGCTTCGCTCCACGGCAAGGGCATTTTCCCGACGACTGCGGCGGCAATCGGCTTCGGCGTCGTCGGCAATGGTGCGATCACGGCGGGCTCGGGCGGCGCCAATGGCACGTTCGACCTGGCGTTTACCGGCGGCACCGGTTCGGGCGCGGCCGGCCGCTTCGTGGTGGCGGGCGGGGCGCTGACGCAGATACTGATCACGGCGCCGGGCTCCTACACGGTGGCGCCGACGTTCAGCTTCGGGGCGTCGGCGGGGCTGGCCGGCGCCGCGGCGGTGGCGGTAATGGGCAGGAATGTCGATGTCGGCGAGTATTTCTGGACGGAGGTCAGCGCCGGCTTGCTTGGCCTATTCCGAGTTGACGCCGGGCCGGTTGCAACCGACATAGGAGTTCGTTCATCGACGGCCAGCATTGTGACGAACGTCGATGCGCTGTCGCGCATAGAAGGGCTTGCGGTCACTACGATCAAGCTGACCGAGGGCACTGGTTCCGTCGCGCCGACCTGTTTCCGAACCTATACATTCTCGACTGGCGTCGTAGTCGAGCATGTCGTGACCGCCAGGGCATCCGAGCGCCGGCTGCTGCAGCTGCTTTCCAACGGGCCAGCTGTCTATACCGCCAATTTCGATCTGTCGGACGGTACATCCACGGCGACCGAGCGAGGGTTTCGATCGGTGCCGACAGCCATTTGGATGGACATTTGCAAATCTTCGCCCATGCAGGCCGCATCGAGATCGGCGATTGGTTCTACCTTGGACCCGGCTCAACGGTTTGGTCGTCTGATCCGGTGGGGATCAAGATCGGCAAGCGGGTGCACGTTTCATGGGGGGTCGCGATCCACGATACCAACTCGCATCCCATGGACCCTCGGAAGCGGTTTGCGCAAATGCAGGCCATCTTCAAGGAAGGTCACCCGCGCGTCGACCCCGGCATCCGATCGTCGCCAATTGTGATTGGAGATGACGTCTGGATCGGCAACAGCGCCATGATCATGAAGGGTGTCACCATCGGCGATCGGGCTATTATCTCGGCCGGGTCAATTGTTCGATACGACGTTCCGGCCGATGCATTGGTGCGGCCAGCAGACCTAGTGAAGTGATGCCTGTCGCTGCCGCTCATCAACGAGGGTCGTGCCGTCGTATCGCACTGCATGTCGAGCCGGTCGTCCAGTCTACATTTCTCGTCTCGATCTCAGGGCGCTTCGATAAAAGGCATATGCTTGATGCGCTCCCATTGGTCTTTAGCCGTAGTTCTAGACCAGCGGTTACGCAGGACGTTCTCTCGATAGGCCTGGGCAGGCTCTAATTCCGGTATGTCCGAAGCGTCAGGTAAGAAGAACGCGTTCGCGCCGGCGGCCGAGACGGCAACGAGCTTGTAGTCGTGCGTCTTGCATAGCTTGGTCAGGGCGGTGATCGATGCACCGTGATACCAGCCGCTGTCATGCTTGGCCGTGCGGTCGAACGCGAGATCATAGGGCACGGTGATTGGGTTGAGACCGAAACTGGCATTGTACTCCGCGACAATGACAGCCGGACGCACTGGCAGCAGGGCTTGCAGAAACCAGTAGTCGTTGCCGTCGACGTCGACGGAAAGCACTCCAAGCTGTGGAAAATGCGTGGCGAGGTTTTTGATGTTGTCAAGATCGATGAAGCTCTGGCGCACTTCGATCCGCTTTGGAAGCAGCGAGCGGGCCAACCGCACGGTCGTTGCGTCGCCGTCGACGAGCAGACCCCTGAAGTCGCTAAGCCCAATGCAGTTGTATTCCGTGGGATGAAAACCAAACTCCAAGAATGTTTTCGGGCTTTGACCAACGATCCGCGACAGGATCACGCTCTCGTCGGATTGTGGAGAGCCACCAAGGTGAGCTTTTGCGAGGTGAAAACAATAGCGGAGCGGGGTTGCGCGAAGAAAGGCATGCACGCGCGACTGGACATTCATCGCTAGATGACTCCTCGATCGCCCGCCGCAGCAAATTATTTGCAACAAACAGCGACGGTTTGCAACCTTGCGCAACGACCGCGATCGCCTGCCAGACGCTTCGTTCGAACCGCCGAAAAGAAGAACTGCGCTCGAGAGCGGCGCGAGACGCATCTGCAAAGGCATTTGACCGGAAAAGGCGCTCCGGCTGAGGTTGATGGCCGAGGCGCCGAGACTACCAGAGCGTTTCACTAACCTGCAAAGCTGTCGGCTCAGGAACGCCTTGCGATCGGAACATTGGCGCTAAATTGGGTGAGCTGCTGTCGTGCAATGCCTTGCCGCAGATGGCGCAGATTCAGCAGTTGCGCTTGTTGAGGGTGGGATTCTGCGGTTTGTCGCTTCAAGCCGGTTCCACCTATAAAGCTTTCGCGACGCAACCATAGTCCTACGGCGACCCTTGCTCAGTTCCTCTGGCGAACCTGTTGGGATAAAGGTCGGTCCTTAGCCTTCTGATGGCAGCAAGGGCGCCTGTGGTTCCGCATCTGAGATGGGCGCTTTTACGATATCTGGCGCAGCGCGGCGCGCTTTGCTGCCATAGTCGATCTTCTTCGACTGCTTCTTGGCCCACTCTTCGACAAAATACCAGAGCAACAAAGCCGCGCCGAAACACGCGGCAAGCGCAATAGCCGATGGCAGCCATGGGGAGCCGGGGAACACCCGCTTGGATAGTTTTACGAACCTCATGCCGATAGGGACGTGCACGAGGTAAAGCGAATACGAGATCATCCCGACCCTGCTGAACAGGGACGACGCCGGCACCCAAGAGATTGCAATCGCAGTCGAGGCTAGAAGACAGGTGATTGCCCGCTCCGGTCCAAGCGTCCACCATACCACGGCGCAAAGGGCAGCGATCCCGACGCAGAACGTGTTGAGGTCAACCCGCTTCGTCTAGAACATGAAGGTCAGAATGCCGGTGCCGAACACGCTCAAATGGGGCGGCAGGAATTCGACATATCCGGTGCTCACGATAGAGAGCGCGGCAAACCCGCCAAGCATTGCCAAGCCTGCAGTCCTGCTGCTGACCAGGATCGGAAAGAGCAGTCCTATCACCACGTAATATTGAAACTCGATAGCCAGCGTCCAGAACGGTCCGCTAAGCCAAGGCTGACCCACGAAGGCGTTCACATAGCCGATATGCAAAAGCACGTTGGTGACGGTGTAGGGAGGATGCGAGGTGTTGAGTTGCGGGATGTGAGCCAGCGCCACGCCGCTGATCAGGATGAAGGCGATCGTCACGAAGTAGGGCGGTTCGAGGCGGACCATGCGCCGGGCAATGAAGCGGAAATAGCCGCTGATCTTGTGCCCAGCGAGGTCCATCGACAGCGGAACGATAAAGCCTGAAATCACGAAGGACAGCGGCACGCCCATGCGGCCATAGCTCCACACGTCATCGACGCCGTATCCAATCCCGGCAGTACCGACGACATGGAAGACACACCATGAGAGCCGTGATGCCTCGAAGGGCATCTAGTGTCTGGTTGCGCATTCTTCCCCGCTGTGAGTTCGTCGCTAAGCCGCAAGGTGTGCCATCCGGCAACTGAATGCGCAACGTCAATTGCTATTCTGGCGCGGCTTCGCAGGGAGAAACGCCCTAATCTGTTCCGCCCATAAAGTATATGCGGCTCCCGTAATATGCGTGCCATCGACTGAATATTTCGGCAGCAAGACGCCATTCGGCGCAAGGGTCGCATTGAGGTCCAGATAGTCGCAGACCGAGCCGGAACATAGGGCTTGCAGCTTGCGGTTCAGCTCAGCGGTGGCTTCATTTATTTTGGGATATCGGTCGCTTCGGAACAGTGTAGATTGAACCACTACCGCTTTGGAGCCAGCGCTTTGATGATCCTGTTGTAGCGCCCGAAGGTCCCATTCGCGTCTAGCCTGATCGTGAAGTCATTCGTGCCGATCATCACGAAGGCAATATCGGCATCGACGCGGGAAAGTTCATCGGTTCGAGCCAGAAGGCCGGCCGTGTTGTCGCTGTAGACGCCGCGGTTGATGATCCGGTAATCAGGAAAGATCGCGTCCCAATCGCCCATTTCCGTGATCGAGTCGCCGATCATCACAGCGTCACCAGAACTCCGGCGGGCCGCAAAGATGCTGTTGCGGGCCGCCTGATACGTGGTTGCCGGAACGCTTACCGCTTCAGGCCAGATGGAAGCCTTTAGCGGCATGTAGCCCCAATGACCGAACGCCGAGCCGGCGAGGAACCCGGCAACAAGGATGGAAGTCTTTCGCATCCTTAGCCCCTACGTGAAATCCCGAAACATCAGGGTGGCTCAAGCAGGCCCCCTACCGGCTAGAGCCCTAACTGCTCGGGCCGACCAGCCCTTGAGCCCTCTGGAACCTCTCATGATCGCCGAAAGCTTTAGATGCCCAAGGGCAGTAATTCAATATAGCCTTCCACAACATTGGAAGGTGACCACGGGCACTGCGTCCCAGGAGGACCTGCGAAGCGCGCATCACCGATCGCATATCCCGCGCGTCGGGGCATTGATCGGCATCGGCGACGACGAAATTCGTGCCGAATCAAAAGGCATCCGAGTAGCCAATCCCTGTGAAAATAGGAACCTAACAACCTACCCGCGAGGGCGGAGCTGACTGGAGCGCTCTGCTCGTCGCAGTAGCATTTAATCTCGCGGGAGGATCGGGTCCCTCGCTGGCCAAACAATCTGCCTAGACATTTAGAGTCACGACAGCAGAAAAAAGCCGAGCAAAACCGCGAACACTGCGTCCGCCGCCGCCAGCGGCTAGCGCCTGCTGTCCTGCGGCTTCTCTTGAGGCTCCTGGCCTTTCGACCACCAGACAAAATACAGCGAGCCCATCTTCATCACAGGCACACGGCGGTCGCGTTCCCTGGCTCGCAACTCACGATAGGTCTTCATCTTCAGAGTGCCGCCCGGCAACCTGATACGCACTGCCATCGGTCCAACTCCCCGTTGTGCAACGCAGCAATTGTGTGCAATGCGGTAAGTAGAGACCTTCCGTTACGGAAGAGTCAACAGCAGCATCATCAACTTATTTTGCGAGCTGGCCGGCGCAGGCTTCGCGGTGCCGGGCGGGCAGGCGCAGGCCTGTCCGAAGGAGCTTCATCCTGGCGAGTGGTCGTCAATCAGGCGCTGGCGGTTCGACCACCAGGTGAAATAGACCCGGCCGAGCCTGACGACGGGTACGCGGCGGGCGCGTTCGCGATCGCGCAATTCGCGATACACCTTCACCTTCAGCGTGCCGCCAGGCATCCTGATACGCACCGCCATCGATTCCGCCACCCCATTGTGCAACGCAGCACAAGAGACCTTCCGTGGCGGAAGAGTCAACGCCTGCCGCTGACTATTTTTGGGATTTGGCGAGCGGTCTGGGAGGTTTCGGCGCGCAGGGCGGTTCCTGATCCCGCACGGAGGCACCAGTGCCCGGACGGGATCGTCGGGTGCGCCGGCTATTTCCTGGGCGGGGGTTTTTTGGGCGAGGATGGACGATCGGACATGCTGCTCGGCCACCAGATGACGAAGTAATTGCCGACCTGCCAAACCGGCACCTCGCGATTCTGCTCGCGGCGCCGCAGCTCGTCGCTTTTCTTGATCTTCAAAGTCCCGCCTGGAAGCCTGATTCTTATCGTCACGTGTCCTCCCGCACCCGCTACAGGTACGAACGATATACGCGAACAGTTTCATCCCGGCTAAGCGATTTCATCCAGGCCGAGCAATTTCGGGGCCGATACAGCGCGCCGGACCGGCGCGAGATCGCCGAAACCGGCTCTATTTGAAGAAATCCGCAATGCCGTTGATGGCCAGCACCGCATAGACGATCGGTCCGGCGATAAACGCACAATAAAGGCAGAGGATCGCTGCCAGCACCGCGAGCAGCGGCTTGTCGCGACCGACGGCGCGGAGCTCGGACCTCACCGACCAGCGCGCCGCAGCGGTTTGTTCATCATCAGGCATATGCACCATCCCGCGCCCATTTCACACGGCGGGTCGAAAACATCAACCTTCCTTGCCACATCGGCACGCGCTGCCGCCCAATTCTGCTTTGCCGCCACGCATCCGTTTTTCAACCTCAAAACCCTGCCCGCAAGGGCGGAAAGGAAACCCATGGACCTTTCATTCAAGGGCGCCGCGAGGCGCCTCGATGACATAGATTTGCCGAAACTCGGCGCCCGGATCGGCGTCGGCGAGGACGAGATCCACGCGTTCCTCGATGTTGAAACCAGCGGGCATGGCTTCGACGCCGTTGGCCGGCCGGTCATCCTGTTCGAACCGCACGTCTTCTACCGCAACCTGTCGGGTGCCAAGCGGGCAACAGCGGTAGCCGCCGGCCTCGCCTATCCGAAGTGGGGCGAGAAGCCCTATCCAAGGGATAGCTACCCACGGCTCAGGGCAGCTTGTGCGATCGACGAAACCGCGGCGCTCAAATCGGCCTCATGGGGCTTGGGCCAGGTTCTCGGCGAGAATTTCAAGGCGGCCGGTTTTCTTACCGTGCAGGCGATGGCCGAGGCGATGATGGCGGACGAGGCGCTGCAGCTCGGCGCGGCGATCGATTTCATCGTCGAGAAGCGGCTCGACGACAATCTGCGCAATCACGACTGGGCGGGATTCGCCAAGGGCTACAACGGCGCCGGCTATCGCAAGAACTCCTACGATACCAGGCTTGCCGAGGCCTATCGCAAATGGTCGCGCATCAAGGACACGCCGTGGCCGTCTGCCGGTCCGGTGTCATCGGCGGTCGTCCCTGCAGCCCCGCCAGAGCCCGCGAAGCCGATTGCCGTTCCACCGCCGGCCGCCGCGCCCTCTGCGCCTCCTGTGGCTGTCGCCAAGCCCGGCTTCCGGGCAGCGCTGATCGCAGCCGTCCTGAAACTATCAGCCATCCTCAAACTGTTTGGAAGGAAATGACATGTGGACCCGGATCAAGAGCTTTTTCTGCGACAGCGAGACAATATTCTGGGCGCGGCTTCAGGCGGCCATCGGCGTCATCGCGAGCATCGTCACCTATGTCGACCCGCAGGTTCTTTCGCCGATCATTCCGGGCGAATGGTTCCCCTGGTTTCTTGTGGTCAACGGCGTTTTGACCGAGTTCCTTCGCCGCCGCCGCGCGGAGGATTTGTGATGGCCGCACTCCTCGCCATTCTCGGCGCCATCATCGGCAACAAGCTCGTCATGACTATATTCGCTGCTGTGGCCGGCGGTATCGGCCTTTATGTTGCCGGCGGCATCAACCGGGCGAAGAAAGAAGCGGCCAAACAGGCCGAGGCAAAAGTCGCGGCCGCCGAGGACCGCCTCGAAATGAACCGCGAGGCCGCCGCCGAAGGGCGCAAGGCCGCCGGCATGACCGATGCGGCAGCACGAGCGGAGGCTGGGAAATGGGCAAAGCGCTGATCCTCTGCCTGGTGCTCGCCGGCTGCACGACGACCACGCCGGCCGGCAATCCGCGCCAGGTCTGGTGCGACCACAACCAGCCGCGCCGGCCATCGGCGGCCGTCGTCGCCGCCATGACCCGGCCCGAGCTCGACGAGATGAACGCCTTCAACGGGCAGGGTGCCAGATGGTGCGGGTGGACGCCATGATGCACGAATTGCTCGACGTTCTGGGCATCAAGGCGCCGGTGTTGGTCGCCGGCCTTTCTGGCGGCATTTTGCGGGCCTTGTCGCGTCACCGCTACAAGGTCCGCGAGATGGTGGCCTCGCCGATCTGCGGCGCGCTGGCGGCGGCCTATCTGACGCTGCCGGTCGTGCATTATTTCCGCGCCGCCGGCCTGCCCATCCCTTCCCCGGACGACGACACCACGACGCTCGCCGCGGCTTTTCTAATTGGCGTATCGGCGATGTGGATCTCGGATATCGTCTTCGAGGTGATCGTGCGCCGGTTCGGGCCGGTGAAGGAGGAGTAAGCCGCCCAAGCTGACAAAAGAGTGATGTTTAATTGAGCCCGCCGCGCCGAAAGGTGCGGCGGGCTTTTGCATTTTTCCTGGCATTCTGTACGATCTTTCCTTCGCGACAGGGCGGCTCGATCCGACGCCTGCCAGACCAAGATGCGCGTTAGGCTTCACGGGAGATGGTGTCATGCTTGCCAGAGTCCTGACACAAGCGGCAGTCCTGACAGCCGGGGCGCTTCTGTTTGCCGCGACGGCCTACGCCCGGCCGGACAGCCGCGCGATGACGTGCGAACAGACACAGCTTCTGATCCAGAGGCATCGCTCGGTGGTGCTCACCACCGGACGGAACACCTACGACCGATACGTCCGCCGATTCGGCAATGAATGCGACTGGCCACAGGTGCCGGGCGCCGCTTATATCAAGACGCGTGACGGTCAATGTCTGGTCTATCGCTGCCAGGAGCCGGTCTTCGACCTCCCGAATTGAAAGCAGGGGCTTTTTCATCCGGCCGCCGACGCGGACAGCGAGGGCAGTGCGAAAGGCGGTGGCTCATTCTTCGTCGAAAGGACCACCTTCGCGTGCGAGATCGCGTGAAATAACGCGTTCATCGGTATCGTCCGGCAACGCCTCGTCGCTTTCCTGGTAAGCGTTATCGTCATCCTCCTCCGGCAGTTCGCCGTCTTTCTCGACGTCGTAACGGATGTCGCCGTTTTGCGGCACGCCGTCTGGGAGAATTCTCCCGCTCCGGATGGCGTCCCAGTCCTGCTGCTGGATCGTCGGGCTCTCGGTCTCGTCGTCGGTTCGTTCTTTCCTGCGCGGTTCCATCGCTGGTTCTCCATAATGTCGGTGGCACCTGAACTGGCTCAATGGTTGAACTCATAAGTCTGGTGGCCGGTTCCCGGGACACTGCGGTCCGGGCGCATTGCCGCACGACGGAACCAATCGCGCCTGCCTGCCTTCACAAGTCAGACGATCCTGGCGCGAAAGGAGCTCGACATGAGACCGCTCATTTTCTTGCCGTACATGCTAGGCGCGCTGGTGCTGGCGGTGCCAGCGTCCGCGCAGCCGGGCGAACAGTCGCAATCCGACCGCTGCAAGGTCGAGCCGCCGGACAAGAACAGCCAGCAGCAGAAGCCGGCCGGCAACAATTTGTCCGATACGCTCGAGCCATGCGGTGGGGTGCTGAAGCCGCCGCCAACGGGCGATCAGGGCATGGCGTCGCCGCCGCCGGATGAGGGCAGGACCCCGGTGATCAAGCCTGGCGAGGTGCCGCCACAGCCGCCCAAGCAGTAGCCGCTTCAATTGCTGCCACAGAGGCTGCCCATGGGGCTGCGACGGGCGGTAACGCCGCGCCGCTCGAGCCGGCAGGTTTGTTGCAGTCGCCTAGGAACATTAGCTTGTCCTAAATGTTGTTTTAGACGCAGCCGATATCACCCCCTCCGGTATCGCTGCTGATCGGGAAACCGATCGGCCCGCGTCTTGCGACGCGGGCCACCGCAGTTCATCCGCAGTCCATTCGCCGCACCGCACGGGCACTTCACCGCTATTCGATTAGCCGCCACTTACGGAACAACAAGGTGGCCTGGGCGTTTGCCTAGAGGGTTCGCCGCTTCGACCGGAATGCCGCGTCGCAACCGTAAAGGCGAGGCCCGTAACAACAGGAGTAGACGATGAAAATCCACCTTGTTCCTGCTGCGGCGGGATTGGTGTTGCTCGCCGGCGTCGGCGTGGCCACCGCAGACCAGGTGATTGTCACACCCGAACAGCAGACGGTCATCCGCGAATACGTCCACAAGCACCCGTTGGCGTCGATCAATCTTCTGGGGGTGGAGCTCAATATCGGTTCCACGTTGCCCGATACGGTCGAGCTGCAACCGATCGATGTTCCCGACGTGCAATACAGATACGTCGTCGTCGACGGTCGCACCGTGCTCGTCGACCCCGGCACGCGCAGGATCGTGCACGTCATCGAGTGACCGGCGTTCCCAAACCGCGAACCGGATTTGGAAAGGTCACGGTCTTATGAAATCGAGTTCCATCCCGAGCGATCGGGATGGAGCTGCCGCTGTCGTCTCGGAATAAGGAAGGAGCCATTCCCATGCTGCCGCATGTCGAGCCGACCAACGTGGCCGCAGCCGTCGACAAACTGCTTGCTGAACGAGGCGATGGCCTGCTGTCGATGAAGGCAGCGATTGCGCTGTTGCGCGAACGCACCGGAACGGAGCGCTCGGACGCCGATCTTGAAGGGCTGATCATCAAGAAGGCGGCGCTCCTCGGCGTTGCTGTCCTGTGTGACAGAGAGGCTCAATAACGGTGCCTGCCGCTCAAGACGCGGGTCGAAATTTCGGCTAGAACAAAGTTGCTTACGCATGAACCGAGCCGACGGAGGCAACAGTGACGGACAGGCAGGAACGGATTCGCCAGCGGGCACACGCGATCTGGGAACAGGCAGGCAGGCCCGACGGGGCGCATCAGCAGCATTGGGATCAGGCTACCGCCGAGATCGACGCAGAAACCGCCGCGCAGGAGACCGCCAGCCGGCCGAAGCCGAAAGCACGCCAGCCTAAGCCGACGCCGGCCGCCAAAGAGGGAACCAAACCCAAGGCGCGACCGCGCAAAGCGTGAACTCGAGCGGATTTGATTGCATCGCTGGATCTCGTGGTTCGGTTGGCCCATCGTAAGGCGGGACCAGTCCTAACCAGTCCCGCTGCCGCCCACCCGCGATGGTAAGGCCGGATTGTCGTGGCTTACTACTTACCGCAATTGTTGTCGTTGACAGTCGGGGAAACCGTCCCGGCAGGCTTGTTGGACGCATCGGGTTGGGCACCTTGCGGGGTTGCAGGGCAGTTTTGATCCGCATTGGAGTTCATGGCACCCGTCGTGCCCATCGTGCTGCTGGTCGTGCCAAGGTCGATGCCATTCGGCTTGGGCTGGACGACGATGCTCTTCTCACTGCCAGGCGCATTGTTGTCCGAGCCGGCATTCTGGGCCATCGCCGCGGTCGCCAGACCGGCTGCAAGTATGGAGGCTGTCAGGATTTTCGTAAGCATGTTGATCTCCATCATTCGGTTGTCGTCGCATGGCGACTACAGAGAAAACAATGCGGGCGACGGAAATGTTACGGCAAAAATGGCGCAGCACGGTGAAGCAAACACGCGCATGGTGGACCTTCTCGGCCCGTTTTCTATTGCGTCGTGTCGGATTGATGTAGTCGTTTTCAGATTTAAGAATTCGCCTTATTTCGATCGCTGACCGTTGCGGCGACGTTCGTCTATCGCGGCGCCCGTCAGTTGACGCTCGCATTGCTTCACCCGGCAGAGGACCTTCCCGAAGTAAAACTTTCGGAAAATTTCACTACAAACTTCACTCGGCTGTTGTGTGAACAGATACCATGAGGCCAGTAAGTTGATCGGCAAAGAAACCGATAATCTTCTTGCAAATTAGTAGGTATGCAACCGGCGATGTCGCGGGCTGTTCAGCGCAACTACAGCAAGGAGAGTGTTATGACCATCATAATCAAAACAATCACCGATGCGGTGGCGGGCAGCGCAGTTGTTTTCATGCTCTCGATGCCCGTGAATGCCGCGGACGGAATTGCCGTTGGTGTTGGCACTTCCATTGGCGGCAACGGCGGCATCAAAGCCGGCCTCGGCGCGACGGTTGGTGGCCGCCAGGGCATCAACGCTGGTGCCGGCGCAACGGTTGGGGGCAGCGGCGGCATCAAGGCCGGCCTCGGTGCGTCGCTGGGCGGCAGTCGCGGCATCAACGCCGGCGCCGGCGCAACGGTTGGCGGTTCCAGCGGCATTGCCGCGGGCGCCGGCGCGTCGGTCGGGGGCAGAAGCGGCATCAACGCCGGTGCCGGCGCCACGATCGGCGGTTCCGGTGGCATTGCCGCCGGCGCGGGGGTAGGTGTCGCCAGCGGCGTCAGGGCCGGCGCGGGGGTCGGGATCGGCAGCGGCATCAATGTCGGCGCCGGTGTCGGGATCGGCGGTGGTACCAATCCGAGCAATCCGTCCAACCCGGGCAGCCCGTCCAATCCCAACAATCCCAGCAATCCCAACTTACCCCAGGTCGTCGCCGACATGTCGAGCGACAAGTTGGCCAGGATGAAGAGGCGCTGCGTCGACGTGCTCAGCAGCGAAGGCACTTATGACAGCGATTTGCGCCAGTTATGCCTGCTGATCGCGCGCCGCTAGGGCGGATACATCGGAATGAAATGTCGGACCGGCCGAGAGGCCTTCGTCCACCAAACCTCCATCAGTCCAAAGCCCGCCATTATGGCGGGCTTTTTGCCGAGCACGTGGCGGCAGCATGACGGGGGCTCACAAGAGCACGCGCCTCAATGCGCTTGACGGCCAAAATCCGGCGAAACGGTCACCCCGCCCTCCAAGGGGTCCCGACCCAGCGCGGGACTGCTTTGCATCGGTTCGGGGCACGCGAACTCCGCCAGATCGGCTTGCGTGAAGCCGTCGAACTCGATAGCTGCGCCTTGGAGTTGGGCTGCTTGCATGACGAGCCATTCGATGTCTTCGCGCGCAACATTCTCGGCGAGGTTCTGCAGTCGCACGGCTTCGGCGACGGCAGTCAGATTGATGGCAATCCTGGACCGCAATGTAGCCCGAACTCGGGAATTGACGTCGTCATGCAGACGAACCGAAAATCTGTAGCGCATGGAAAACCTTCCTTTCAGGAGCGGTTTATCCCTCGCTTCCACCATGCGCCCAGGGGCGGCGATTGACAAGCGAAAATCTTGAAAAATCGTGCAGTATCAAATAGTTAGTGTATTTTGTCGATTGTGCAGTTGATGCTTGATCCGCTTCATTGGATTTCTGCACGGATCACGCATCTGGAGGCCTTGACGTCCTCTGCCAACATACCTAACTCTACAAAGAATTAGGAACATACTAACTCAGCTAGTTATAGCCTGGTATGGCTGGAGGCCGAGATGTCCGAACTGGAACGCCCGGAACGATTGCAGATCATGCTGACCGTCGATGAACTGGCGGCGTTGGAGAACTGGCGCTTCGACAAGCGCATGCCGAGCCGGTCGGCCGCGGTACGCGAACTTTTGAGGCGAGGCCTCACAGCCGATGGTTTCCTGACGGCGGCGCACGGGACCAAGTCGCGCGACTTCGGCATCCTGCCGCATTCTGCCGATGGTGACGGGGCAGTCGAGGGGTCTTCCAGCAGCGAACAGTGACATCTCCAGCGAACCGCGTTCGCCCGCCGCACCTCATATGCCCTTCACGGCCACTGGGTATCATCAAGCAGCTTGGTTTATCTGTGTGGCCCCTCCGCCGTCGGTTGACAGAGCTGGCGTTGCAGATACATTGCACAGGATTATACAGGTGCAATGAACAGGTATGCCTATGGTCCGCCGCGTGGTTCAATCGTATCCGGGCACGGGCAAGCCCGAACAGATCGCCACCGTTCTCGAACATGAAATCCGCTCCGGTGTTCTGGGCTTCGGCGACCGGTTGCAGAGCGAGAACGAGCTCGTCCAGCGTTTCTCCGTCAGCCGCAACACCGTTCGCAAGGGCCTCGAGGAACTGTCCAGCCGCGGGCTGATCACCACCAAGGTCGGCATCGGCTCTTTCGTCACCTTCGATGGCAAGCCCGTCGATGACTCGTTGGTCGCGGGCGCTCGCCAACGCCGGCGCAAATGCCGAGACGCGGACGCTGCGGCTCGAGGTGATCGAGGACCCTGATCTTGCCGCACTGCTTGGTATAGAAAACCCGTTTTTCATCGCTGTCGATCGGGTGCGCACCAATGCCAGCGACGGCCACGCTATCTCCATTGAGCGCAGCCGCCTGCCATTGTCACCCGAACTGGAGGACGTGCCGTTACGCGGTCTGCGCGAAGGCTCGCTCCACCAGACGCTCCGCGGCGCCGGTCTCATTCCAGACCATGGCGAGGAATGGGTCGGCATCGAAATGCTCAACCCAGAGGACGCCGCAATCCTCGGCTGCCCGCAAGGCACGCCGTTCCTGCGCGGTTGCCGCTTGACCCGCGCCGCCGATGACCGGCCGATAGAATATGTGACCAGCCTGCTCAACCCGGCGCATTTTGCGCTGCATATGAGGTTCTGAGTGATGCCGGACGACACCGGGAACATAACCGATCGGGCCATGGGAGCGCTTGTGGGCGGGGCACTGGGAGATGCGCTGGGAATGCCGACGCAGCTTTTGTCGCCGGCGCGGATTGCCGAACTCTACGGTCATGTCGAGGATTTCATTGCTCCTTTCGCCGACCATCCGGTGTCGAAGGGACTCCCGGCCGGGACGATCACCGACGACACAGAACAGGCGCTTCTGCTTGGCCGTATCCTGGTCGAATCCGGTAACCGGTTCGACCATGCGCGGTGGGTCAACGCGCTGCTCGACTGGGAACGCGATGTCAAGGCGCGCGGCAGCTACGATCTGCTGGGACCATCAACCAAACGCGCCATCGACGCCATCAATAACGGTATGCCAGCCGAGGAAGCGGGACGCAGCGGCGACACAAATGGTGCAGCCATGCGCATC
This sequence comes from Mesorhizobium sp. M1163, assembly GCF_040318415.1. NCBI lineage: Bacteria > Pseudomonadati > Pseudomonadota > Alphaproteobacteria > Hyphomicrobiales > Phyllobacteriaceae > Mesorhizobium > Mesorhizobium sp. M1163. The sequence goes on along the minus strand of NZ_JAMYMF010000008.1, from coordinate 169,468 downwards.
GCGCCAGTCGGCATCATGATGCCGCCAGAGCCGCTTGACGCACTGGTCGGCAAAGTGGCCGAAACTTGCAGGGCGACGCACAACACGTCAATCGCAATCGCTTCGGCCGCAGCGGTCGCTGCCGCCATCAGTCGCGGCATCGCTGGCGGTGACTGGCGCGCCGCTTCCGACAGAGCCATCGCCGGGGCGAGGCACGGGGCAACGCTCGGCTATTGGGTGACCGGCGGTGACATCGCCGCGCGCATCGGGTGGGCGCAGAAGCTCGTACGCGGCAAGGAGACGAGCGACGCGATCCGGCTGATCACCGATTTGGTCGGCACCGGCGTCGCCAGTCAGGAGTCCGTTCCGGCTGCATTCGCGGTGCTGGAAGTCGCCGGCGGCGATCCCTGGCAAGCGGCAGTCATCAGCGCCAATCTCGGTGGCGACACCGACACGATCGGCGCCATCGCGGCCGGCATGGCCGGTGCCTGCACCGGCTTTTCCCGATTGCCACAGAAACACATCGCCCGGATCAAAGGCCTAGACATTGGGCGGGTGCGCGCGCTCGCCGCCGACTTGGTCGCCCTGCGGACGGCGGAGAGCAGGTCCGGCAAGGATGCGGCAGCATGAGCGGGCGTCTCGTCCATATCGGCAGCGCGGTGGTCGACTATGTCTACCGCATCGATGCCTTGCCGGCACCGGGCACGGAGAAGACCGCATCGAGCTTTGCACAAGTCGCCGGCGGCGGCTTCAACATGATGGTCGCGGCCAGCCGCACCGGCATGAAGGTGGTGTTCGGCGGCCAGCTCGGCAGCGGACCCAATGGCGACTTCCTGCGCGCGGCCTTAGCCACGGAGGGGATCGAGACACTGACGCCGGCATCGCCGGTTCTGGACAGTGGCAATTGCGTCGCCATGATCTCGAGCGATGCCGAGCGCACCTTCGTCTCGTGGCCTGGTGCAGAGAGTTTGCTCAGCCTTGACATGATGGCGCTCATTTCGGTCGCACCGGGCGACTGGGTGTTCACCTCCGGCTATACGCTTAGCTATCCGGGAAGCCGAGAGGCGCTTGTCGACTGGATCGAGGTGCTGCCGGCGGAAATTCCTTTAGTCTTCGATCCGACGCCGATCATCTCAGACATTCCGCGCACCATTCTCGACCGGGTGCTGGCGCGCACGAGCTGGCTGAGCTCCAACGCCGCCGAAGCGGCTGAGATCGCCGGCACCGGCGATGTCGAGGCTATTGCTGCCCGGCTGCTGGCCAGCCACTGCCCCAACGCGGCAGGCGTGGTCGTCCGCGCTGGCGCAAAAGGCTGCTTCGTGCGGCTGGCCGACGGCACCGCCCAAGATGTGCCCGGGTTCAAGGTCGCGGCGGTAGACACCAACGGCGCCGGCGACACTCATATCGGCGCCTTCGTCAGCGCGCTCTCGCACGGCGTGTCGCCGTTCGAAGCGGCGCGTTACGCCAATGCGGCGGCGGCGCTCTCGGTCACCCGCCATGGCGGGTCGACGGCGCCGAACGACCAGGAGATCCAGCGATTCCTCAGCCATGACGATCGACCGACGACCGTGCATGGCCGGAAACAAGAGGCCCATTTCTGACAGCCTATGGGATAACAAGCCCGCCAACCGGGCAATAATGAGAGGAACGAACATGCGCATGCCCAAACTGACTGCTTTTCTGACGGCAACCGCTGTCTTCGCTTCGGCGCTTACGCTGGCCGCCAGGGCCGACGAGGTGCACGTACTCAACTGGAAGGGCTATGGCGCCGACGAGCCCTGGGCCATAGCCGCCTTCGAAAAGGCAACCGGCAACAAGGTCGTCAACGACTTTTTCAATTCCGAACAGGAAATGCTGACTAAGCTCAGGACCAATCCCGGCCTTTACGATGTCGTCATGATCAATGCCGCCTTCAACGATCAGGCGATGGCGGAAAAGCTCATTCAGCCGATCGACACGTCCAAGCTGGCGAACTATGCCGACATCAGCAAGGACAAGGCCGGATCATCGATGCTTGTCCATGACGGCAAGGTCTATGGGGTGCCGTGGGTTTGGGGGCTGACGGCGCTCGCCATCAACGACAAGTCATTCGACAAGCCGCCGACCAGCATCGCCGAAATGTGGGATCCCGCCCACAAGGGCCGCGTTACCATCCGTGACGATGCCGTCGAGGCCGTGCAGTTCGGCGCCATCGCTACCGGCCAGAACATCAACGACGTCAAGGACATGGAGGCGGTCAAGGCGAAGCTGACCTCGCTGATGCCGCAGATCAAGACGTTCTGGAGCTCGGAGAACGACTGGAACCAGATGGTTGCCTCCAACCAGATCGACATCGGCACCTATTGGAGCGGCTCGGCCGACCGCGCCAAGACGCATTTCAAGCTGCCGGTCTCGCTGGTCATTCCCCAGGAGGGTGCTGTCGCCTGGCTCGACGCCTTCTCCATTCCGGTCGGTTCCAAGAATGTCGCCGGCGCCGAGGCCTTCATCAACTACATGATCGACCCGACGTTCTATGTCGAATGGGTCACCAAGGTCGGCGCGCCGGTATCCGCCAATACCAAGGCTGTGGAAACACTTCCCGAGGATGCGTTCAACCGCAAGGTGATGGGTGACCCGGCAGTTGCCAAGCGCATCGAGTTCCAGGCGCCGATCACAGACGCCCAGCGCGAAGCCTATCTGTCGCTCTGGCAGCAGCTCAAGGTCAACGTGAAGTAACAGCAGAAAGCGGGATCAGCCGATCATGCATGTCGGCTGATCCTTCCCTGGGAGGATGTCATGGCAGCACAGGTTGCAGCCGCGTCGCGCAGCGGGCTGAGATCGGCCTTGCCGCTGCTGGCGCCTGCCTATCTCTGGCTGACGGTTGCGATCTTCCTGCCGCTCTCAGCCATGGTCTTCTTCTCCTTCATGACCGACCTGCCGCTATCGGGAAAGCCGTGGGCATTCACGCTCGAAAACTATGCCGCCTTCTTTTCACAAAGCCTTTACCTGACATTGCTGGTGGCCTCGCTGCGCCTCGGCCTCGAGGTGACGCTGTGGTGCATCGTGATCGGTTATCCCGCCGCTTACGTGCTGGCCAAGGTGCTGAAAGGCCGCAGCCGCGAGGCGATTTTCCTGCTCGTCATCCTGCCGTTCTGGTCGAACGGGCTGGTGCGCATCTTCTCGTGGGCGATGGTGCTGCGTGAAGGGGGCATTCTCGACACAGCGCTCAACGCCGTGCTGCCGTTCAAGATCAACATTGATCTCATGTATTCCTATCCGGCCGTCATCATCGGGCTGGTGCACTCCTACGTGCCTTACATGGTGCTGACCTGCTATCTGACCCTGCAGGCCATCGATGACTCGCTGATCGAGGCTGGGCGCTCGCTCGGCGCCTCGCGGCTGCAGGTGCTGAAGCGGGTCATCATTCCGCTGTCGATGCCGGGGCTAGTGGCGGGCGCAGTACTCATCTTCGTGCCGGTCGTTGGCTCGTTCATGGAACCGCGCATCCTCGGCGGCCGCACCGGCACCTTCTACGGCACTGTCATCGAGGACCAGTTCGTTGCCGTGTTCAACTGGCCGCTGGGTGCCGCACTGTCCTTCATCCTGCTGGCTGTGGTGCTGGTCATCCTGGCGGTTACTTCGCCAGTGCTGCGGAGGGCCGCTTAGTGGCGACGACCCGAATCCTGGAATGGCTCGGCCGGGTCTACATTCTGATGCTGCTCGCCTTCCTGTACCTGCCCATCATCATCATGGCGCTGATGTCATTCAACGTCTCGCCCTTTTACCAACTGCCGTTCGAGTGGACGACGGAATGGTATGCCTCGCTCTGGCAGAACAATCAGCTGATCGCGGCCACGCGAAACAGCGTCGAGATCGCCGTCATCACTACCATCATCTGCACCGCGCTCGGCACCGCGGCGTCGCTAGGGCTCTATCGCTACGACTTCCGCGGTAAGAAATTCCTGCAGGCGCTGCTGTTTCCGCCGATCGCCATACCGTGGCTGATCACTGGCACGGCGATGCTGATTTTCTTTTTCGGCGTTGGCATCGGCCGCGGGCTGCATGCCATCCTGCTCGGCCACGTGGCGTTGGCGCTGCCCTATGTCATCGTCGTCGTCTCGGCCCGGCTGCAGACATTTGCGCCGGAGCTCGAAGAGGCGGCGCGCTCGCTCGGCGCCAATCAATGGCAGGTGACGAACCGCGTCACGCTGCCCTGGATCATGCCGGGCGTCATTGCCGGCGGGCTGTTCGCCTTCGCCGTGTCCTTCGACCAGTTCGTCGTCTCCTACTTTCTGTCGACGCCCGGCCAAACGACGCTGCCGGTCGAAATCTACGCGGCGATCCGCAAGGGTTTCACGCCCGAGATCAATGCTGTCTCGACGATCATCATTGTTGTGTCGATGGCGCTGATGCTGCTGACGGCGCGCTTCTTCAAATTCGGCGGAGAGAAATAATGGCGGGCGTGCAGGTATCGAATGTGTCGCGCAGTTTTGGCGCGCACAAGGCGCTGGACGATGTCTCGATCGATTTCGCCGACGGCGGCTTCTACGCCCTGCTCGGTCCCTCCGGCAGCGGCAAGACCACGCTGCTGCGCCAGATCGCAGGCTTCGACTTTCCCGACTCTGGTCGCATCTCCATAGGCGGCGAAAGTGTTGAGCGGGTGCCGGTGGAGAAGCGGCGCATCGGCATGGTGTTCCAGAACTACGCGCTCTTTCCCAATATGAGCGTCTCCGACAATGTCGCCTTCGGACTGTCGGTGCGCGGCGAGCCCAAGGCGGTGATTGCCAGCGAGGTGCAGCGCGCACTCGACCTCGTGCAACTCGGCACGCTCGGTGGTCGCCGGCCGCACCAGCTCTCCGGCGGCCAGCGCCAACGGGTGGCGCTCGCTCGCGCGATCGTCACCACGCCGCGCGTGCTTCTCCTCGACGAGCCGCTCGGCGCGCTCGACAAGGCGCTGCGCGTGGACATGCAAATCGAATTGAAGCGTATTCAGCGCGAGATCGGCATCACCACGATCTTCGTCACCCACGACCAGGAAGAAGCGCTGACGATGAGCGACCGCATCGGCATTCTGCGCGATGGCAAGCTGGTGCAGGAAGGCCCGCCCGAGGAGATCTACGATCGGCCGAAGAGTGAGTTTGCCGCCACCTTCCTGGGCGACGCCAACATCCTTCGCGGCAACGCCACTGGTACGGGCATCCGGCTGCCTGACGGAACGGGGATTGCCGCAGGCGCGGGGGCTACGCTTGTCGCCGGCATGAAGGCGAGCTGCGCCGTGCGGCCCGAACGAATCCGCATCGCCACCAATGCCGGCGTTCCGGACCGAGCCCATGCCAACATGCTCACGGGGCGGGTCTCTAAGCGTATCTTCGCCGGCAACAACAGCACATATTTTGTCGATCGCGATGGCCAGACAATCAAGGTCATCGTGCAGAACACCGGCATCGAAAAGCTGGCGGAAGGACAACAGGTGGTGCTGCGCTGGTCGTCCGAGAGTACGGTGCTGATCGACGCGAGCTAGCAGATCCAATCCTTCAGTCTTGCCAGGCGGTCGGCAATCGGGGAAAGCATGGTCGGGCAAACTCCGAAGCGGAATGCTCGATGCCCCTTGAATTGAATGCGGGCGACCAGTCGATGCTGCATGGCGAGCAAGGCTCGGCAGCGGCTGCCGCCATGAAGATCCTGGTCGCCTTCGCGAAGGCGGTCGACGCGCGCAAATTGCTGGACATTGCCGGTGCCCATATCGACGGCTGCCTCTATCACGGCCAGGCCAGCCTCGATTTCGTCGAAAGGCTGATCGAGGGCGGCGGCCGCGTTCGAGTGCCAACGACGCTGAATGTCGGCTCGTTCGATCTGATCCATCCCGGACTGGTGAAGATGACAGCCGCGGAAGAAGTGCCGGCGCGCCGTCTGATGAAGGCGCATCTGGAACTCGGCTGCCAGGCGACCTTCACCTGCGCGCCCTATCAGACGCGGTTTCGGCCAGGGTTTGGCGAGCAGATTGCCTGGGGTGAATCCAACGCCATCGTCTTTGCCAATTCGGTGATCGGTGCGCGGACCAACCGCTATGGCGATTTTATCGATTTGTGCTGCGCAATCACCGGGCGCGCGCCAGCCTGGGGGTTGCACCTGATCGAAAACCGGCGTGGCCAGGTACTGTTCGAGCTGACTGGCGGCCTCGAGCCTACCGACGCCCTGTTTGTCGGCGTCGGGCTGATCGTCGGGCAAAGGAGTGGCGACCGCATTCCGGTGATATCGGGCCTGCCGCCGCCGCGCGACGAGGACCAACTGAAGGCGCTGGGGGCGGCGGCGGCAACGACGGGCGCGGTGGCGCTATTTCATGCCGTCGGCATCACACCGGAGGCGAAGACCCGCGAGGAGGCGTTGCACGGCCTGATGCCGGAGCAAAAAATCCGTATCAGCTGCGCCGACATCGACCATGCTCTGGCCAGGCTATCGAGCGTCCCCGACGGTGTGCTGCTTGCCGCCGTCTCGTTAGGCACGCCGCATTTCTCCTACGAGGAATGGATGCGCCTGTTGCCGTTGCTGCGCGAGGTCGCGCCGGGCAGAGGCGTTCCGATCTATGTCAACACAGGGCGTGCCACCCTGGCGCGGCTGCAGGACGAAGGCGCACTGGCCGGCATGGGAGCATTCGGCCTCGTTCCGGTCGCCGACACCTGCACTTACGTCACCACGATCATCGAGCGGCTCGACGGTGTGGTGATGACCAATTCGGGCAAATGGGCGCATTACGCACCTGGCAATATCGGTGTCTCGGTGGCCTTCGGTGACATGGAGGACTGCGTCCGCTCGGCTGCTGCCGGCCGCGTCGTGCGAGGCGCGCCATGAGGGGGCCGGACAGAACAGGTACATTCCACCTTGCCGGCTCGGCACAAGGCCCGGCGCTGGTGCTTTCGCAGGCGCTCAGCTTCTGGGGCGGAATCGACGTCGAAACGGGCGACATCATCGACCATTCGCACCCGAACCTCGGCGGCAACATCGCCGGCAAGATCCTGGTGATGCCGAGCGGGCGGGGGTCGTCGTCCTCGTCTTCGGTTCTGGCCGAAGCGATCCGCAGGGGCACGGCGCCGGCCGGCATTATCCTGGAGCGGCCGGACCCGATCCTTGCCGTCGGCGCCATCGTTGCCGAATTCCTCTATGAAATCAGCATGCCGCTGGTCGTCTGCGAGATATCAGGCATTGTCTCCGGCGACCGGATCGCAATCGATCTGGGCGAAGATGCCCAAGCGATGGTGAGCAAGATCTAGCCGGCCATCAGTCCCGCCGCGCCCCGCCGCCAGTAGGCTGCCGCCAATGTTTCGTTGCGGCCGAGCGTCAGCGTGCCACGCCAGTGTTCGCGCACGGTCCTGGCGGCGGCTGCTTCGGCCGCGAACCAGCCGAATGCCGAACCGGTCGGCCATGCGACCGACCGGATGGCGCGCGCCAGCCTGTCGTCGAGCCCGGCCGGCACGCTATTTCTCGGCAGCCAATGCAGCTCGATACCGGTCTTGTTGTCGATGGCCTGCCGTTCGCCGTCGTCGGCGATCTCTATGAAGGCCACGCCTTTGGTCTCGGCGGGCAGCGTCTCCAGCATGCGGGCCAGCGCCGGCAGGCCGGTTTCGTCGGCGCCCATGAGATACCATGATGCCGGTCGTACCGGACGGCCGACCGGCCCCATGATGCCGATCTTCATGCCAGGCGCCGCCTGCATGGCCCAGCAGGCGCCGACGCTGTCGCCGGGATGGATGAGGAAGTCGACGTCGATGATGCCGTTTTCGACGTCGAGGGCTCGAATGGTATAGACGCGCGCTACCGGGCGCCTGTCGTCCGAGGGCCAGGCCGGCAAGCCATTGCTGCCAAGCACGGGCCAGAGCGGATCGGGGACATCCCTGGTCGGGAACAGGATGCGGATATGCATGCCGCCGAATTTTGCGAAGCGCGTCAAATCCTCGCCGGCGAAGCGGATGCGGCGCATATGCGGGGTCAGGTCGCCGACCTGGGTGACGACCATCTCACGGAACTGCGCAAGTCGGGTTTCTTCGGCGAGATCGCCGGTCCAGACGATCTCGGGTTTTTCTTCCTTGGCATAGACTTCGACAGCGGTAGCCAGCAGGTCCTTGATGCGGGCCAGCCCATCGCGGTCGGCGGCGTTGGCCCGCATCACCAGCCGCTCCATGTCAAGGGACGCGTCGCCGAAGGCGAAGCGGAAGTCGAGCCGCTGCCCCTCGCGCGAGGCATCGGCATCGAAGCTTTGCAGCCTGTCGCTGATGCGGTCGATGTAATGCGGCAGGTTGCGCAGGTTCAAGCGCGCTTCGCAGGCCAGTCCGCTCGCTGATGCTTGCCTCATTCTCAACCTCCGATCCTGCCTGTGAGCGCCACCTTGAAGGTGCGGCCCTTGCCCTGTTCCGTTGCCGCCGTCGTCGACCAGGCGCTTTGCGGGTCGGTGTAGGCGGTGTTGAAGACGTTATCGACGCCGAAATCGAGCTTGGCATGGTCATTGATGCGCCAGTTGGCAAAGACGTTGACCAGGTCGAAGCCTTCATCGACCACGGGCGGCGCGTCGGGGTTGGTGCGGCTTGTCCGGGTGATCTTGCCGACGCTGAGATATTGCGCACCGACGGTGAACTGGTCCTCCAGCATGCGGAAACCGACGGTCGCCGAGAAGCGGTCGAGCGGCGTGTTGTTCAGCGCCTGGCCGGAGTAAACGCCGCTGACGACCTTGGCGTCGATCAGGGCGCCGGCGAGGTTCACGAAACCCCAGCCATAGTCGTAGACGGCCTCGGCCTCGATGCCCTTCAGCCGTGCGTCGCCGATGTTGATCGCCGTGCGCGGCAACACAGTGAGGTCGACGTCGATATAATCTTCGACGGCGGTGTGGAAGACGTTGACCTTGGCACGAAACAGGTCACCCGCGGCCAGCACATCGTCATATCTAAGATTGATCCCGGCTTCCCAGTTCTTCGCCGTTTCGGGCTGCAGAAGCAGGTTGGGCTGGTAGCTGTCGCCGCCGCCATGCGCGCCGCCGCCGCGGTAGACGTCCTGCAGGCCCGGCGCCCGGTAGCCTTCCGAATAGGTGCCGTAAAGCTGGAAACCTTCCAATGGCGTTAACCCGACGGTGAGGCGCGGCGACCAGCGGTCGCCGGAAATCGAGGCTTCCGCCGGCGGCACGGTCTTTGTCTCACCGTCGAGTTGATAGCCGTCATAGCGCATGGCGGCGATGAGCTGCAGCCAGTTCTCATAGTCGCCCTGCCATTGCAGGAAGCCACCATAGCCCTGCTGTTCGCCGGCGCCGAAATGCGCGGCGTCCGACGAAGCCTTCAGATAGTAGTAATCGAGGCCGTAGGTGAGGGTGTGAGCGATCTCCCAGGCATCGAAGCGTGAGGAGTTCTTCAGGTTGAAGCCGCTCGTGGCGACGTCGTAGTAGCGGAAGTTGCCGATCGCCGTTGCCGGCCAGACCTGCGTCTGCTCGGCGCGCGTGCGGTTGTGGTAGGCGTTGACACTGAGGTCGACCAGCTCGTTGTCGTCCGGCCTCCACGTATAGCCAGCCGTGTAGGTCTGGTTGGTCGTGTCGGTGTCGTAGCAGCTCAGCGTCGGCGAGGTCGAGCCGCTCGATCCGGTGACCTGGTCGCTGTAGCGCTGAAGGATCGCGCCGAGCTTGAGCTCGTGGCCGTCGGCGGGCCGCAGCGTCGCCTTCACATAGCCGCTGGTGATGCTCTCTCCGGTCCATGGCACGGTGTCGCCATTGCCATCGGTGTAGCTGTCGCGGTCGCGGTAAATGACGTTGCCGATGATGTCGGCGTCGTCGCTGAAACGGTAGGCACCGGTGGTGCTGGTGGTGAAGCCGTCGCCATTACCCTCATAGCCCAGCTTTTCGCTCAGCGCCCAGCGTTCCTCCTGCTTGAGGAAATCGCCGGCATCCCTGGTTTCGAAGGAGACGACGCCGCCGATGCCGCCCGAACCATAGGCATTCGAGACCGGGCCGCGAATGACGGTCGCTTCCTTGATCAGTTCCGGCTCGACATAGAATGAGCCCGAGCCGTGGCCGACGCGCCAGTAATCCTGGCGGGCGCCGTCGAGCGTCACCACCACGCGGCCATATTGTTCGAGGCCGCGAATGTTGATGGCGGTCGCCGGATCGTCGCCGTTCATCGAGGCGGCAACGCCGGGCGTGGTGCGGAACATGTCGGCGGCGGTGTCTGGCTGGATGCGTTCGAGTTCTTCCTGATCGACGGCGCTGATGGCGGCCATCGATTCGATGATCGCGGTCTTGATCATCGTCGCCGAGATGGTGATCAGGTCGAGCACGGTCGGCTCGTTCTGCCCAGTTCTAGTCTGTTGGGGGACCTTGACCGGCCGGTCGGCCTTGGCGGCGGCGCCTTTCTTCTCCGGCTCCTGCGCGGCGGCTAGTGGCGCGGCACACAGGCCGAGCGCGAAGGCGAGCGCGGTGCTCGCGATCAAGGTCTTGTTGCTTGTCAGTTTCATGCGTGCAGCCCCCGGAAAAGCAAAGATTGCTGGCGGCGGCCGTTGGCCCTGGCTGGCATGATGGAGAAGCCTCGACACGCGGGCCGGGCAGGGCTACTTATTAAAACATGATGATAATAGTCAACTTAATTTTACAGGCCGCGACCATGACCGAATTATCTAAAATGGAGCAGCGAAACGGCGGGGTCTGCAGCGGTAGACGGTGGAGGCAGACGCGCTGGTTTCAATTGGGCGGGATGGTGGCGGTGCTGATGCTGGCGCTTTCTGCTCTTGCGCCGTCTTGCGGCTTCAAGGCGCTGGCCGCCGAGACGATTGTCGATGCATCGGGGCGCACCGTCGCGACCGGTCCGGGAACCAGGATCCTGACACTCGGTTCCGATGTTACCGAGATCGTCGATGCGCTGGGTGCCGGCGAGCGGATCATCGCCGTCGATCGCGGCAGCAAATATCCCGCTTCCGTCGCGCAAAAGCCCAATGTCGGCTACCGGCGCCAGTTGTCCGCCGAAGGCTTGGTCGCGCTTCGCCCGGACCTGATCCTGGCGGCCGAAGACAGTGGGCCGCCGGAGGCGATCGAAGTGCTCAAATCGCTGGCGATCCCGATTGTCCTTGTCCCGGAAGACAACAGTCCTCAAGGCATCGACCACAAGATTACGTTGATTGCCGCCTCGCTCCACCTCGAGGACAAGGGCAGGAAGGTTTCAAGGCAAGTGCTCGACGCCTTCCAGGCCGCTACCGACCTCGCCGCGAAAATGCCGGCCGAGCGACGCAAGAAGGTGGTGTTCTTCCACGGCCTCGTGCGGCTGAGTGCTGCCGGTGCGGGCACTGCGGCCGACGCGATCATCCGCTATGCCGGCGGCATCAATCGATGGCCGTAATGCAGGGTTACAAGGCAGCGTCGGAGGAGAAGCTGATCGAAATGGCGCCCGACGTCATCCTGATGATGAGCGACGGCAAGGGCGGACCCACCGCCGAGCAGGTGTTCGCCACGCGCGCGCTGAGCGCCACGCGGCGGCGAAGGCAAAGGCGCTGATCGTATTGGACGGCGCCTATATGGTCGGCTTTGGCCCGCGCACCGCCGATGCGGTCCGCGACCTGGCGCAGGCGCTGTATTCGGAGACAGCAGGCGCCGACTAAGTCATGAACTTTATGACGTCATGTTCAGTGGGTACTCGCGCCCCATCTGCCCCAAGCTTCCGTTCAGATCTCCGGGATGCTTTCCCTGAAGATCACCTGCAGCCTTGGCTGGTGCAGTTCGTAAGGCAATCCCCTGACCGCATGGGTCAAGGTGTTGAGCGCTTCGCGGGCTTCGACGCGCGGGTTCTGGTCGATGACCGCGTCGAGCGTGCCGTCGAGCAAAAGCTCCTTGGTGCCTTCCGTTACCTCATGGCCGAGAAAGACCGTCGACAGTGCCCGCCCGCGTTCCCGTAGCGCGCGGGCGATGCCGGTGTTGCCGGCGCCGACATTGTAGATTGCGGCCAGGTCCGGGTGCCGATCCAGCAGGGCGGAAGCCTCCGAATAGGCCTTTTCCCGATCGTCGAGCATTTCGCGCATCTCGACGATCTGCAGATTGGGCGATTCTTCCGTCAGTATGTGGCGGAAGCCCATCTCGCGCTCTTCGTGGCCGCGGTAGGAGAGCGAACCGGCGAACAGCGCGACCTTGCCCGGACGCCCTGCACCCATGAAGCGGTTGAGCAGGTAGCCGGCGAGCCGGCCGGCGGCGCGGTTGTCGATGCCGATATAGGCGACCCGCGGCACATGCAGGATGTCGGAAGCGATGGTAACGACCTTGACCCCGCTGGCCGAAAGCGAGCGGATCGCCTCGCGGACCGTCGGATGGTCGAGCGCGATCACACCGACGCCTTGCGTCTGCCCGTGCAGTTCCTGCAGCAGACGGGCAAGCCGGTCCGGATTGAAGCCTTCGATAGTGGCGACGCGGACGTCGAGGTCCGGCCGCGACTGCGCCTGCGCCTCGATCTGGCGGTGCAGCATCTTGATGAAGGAATTGGTGCCGGCGGGCAGGGCGAAATCGAGCCGTATAACCTCACCAGGTATCGCGTTGCGCGAGTTCGGATTATTCGAATTTTCAGCGATATAGCCAAGCCGTTGCGCCGTCTCGAGCACGACCTCGCGGGTGCGCGCCCTGACCCCGGCGCGGTTGTTGAGCACACGGTCGACCGTAGCGGCGGAAACGCCGGCTTCCCGGGCTATGTCTGTCAGGGTGGACCGCACTGTCGATCACCTCATTCCAAAATGCGCCAAGGGCGCATCGAGATTACGCATTTCATGGGTCCGCTGTCGAAGCGGCGGCTTCATCGCCAGCCGCGATTCTGATGGGAAATGATGTAACCAGCCTTGGCCGATGCGCAAGCTGCCGCGCTACACCAAAATGCCGAAGCGGACCAAAGCGGGGAGGTGGGCAGCCTCGCTCCCTCAAATTCAAGCACTGGCTTCAGTGTGAGTGCCTTGATACACGCCATTCGTCCCCTCCCATGAGATGTTATGAGGTGTCTTGATTATTTATGATGTTGACAGGCTTCGTATAGTGCCGTCAATATCCATCATAAGGGCCGTGGAGGAACAAGGCCCTGAGGGAGGAGTTCCAATGTCGAATTTGATCCGCGTGTCGCGGCGCCGTTTGCTGGCGTCCGGTGGAAAGGCGGCAGTCCTTGTTGCTGCCGCAGGTATCGCACCGAAATTCATTCGCCCAAGCCGTGCCTATGCGGCCGATGCCCTGGCGCCCGGCATGATCGGTGGCCCGACGGGCTTCGACGGCTCGGAGCGCTATCAATATGGCGCTGACACGCCCGAGGGCCGCGCCATTGAGGCGGCCAAGGCGATGAAGGGCGCCGGCAAGGCGCCGGCCAAGATCGTGCTTGGCCTGTCCGATGGTTCGATCGGCCAGTTGACCCAGCCGTTTCCGGCCGGTGCGCCGTCGATCAAGGATCTCTGGGAGAAGGAAACCGGTATTCCGCTCGAGATCGTCGGTGTGCCGAACGGCCAGGAATTCACCAAGACGATGCAGGACATCTCCACCAAGGGTGGTGCCTATGACATCTACGCGGTCGAATGGAACCGCCTTGGCGACCTCGCCGAAACCGGCGGCATTCTCAAGCTCGACGACTTCGTCGCCCAGTACAAGCCGGAATGGGACGATCCCGAGCGTGGCTACGTCAATGGCGCCAAGGGCGTGTCGCTGCTCAATCAGTATCGTGGCTCGACCTATGGCGTGTCGCTGGATGGCGACTTCCAGACCTGGGTCTACCGCACCGATCTGTTCGGCGACGCAAACGAGAAGAAGGCCTTCTCCGACAAATACGGCTATGAACTGGCGGCGCCGAAGACCTGGAAGCAGCATGACGAGATCGCGGCCTTCTTCCAGCGCCCGGACAAGGGCCTGTTCGGCTCGACAGATCTGCGCAACCAGGGCTGGGGTTATACCAACTGGTATCAGCGTTATGTCTCAATGGCTTCGCCCAATCAGTTCCTGTTCGACGATACCGGCAAGCCGCTGATCAATTCGGAGCAAGGTATTGCGGCGACCAGCGAGTACATCGCGTCGCTTGCGCACCATTCGCCGGATGCGATCTCCTGGGGCTGGCCGGAGCAGTACGGCAATTTCGCCAAGGGCGGTGCGGCCATGACCTGCGCCTTCTCCAATTTGCCGAAATTCCTCGACAATGCCGGCAACAAGGATTCAGCCGTCACCGGCAAGATCGGCTCGATGCTGCCGCCCGGCCGCGAGATCGACGGCAAGCTGGTCAGCCGTTCGGTGCTGTGGCTCAATCTGTCGGCGTCGGTGTCCTCGCAAGCCAAGAATCCGGAGGCCTGCTACCTGTTCCTGCAATGGCTGGGATCTAGTCGCATCTATGCGTGGATGACCGCCAACCCGGGCGGTTACTTCGATCCGTTCCGGCTGTCGGATTTCTCCGATCCGCTGGTCCGCCAGACCTATCATGCTTACCACATGGACGTGGTGTGCGAGACGGTCGCCCGCACCGTGCCCACCATCAACTATCCCGGCGCCACCGCCTTCCACAATGCGCTGGACGAGAACCTCGTCGCCGCGCTGACCAAGGCCAAGACAGCAGAGCAGGCTATGGCCGACACCGAGGCCGAGTGGAAGAAGATTGCCCGCCGCACCGGCGAGGAGAAGCTTCTCGAAGCCATCAAGACCAACAAGGAGGCCTGGCCCACCGTTCTCGATCCGATCGCCTGATCCTCCCGGATCTTGCCAAAGAGGGGAGGAGTGATTGCTCTTCCCCTCGATAACGAAGGACCCAGCAAAGCCGCAAGATGAAGCGTTCAGTTCCTTTCGAGATATTCCGCTATGCCGCGATCTTTGCGGCAATGGCGGTGACGCTGGTGCCGATCCTGTGGATGATGTCGATGGCGTTCAAGCCGATCGCCGAATGGTCGGCGACCGGCGCCGACCTGACCTGGTGGCCGAAGAACCCGACACTCAGCAATTTCCGCTTCGTCTTCGGTGAATCGACCAACAATCTTATCGTCGCGCTCGACCGCACAGCTTTGAAGCCGATCCTGTCGTCGCTGCTGTCGGCCACGTTCGGCACGGCGATCGCCATGTCGGCGGGCACAGCGGCGGCCTACGGGCTGTCGCGCTTCAACTCGGGCCAGAACCTGCCGCTGGCGCTGATCCAGCTTCGCCTGTTTCCGCCGATGGCGGTCATGACCCCGGTGATGATCATGTGGGCCTTCCTCAACTTCACCGACAGCTGGTGGGGGCTGTCGCTGATCTACGGCATCGTCACGCTGCCTTTCGCCTTCTGGCTGATGAAGACCTTCTTCGACGACATGCCGCGCGAGATCGAGGAGGCGGCACTGGTCGAGGGCTGTTCGCGGTGGCGCGTCTTCACCCGCATCACGCTGCCGATGATGCGGGCGCCGCTGGCCAGTGCCGCGCTGTTCGTCTTCATCCTCAACTGGTCGGACTATCTGATTGCGCTGCTTCTGACGACGCGCGAATGGGTCACGGTCCCGGTCTACATGGCCTCGCTGTCCTCCTCGATGACCGGACAGCTCTACGGCGCCAAGGCAGCTCTCGGCCTGATCGCCGCGGTGCCGCCGGTGATCATGGGCATCGCCATCCAGCGTCATCTGGTGCGCGGGCTGACCTTCGGGGCGCTCAAGCAATGAGCTCGGTGACAGCCACGATTTCGGAGGGCGACATGCAAGCCTCCAAGGCGGCGTCGGTGTTGCCGGACGAGGGCGCGCGGCTCGGATTCCGGCTGACCCTGCCGGCGCAGATCCTGGTGCTGTTCATCGCCGTCTTCCCGCTGCTGATGCAGCTCTACATCAGCCTGACCGACTGGTCGCCGCTGTCGGGCACCGGCTGGTGGAATGCCTGGTCGATGTGGAACAGTTTCGCCAATTACACCGACCTTGCCGCGGACGCGCGCTTCTGGAGCGCGCTGAGGCGCACGGCCATCGTCATGATCGTCTGCGTGCCGGCGGAGTTCCTGCTCGGCCTCGCGCTGGCGACGCTGTTTGCCGACGAGTTTCCCGGCAAGCGGATCTTCTATTCGATCCTCTTGATGCCGATGATGGTGGTGCCGGCGGTGGCCGGCTACATGTTCTTCATGCTGTTTCAGTCGGGCGGCCCGGTCAACGACATCCTGTCGGCGATGTCAGGCTTTCCCGTCACCATCGCCTGGCTCTCGGATCCGACGCTGGCGCTGATCGCGGTGATGGTCGCCGACATCTGGCAGTGGACGCCGCTAATGTTCCTGATCCTGCTTGCCGGCCTGGTCGGCGTGCCGGAGGACCAGATCAAGGCGGCGACGCTGCTCGGCGCCAACCCCTGGCAGCGCTTCGTCACCATCGTGCTGCCGAAGATGAAGACGATCATCATCATTGCGCTGGCGATCCGGGTGATCGAGAACTTCAAAATATTCGACACCCTCTACATCATGACCGGCGGCGGTCCCGGGGTCGCTACCGAAACCATCTCCGTTTACATCTACAAGCTCACCACGCAGGACCTGATCTGGGGCTATGTGGCGGCAATCGCGCTGGCCATATTGATCGTGCTGTCCATCGCCGCTGTGTTTGCCATGAAACGCATGGCCCGGGTACGCGAGGTGGCGGCATGAGCACGATCCATCTGCAAAACCTTGTCAAGAAATTTGGCGACTTCACTGCGCTGCAGACGATGGATCTGGCCATTGCCGACGGCGAGTTCATGGCGCTGCTCGGGCCGTCCGGCTGCGGCAAGTCGACGACGATGAACATGATCGCCGGCATGGAAGAGCCGACCAGCGGCAAGATCCTGTTCGGCGAACGCGACATGGCCGGCGTGCCGATGGGGCGGCGCGGCGTCGGCTTCGTCTTCCAGAACTATGCGATCTTCACTCATATGAGCGTGCGGCAGAACCTCGCCTACGGCCCGAAAATGCGCGGCGCACCAAAGGCCGAGATCGACCGCCGCGTCGGCGCCATTGCCGAGATGCTGCAGCTGACGCCGCTGCTCGACCGCAAGGCCGACCGGCTTTCGGTCAACATATTGCAGCGGGTGGCGATTGGCCGTTCGGCGATCATGGAGCCGGCGATCTTCCTGCTCGACGAGCCACTGTCCAATGTCGACGCCGCCTTCCGGGCGGTGATGCGGACCGAATTGAAGCAACTGCAGCGCCAGTTCCGGCAGACCATGGTCTACGTCACCCACGATCAGCTTGAAGCGATGACCATGGCCGACCGCATCGCGGTGATGGACCACGGCGTGCTGCAGCAGGTCGGCACGCCACTGGAAGTCTACAACAACCCGGCCAACGTCTTCGTCGCCCGCTTCATCGGTGCGCCGGGCATGAACCTGCTCAAGGGCTGGTTGGCGGAAAGTGACCGTGGCCTGGTCGTCGATCTTGGCCCACTCGGGGCGACGCCGCCGCTGCCGGTCGAGATCGCCGATGCCGCCAGCCGGATGCGCGGCGAGGTGTTTTATGGCTTTCGACCGGAGCAGGTGACGCTGGCCGAAAGCGGCCGTGGCCTCTGCATGCCGGTGAGTTTCGTCGAGCGGATCGGCGCGCGCACCATCATCCATCTTGGCGACGGAGAGACCGCGGTGAAGGCGGTGTTCGACAATGATGTCGGGCTGGCGATCGGGCAGACAGCCGTCGTCGCGCCTGCGGCGGAGGCGGTGCGCGTCTTCGACGCCGCTACCGGCCTTGCGTTGAGAGCAGGTTGAGATGGCCGATATCGTTTTCCGTAATGTGACAAAACGCTATGGCGGCACGCTGGCTGTCGACGATGCCTCGTTCGCGGCCAACGACAACGAGTTCTTCTGCTTCTTCGGGCCGCCGCTGTCGGGCAAGTCGACGATACTCCGTCTGGTGCTCGGGCTGGAAACCCCGGACACGGGCGAGATCCTGATTGGCGGCAAGCCGGTCAACACGGTGTCGCCGGCCGAGCGCAATGTCGCCATGGTGTTCCAGAATCTGGCGCTGTTCCCGCATATGAGCGCGCGCGACAACATCCGTTTTCCTTTGGTCGAGCGGAAGGTGGCAGAAGCCGAGATCGAAAAACGCGTCGCCGATGTCGCGGCCAAGCTGCATATCAGACATATCCTGCACAAACCGCCGGCGCAGCTTTCCGGCGGTGAGCGGCAGCGCGTCGCGATCGCCCGCGCGCTGGTGCGTGATCCGGCTGCCTATTTGATGGACGATCCGATCTCGGCGCTCGACGCCCGGCTGCGCGAGGAGACGCGCGTCGAGCTCAAGCGCATCCAGCGCGAGCTCGGCAAGACGCTGATCTATGTCACGCACGACCAGGAAGAGGCGATGTCGGTCGCCGACCGCATGGCCATACTGGAGAGCGGCAAGATCAGGCAGATCGGCGCGCCGGCCGAGATCTATGACCGGCCGGCCAGCACCTATGTGGCGCGGCTGCTCGGCTCGCCGATGATGAACATATTGAAGTCGGTGCACGGCGCGGAAGGCGTGGAGGCGGCCGAAGGCACGATCCGCATCGCGGACAAGGCGGCGCCGGCCGATGCCGTCGAGATCGGGCTCAGGCCGGAAGACATCAAGGTCAAGGCCTGGTCGGATGGAATCTCGGACGGGGGCGCGGGCCGCCCGGCGCTCGTGTTCGAGGTCGAGCCGCTCGGCGGCTACACCGTGGTGACGCTCGCCGCCGGGCAGGCGCGCCTGCGGGCGCTGTTGCGCGGCCAGCCGGACATCAGGCCGGACGCGATGGTGGCGATATCCTGCGAGCCGGGCAGGGTGCATTATTTCGGGCAAAGCGGGGAAGCGCTGGCAAGATGACGGCGGCTGCAAGAAACGAGCTTCGGGAGGAACATATGGCAAGCGAAGAAATAGCGGGCAACGGCTTCGAGCCGGACGTTAAAGTCCGCACCAGGGAATACAGGATCGGCTGCGTCGGCGCCGGTATGATCATGGCCGAATGTCACCTTGCCGCCTACAAGGAAGCCGGTTTTCCGGTGGCGGCGATCGCCTCGCGCACCAAGGCCAGCGCCGAGAAGGTCGCCAAGCGCTGGGATATCCCGACCGTCCATAACACGCCGGAACAACTCATCGAGGACAAGGACGTCGAGATCATCGATCTTGCCTTTCCGCCGGACCAGCAGCCGGCGCTGATCCGCCATGCGCTGAACCAAGCACATATCAAGGCGATCCTGGCGCAGAAGCCACTGGCGCTGTCGCTCGATGAAGCCGTCAAACTGCGCGACGAGGCGGCCAAGGCCGGCAAGATCCTCTCGGTCAACCAGAACATGCGTTACGACCAGTCGATGCGCGTCTTGAAGCAGATCATCGACAGCGGCGCGCTCGGCGACATCGTCTTCGCCCAGATCGACATGCATGCGATCCCGCACTGGCAGACCTTCCTCGAGGACTATGACCGGCTGACGCTCGCCAATATGAGCGTCCACCATCTCGACGTACTGCGCTTCCTGTTCGGCGATCCCCTGGAGATCACCACCCTGACCCGCAAGGATCCGCGCACCCGCTTTGATCATTCGGACGGCATCATCGTGTCGACGCTGCGGTTCCCGTCCGGCGTGCTCGCCGTATCGCTGGAGGATGTCTGGTCCGGTCCGCGCCAGGAGGGCTACCAGGACGACCAGCACATCAACTGGCGCGTCGACGGCACCAAGGGTGTCGCCAAAGGCACCATCGGCTGGCCGACGGGCGCTGCGTCGACGCTGACCTACGCCTCGACCGAGACCACCGATGGTCAATGGGTGACACCCAGCTGGGACACGATGTGGTTCCCGCATGCTTTCATCGGCGTCATGGAGCAGCTTCAGCACGCGGTTAAGACGGGCGAGCCGCCAGCGCTGTCCGTCGCGGACAATGTCAAGACCATGGCGCTGGTCGAAGCCGGCTACCGCTCGATCGACAAAGGCCGGACGGTCAAGCTTTCCGAAATATCAACTGACTGAATCACTTACAGGGAGGAATTCACACCATGATGCAGGCAGGTATTTTCACGGGCTATTTCCCGTATGGCCTCAAGGAAACCGCGCAGAAGATCCGTGCGCTCGATTTCAACACCGTGCAGCTCGACCTGCATTTCAGGGATATCGACCTGTCGTCCGGGCAGATCACCAAGGACAAGGCCAAGACCGTCCGCGATACGTTCCGCGACCACAATCTGCCGATCTGCTGTGTGTCGGGCTACACCAACATCATCCATCCGGATATGGGCGAGCGCGAGAAGCGCGTCGGCTATTTGAAGGAGATCATCCGCAACGCGCGCCATTTCGGCACCCCTTACGTGATCTCGGAAACGGGTACCTACAACACCGAATCCGACTGGGTGCATCACCCGAAGAACAAGACCGAGGAAGGGTTCGAGGAATGCCGCAAGGTCATCGCCGACCTTGCCCAGACGGCCTATGACCACGGCGCGGTCTTCCTGCTCGAAACCTATGTCAACAATGTCGTCGGCTCGGTCGAGGAGACGGTGAGGATGTTCGCGCAGGTCGACCACCCAGGCCTCGGCCTGTTGATGGACCCGACCAACTATTTCGAAACCCACAATATCGACCGGATGGATCAGATCCTGAACCAGGTGTTCGACACGCTGACCGACAAGATCAAGATCGCCCACGCCAAGGACGTCAAGCGTTCCGGCGGCGACAAGTCGGAGAAGCACGCAGACATTGGCGACGAGGACGCGCTGGAGAGCCACACTTTCCGCGGCGTCGGTGAGATCGAGCTGCCGGCGCCCGGCCTCGGTTCGCTGAACTACGACCTTTATCTCAAGCGGCTGGCCGAAAAGCACCCGAACATCCCGGTCATCATCGAGCATCTTTCGGAAGACGACGTGCCGCGCGCCAAGAAATTCCTCGATGGGAAATTCCGCGCCAACGGACTGTGATGGCGCGGTTCGGCTACGAAACAAGGGAGGAAGAGAAATGTTGAAATTCGCGTTGAAAATCGCGGCTGCCGCGACGGTTCTAGCCGGTGCAACGCTGGGTACTCCGGCGGTGGCGCAGGACGCCCAGAAGACGTTCTACCTGTTGTCGCATGGCGGCCCGTCGGATGCCTTCTGGATCGACTGGAATGCCGGCGCGACCAAGGCCTGCGACCAGCTCAAGGTGACCTGCAAGATCTCGTTCAGCGGCGGCGACATGGCGGCGCAGAAGGAAGCCTTCAACTCGGCACTCGCCGCCAAGCCGGACGGCATCGCCACGACTTCGGCGCAGCCCGGCCTGTGGACCGAGGAGGTCAAGGCAGCGAAGGCGGCCGGCATCCCGATCGTGTTCTTCAACACCGACGATCCGGCAACCGGCCGGCAAGCCTATGTCGGCGCCGACCTTAGGGAAGCCGGTGTCATCTGGGCGAAATATCTGGTCGACCACAAAATGGTGAAGCAGGGCGACAAGGTGTTCCTGCCGGTCGAAGTGCCGGGTGCCAGCTACCAGCAGCTCGAGACCGAAGGCATTGCCAGCGTCTTCGATCCGCTCGGCATCAAATATGACGTGGTCGATTGCGGCACCGATCCGGCCGGCATCATCGCCAAGATGACGGACTACATGGTGGCCAACAATCCGCCGGCAATCATCGCGCTCGGCGATTCCGTCGCGGCCAGCGTCAAGCGGGTGTTCGATGGCGCCGGCGTGCCGGCCGGCAAGATTCCGGTCGTCGGCTGGGGCAATTCGAAGGAAACGGCCGAGTCCGTCAAGGCCGGTTTCGTCAACGCGGCTGCCTGGCAGTTCCCGTCGGCGCAGGGCTTCATGCCGGTGGCGCTGCTCGGGTTGGCCGCCGCCGGCGAACCGATCGGCTACGACATCCACACTTTCAGCCTCTACGACGCCTCGAGCGTCGAACCGATCCTGAAACTCTACAACAAGTGATTGGAACTGACGCTCGCCGCGCAGGCGGCGGGCCTCACCCTGGCGTATGGTTCGGGCTGTCATGACAATTGCCGCAGAAGAGGAAATGCCGCGTGCCAAACGCAGGTCGAGCCTGATCCGCTCGCCGCAGTTCTCGTCGCTCGTCATCCTGATCGTCCTGCTGGCGGTGTTCGCGATCGCCGATGCGAACTTCCTGTCGCCGCTCAACATCTCCAACATGATGGCGTTCCTGCCCGAGCTCGGCATCATCGCGCTCGGCATGACGCTGCTTCTGACGGCGGGCGAGTTCGACCTTTCGGTCGGTGCTGTGTTCGGACTGGCGCCGGTTGTCGTCATGCTGCTGGTGCAGAACGGCGGGGTGGATATTGGCGTGGCGCTGCTGGCCGGCCTGCTGCTCTGCATAGCGATCGGTGCGATCAACGGGCTGATCGTCACCAAGATCGGCATCTCCTCCTTCCTGGTGACACTGTCGATGCTGCTCGTCGTGCGTGGGGCAGCGCTTTACATCACCCAAGGCTTTCCGCTGAAATCCTGGGACCAGCCCGGGTTCTTCGTGACGCTGCTGGCCGGCAGCTTCAATATCGGAACGTTCCGTTTCTATACCTCGCTGTGGTGGTTTATCGGCCTGTCGCTGCTGGCAATCTATGTGCTGCGCTACGCCAAGCTCGGCAACTGGATCAGCGCCATCGGCTCGAACCGTAACGCCGCCGTGGCGCGTGGTGTGCCGGCCGATGCGGTCAAGATCTGGCTGTTCATCCTGACCTCGGTGCTGGCCGGTCTCGCCGGCATGATCAGCGCCTTCCGCATTTCTGCCGCCTCGCCGGTGGCAGGCACCGGCTACGAGCTCGAAGTGATCGCCATGGTGGTGGTCGGCGGCACCGCGCTGACCGGTGGGCGAGGCACCATTTTCGGCACCATCGTCGGCGCGCTGATGCTGCGCAGCATCCGCAACGGCATCGTGCTGATCGGCGTGCCTGGGCTCGCCTACAACATCTTCGTCGGCGTCATCATCCTTGCCATGCTCATTCTGCACGCTTTGCTGCAGAAGAACGCCGCCAGGAGCTGACCATGGAAGTGCTTCGGCTACAGAACCTGCAAAAGTCCTTCGGCAGCGTCCGCGCCCTGAAGAGCGCCTCGTTCACGCTCAACGAGGGCGAGGTGGTGGCCTTGCTCGGCGACAACGGCGCCGGCAAATCGACATTGATCAAGGCGATCTCCGGGGTGTTTCCGGTCGACCGCGGTGACATCTATGTGCGCGGCCAGAAGGTCTCCATCCGCTCGACGCGCGATGCGATGGATCTCGGCATCGAGACCATCCACCAGGACACCTCGCTGGCGCCCGATCTCAGCATCGCGCGCAATCTTTTCCTCGGCCGCGAGCCAGTCAACCTCAAATGGCTGGGTGTGTTCGCGCCGCTCGATCTCGCCCAATTGCGCGATGCTGCCTCGGCTCTTTTGAAGCGCGTCGGCATCTCGAAGAAGCTCGACGCCGATGCGCTGGTCAGCACGCTGTCGGGCGGCGAACGCCAGTCGATCGCCATCTCGCGCGCCATGCAATTCGCCGCCAAGGTCATCATCCTCGACGAGCCGACCAACAATCTCGGCGTCGAGGAAACGCACGGCGTGCTGCGCTTCGTCAAGGAAGTGCGCGACGCCGGTCACTCGGTGCTTTTGATCACCCACAACATCCATCACGTCTTCCAGGTCGCCGACCGCATCATCGTCATGCGGCGCGGCGAGATCGTCGCCGAGCAGACGGTCGCCGACACCGACCTGCTGACCGTGGAAAGTATCATCACCGGCGCCGACATGTCGGCCCTGCTCAAGGAGACGAGAGCCAAGTGAAGGACGGGAGCAAAGTGAAGGAACTGGCCGTCACATGGTAGAGCTTTACGGCAAGACGCTGTCGCGCCGGCAGGTCTCGGAACGCTCGGGCATGCTGTCGCAGTTCGCCGGCGTGCGACTGATGACGCTTGGCGACGGCGTCGAGCGCGGCATCCGCATGCTCGAATTCCGCACCGGCTCGGGCCTGCGCTTCACCGCGCTGGTCGACCGGGCGCTCGATATCGCCGATTGCGACTTCAAGGGCCAGGCGATCGGCTGGCATTCGCCGAGCGGCTTTCGCAATCCCGGCCTGCACGAGTATGAAGGCGAGGACGGGCTGGCCTGGGCGAGGTCGTTTTCCGGCCTTCTACTGACCTGCGGCCTCGACCATATATTGTTCATGAACGAGGTACCCGCCGACACCTACAACTATCCGCCGAAGAATACGGTGCGCCATTCGCTGCATGGCCGCATCAGCACCATCCCGGCGCGGCTAAGTGGCTACGGCGAGACCTGGGACGGCGACCGCTGCGTGTTGTGGGCCGAAGGCATCGTCCAGCAATCGACTGTATTCGGCGAGGATCTGCATCTATTGCGGCGGATCGAGGCCGATGTCGGCGGCAACGAGATCCGGCTTTCGGACCGTGTCGTCAATCACGGTTTCAACCGAACACCGCATATGTTTTTCTACCACATCAATGTCAGCCATCCGGTGCTTGACGAGGGCGCGCGCTATCTGGCGCCGATAAGGGATGTCGTTTGGGCCGGGCATGCCGGCGAGCGTTATGAGGCGCAAAAGGTCGGCTATCGCACGGTCCCGGCGCCGCAGCCGCGTTTCAGCGAACAGGTCTGGCAGCACGAGCTCGGCGCTGGCAGCACCGGCGAAGTCCCGGTGGCGGTGGTCAACGATAGGCTCGGCCTCGGCTTCGAGGTGGTCACGCGCAAGGACCAATTGCCCTGCACCTACCAATGGCAGAATTTCCAGGCTGGACAGTACGCGCTTGGCATCGAGCCGTCGACGCATCATGTGCTGGGAAATCTGGCGGCGCGCGAACGCGGCGAGATGATCTGGCTGGAGCACGGCGAGAGCCGCTCGTACGATGCGGTGTTCCGGGTTCTCGACGGCGCCGGCGAGATCGCCGCCGCCGAGAGCCGGATCGCGGCAATCGCCAGGCAGCCGCAGCAGGATTATCCCCAGCCGTCGGGCCGTTTTCCTGTTCTTGGAGGCAGGTCGTGATAATGGCTAGGACGATACGAGACACCAGTTGGGAGGCTGGTCCCGGCCGGAGCGGGGAGGGTTCGCGGCCGATCGGGAATTGGAGGTCACAATGGCTGGCACGGTAAAGCGCGATTACAGCCTGGTCGGCGAAAGCACGCGCAGGGCGATCGAGACGGGACTGGCGTCGGCGGAGTGGTACCACACCGATGTCCCCCGCAAGGCGATCAAGGAGTTGATGCAGCGCTCAGACGGCCCGGCGATCCGCGACACGATCATCTGGATCATCGCCATCATCGGCTCCGCCGCCGGCGCCATCTATTTCTGGGGCACCTGGTGGTGCGTGCCGTTCTTCTTCGTCTACGGCGTGCTCTACGGCTCGTCCAGCGACTCGCGTTGGCACGAATGCGGCCACGGCACGGCTTTCCGTTCGCGCTGGATGAACGATGTCGTCTATCAGATCGCCAGCTTCATGCTGATGCGCAATCCGGTGACCTGGCGCTGGAGCCATGCCCGGCACCATACGGACACGATCATCGTCGGCCGCGACGCCGAGATCGCCGTGATGCGCCCGCCGGACCTGCTGCGTGCCGCGCTGGCTTTCACCGGCATCCTCGATTTCCGCTATTCGCTTCCGGCGCTGGTACGCCAGGCGTTCGGCAAGCTAACGCCCGACGAGAAAAGCTACGTGCCTGAGATGGAACAGCACAAGGCCGTCATCGCCGCGCGCTGGCATATCGCCATCTACATCGCCACGATAGCGCTCGCCCTGTACATGCAATCGTGGGTGCCGGTGGTGCTCATCGGCGTGCCGCGCCTCTACGGCACCTGGCACATGGTGCTAACCGGCCTGCTGCAGCATATCGGTCTGGCCGACAACGTCGTCGACCACCGGCTCAACACCAGGACCGTGTACATGAATCCGATCAGCCGGTTCATCTACTGGAACATGAACTACCACGTCGAGCATCACATGTTCCCGATGGTACCCTATCACGCGCTGCCCAGGCTGCATGAACTGATCAAACACGATCTGCCGGAGCCGAACCCGTCGATATGGCATGCCTATCGCGAGGTCTGGCCGGTCCTGCTCAGGCAGCTCAAATACGAGGACTATTTCCTCAAGCGCGAATTGCCGCCGACGGCACGGCCCTATCGTGGCGAGTTCCACGAAGTGAACATGTCGGCAGCGGCTGAGTAGGCACCGCACCAGCGCAACGCGGGAATTTCAGGAGAGATGGAAATGGCCGATTGGGTCGAGGCGTGCGCCGTGGACGATGTCGAAGAGGAAGATGTCATCCGCTTCGACCATGCCGGCCGCACCTTCGCGATCTACCGTTCGCCGGACGATGAATTTTTCGCCACCGACGGGTTTTGCACGCATGAGAAGGCGCATCTGGCCGACGGGCTCGTCATGGACGACATCATCGAATGCCCCAAGCACAATGGCCGCTTCAATTACAAGACCGGCCAGGCCAAGGGCGCTCCCGTCTGCGTCAATCTCGCGACCTATCCAGTCAAGGTCGAAGCTGGCAAGGTGATGATCCAGATTGGCTGACGGGCCTTCTGTCACGTAGCAAAGGGAACCAAAATCCATGAGCCGGAAAAGACCGACCGTCGCAGACCTGCGCGCCATGAAGGGCAAGCGGCAGCTGACGATGCTGCGCGTGCTGACGATGGACGAGGCCGAGGCCGCCGAACGCGCCGGCGTCGATATCGTCTCGGTGCCGCCGGAGCTGGTGCTCAATCCGCAATACCGCGATGCGGCACCCAGCCTGTTCACCATGCCGGGCGAGAATTTCTTCGAGATCGGCACCGCCGATGATTTCGTCCGCTGGGCGTTCCGGCTCTACAAGGCCAGCGCCGATGCGGTCTATTGCAGCGCCGGCTATGCCACCATCAAGCGGATGGCCGACGACGCAATTCCGGTGATCGGCCATGTCGGCCTCATCCCGTCACGCGCCACCTGGACCGGCGGCTTCAAGGCCGTCGGCAAGACCGCCGATACCGCCATGCAGGTGTTCGAGGCGGTGAAGCAACTCGAGGCCGCCGGCGCGATCGGCGCCGAGATCGAAGTGGTGCCGGTCGAGGTGGCCAAAGCGATTTCGGAACGGACGTCGCTGATCATGTTGTCCATGGGGGCGGGCACGGGCTGCGATGCGCAATACCTGTTCGCAGACGACATTCTCGGCCAGAACCGTGGCCACATGCCGCGCCATTCCAAGGTCTATCGCAATTTCGCCGCCGAGTACGACCGCCTGCAGGCCGAACGCATCGCCGCCTTTTCCGAATATGTCGCCGATGTGAACAGCCTGGCGTATCCCGAAGACAGGCACGTCGTGCACATGGACCCGGACCAGCTTAGCCTGTTTCTGGAGAAGATCGAAGCCGCATGAGATACGCCGGCTGCGGCGCGAAGCGCCATGGCGGATCGTGAAAGGCCGGTTCGGCGGCAGGGCCAAGTCATCGCATAACCGGCTGCGATGTCACACGAAAGTTTGTTGGTCCATGTCTGGACGGCACCG
Organism: Mesorhizobium sp. M1163; assembly: GCF_040318415.1. Lineage (NCBI taxonomy): Bacteria > Pseudomonadati > Pseudomonadota > Alphaproteobacteria > Hyphomicrobiales > Phyllobacteriaceae > Mesorhizobium > Mesorhizobium sp. M1163. The sequence goes on along the minus strand of NZ_JAMYMF010000008.1, from coordinate 142,131 downwards.
GACAAATGCTGTTGAAACCGGTGCGTCATCGGTTTTGCCGGACATTTGTGCGGTTGCCGATGGGGCGGGAGAAGATTCCCATTCGGACAGTTCTGCGCATGACCGCCATTCCCGAAAACGAAGCCTTGCCCGAAACCGCGCCCGCGGCGCGGCAAGCCCGGCGGGTGGCGCTGATCGTCGCCGTCGCCTTCTTCATGCAGCTTCTGGATTCGACCATCATCTCGACCTCGCTGCCGCAGATGGGAGAATCGTTCGGCGTGCCGGCGGTGGCAATGAGCATCGGAATCACCATCTATATGTTGACGATGGCGGTGTTCGTGCCGCTGTCCGGCTGGCTCGCGGACCGTTTTGGCGCGCGCAACATCTTCCTCGTGGCGATCGCGCTGTTTACGCTGGCCTCGCTCGTTTGCGGCATCTCACAGAACCTGGCCGAGTTCGTCGCCGCACGCGCGGTTCAGGGCCTGGGCAGCGCGTTGATGACGCCGGTCGGCCGCATCCTGGTGCTGCGCAACGCGCCGAAATCCGAGCTTCTCAACGCCACGGCGCTGATCACCTGGCCGGCGCTGTTTGCGCCGGTGATCGGGCCGGTGCTTGGCGGCTTCATCACCACCTATCTCTCCTGGAACTGGAATTTCTTCATCAACATTCCGCTTGGGGTTGTCGGTTTGGCGCTGGTCGCCCGCTTCATTCCCGGCGACCGCGAAGCCGGCGCCAGGCCGCTCGACTGGCCGGGTTTCCTGCTGACCTCTGTGGGGCTGGCCTCAATGCTCTATGGCCTCGAGCGCATCGCTCATACGGAAGACGGTGTGTTGCCGACCGTGGCACTGCTCGGCACGGGCATTTTGGTCGGCTGGTTGGCGGTGCGGCATCTGCGACGCGCCAACCATCCGCTGCTCGATCTATCGGCGTTCAAGGTGCAGACCTTTGCCATCTCGACGCTGTCCGCCGGCACGATCTTCCGGATCGCCATCAACGCCACGCCGTTCCTGCTGCCGCTTTTGTTTCAGGTTGGCTTCGGCCTGAGCCCGGTCGATGCAGGCATGATGATCCTGGCCTATTTCCTCGGCAATCTCGGGATGAAGGCCGTGACGACGCCGACGCTGAGGCGCTTCGGATTCCGTTCGGTGCTGATTGTCAACGGAGTGATCGCCTCTTTGTCGATCATGGCCTGCGCGGCGCTTTCGCCGCAGACGCCGCAAGCATTGGTGATGGTGCTGATGCTGATCGCCGGACTGTCGCGTTCGATGCAGTTCACCGCGCTCAACACGCTGGCTTTCGCCGATGTTGCCTCACCGCAGCGCAGCTCGGCGGCGACGTTGTCCAGCATGCTGCAGCAGGTGGCGATGCTGTTCGGCGTAGCGGTCGCGGCGGCACTGCTCAACCTGTCGCAGATCGCCAGGGGCGTGGCGGCGCTCGGTCTCATCGACTTCCGCCTTGCCTTCCTGGTGATCGGCGCAATCGGGCTCGTCGCCGCGTTTCGCTTCCTGGCGTTGCCGAAGGCCGCCGGCGCCGAGGTCTCGGGCCATGTTTTGCGGATTTGACGCAGGAACTGCGCGGCGAGCGCGGACATGAATTCTGCGTGCTCCGCTCGTCTTGAAGCGAACCTTCGCCAGCGGTTCGATCGGCGCGATCAATTGCAAAAGTGCTTGAGTTCCAGGCATTGCGCCAGCCTCGCCAATCGGTGCGTCCAACCGCGGAATTTCCTCGCAAGCCAGCCTGCAATGCGCGGATTCATTTGACGAATTGGTCTTGAGCCGATTAGCTTTCGTTCCGATGGCCGCAGAGGGAGCAGGGCGTAGCCATCGCGGGTGAAAGCGGGCAATGAACGCGACCGGCTGGCTAAACTGGAGAAGCCTGAACCAGGAGGGCATTGTCTTTGCCATCGCGGTCGTGCTGTTCATTGCCGCCGCCATCGGACTGCCTGGTTTTATCAACTCGAACAATCTTGTTGCCATCGTGCGCTCGGTCTCGGTGCTGGGAATATTGGCGCTCGGCATGGCGGTCGTCATTATCGGCAGGGGCATCGATCTGTCGGCGGTGGCGATCATGGCGATGTCGGTCGCTTGGTATCTGCAATTGCTGAGTTCGGGAATGTCCGACGGGCTGGCCTTCGCCTATGTGCTCGCCGGCGTTCTCGCCATCGGGCTTTTGAACGGCATTTTGGTCGCCTACGCCGAGGTTCCGGCGATCTTCGTGACGCTGGCGACCGCGTCCTTCGTCTTCGGCTATGTGCGCTCACAATTGATCACACAGGACGCCGTGCCGGTGCCGCCCGGCCATTGGGTCGAGCTTCTGGGCGGGCTTCGGTTCCTCGACATCCCGGTCGAGGTTTTTGTCTTCGCCGGGCTGGCTTTCGCCTTTTTCCTGTTCCTGCGCTACACCAAATGGGGCCGCTACGTCTATTTCGCCGGCGACAACCCGGTTGCGGCGCGCAATATCGGCATTCCAGTGCGCCCGATGCTGGTGCTGCGCTACGTGTTGTCGGCCTTGGTCTCGCTGATTGCCGGCTTGCTCACCGCCGCCAGCCTGCATTCGATCAACACCCGCATCGTCAATTCCACGCTGCTCTACGACATCGTGCTGGTGGCGGTGATCGGCGGCATCGGTCTGTCGGGCGGGCGGGGCGGGGTGCGCAACGTGCTGGTGGGTGCCGCGCTGATCGGCATCCTGCTCAACGCGATGACCATCATCGACATTCCGCTGCTCTATCAGAACCTGATCAAGGCTGCGATCCTGCTGGCGGCGATCATCGTCGATGGGTTCATCAATCCGCGCGACGAGCAGACCGCGCAGCAAGGCGACATCTAGACTGACGCGTACGGTTGGGACCGACCGCGAACGACAACGACCAAACCAGAGGATGTGACATGAAAATCATCAGGACATTTATGGCCGCCGCGGCAGCGCTTGCCGTCTCCGCATTCGTGGCGCCAAGCTTTGCCGCCGAAGATCCGGGTCCGGGCGCCTATTCGCAAGCGCTCAAGGGCAAGCGTGTGGTGCTGGTGCCGATGGCGATGGGCTTCGATCTGGCACAGGGCTGGGCGCATTACCTGAAGACCGAGGTCGAGGCCTGGGGCGGCGTGTTCGAGACGCGTGACCCGAACTGGGTGGTCGATGCCGGCGCGCAGGCGATAACCGACGCGATCTCGTCTGACACCAAGCCGGACGTGCTGATCATCCACTCGCCGGACCTCAACTCCTATGCCAAGCTGATGAAGAAGGCGCAGGCCGCCGGCACCTATGTCCTGCTGGTCGACAATCCGGCGAACTTCCCGGCCGATGCCTTTGTCGGCAGCGACTGGGATGGGCTCGGCCAGCTGGAAGCCGAAGCGGCGATCAAGGGTTGTGGGCCGAACTCCTCCAAGAAGATCGGGCTGGTGCAGGGCGACCAGGCCAACTCGTCGAGCCTTTATCAATATGCCGGCATCATGAAGGTGCTGGACAAGAACCCCGACTTCAAGGTCGTGGCCAAGCCTGACTCGAACTGGGATGCGACGACCTCGCGCAACGTGACGACGACGATGCTGCAGCAGAACCCCGACATCTGCGCCATCATCGATTTCTGGGACGGCGACGCGACGGGCGCATCGGCTGCGATCCGCGATGCCAAGCTCGAGGGCAAAGTCTTTCTGGTCACCACTGGCGGTGGCGAAAAGACCGCTGATTGCGACAAGCTGCAGGACGGCACCTATGGCGCGGTGGTGATGACCGACCTTGCCCGCCAGTCGGGCGACATGAACGCCGTCATCAAGTTCCTGTTGCAGAGTGGCCAGCCAGCCGGCACCTCGCACACCTACATCTACACGCTGGAGAAGGCGACGACCAAGGCCGACCTCAAGCCAGACAGCTGCTGGGACTTGAAAGCACTGCAAGCCCAAGCTGCGGCCAAGTAAACCGCGGGTCCGTTGCAAGCATCGACGAGGTGGCCGGACCTTGTTCGGCCGCCTCTTTCTCTCTTGAGTGGCAGCAGCAACCGATGTCCTTTCGCGAACGCCTTCAATCCTGGCGCTACAATCTCGTGCCCGACCACCTTGTCGGCGAGATCCTAAGCAAACGCTGGACTGATAACGCCATTCCGTTCCTGGCGCTGGTGGCGACGCTCGGTGTGTTCGGTTCGATCATTCCCGGCTTCTTCAAGCCGATGTCGCTGCAGGAATCGACCCGCCAGCTCGGCGAGTTCTCGCTGGTGGTCACCGGCATGACCGTGGTCATGCTCGGCGGCGGCATCGACCTTTCGGTCGGCTCGATCTTCGCGCTGTCCTGCTTCTCGGCCGTGTTCGTCTTCTTCATCCTCGAACAATCGGTATGGCTGGCGCTGGCCGCCTCGATCGCTACCGGGCTGCTGTTCGGCGCGATCAATGGCTATCTGATCGGCTATTTCAGGCTGCGCGCTTTCCTGACGACATTGGTCACCTTCATTTTCGGCCGGGCGCTGTTCGACATACTGGTCACCACCTATGCCGCCGACGTCCAGCTTTCCGATGCCACATCGGATGTGCTGGACTTCATCGGCGACGACACCTTCTGGGGCCTTTCGGTTGCGGTGTGGGCGGCGATTATCCTGGCCATCATCACCCATGTCGCGCTGACGCGCTCGCGGCCCGGCTGGCATATGCAGGCGGTGGGCGGGTCGCGGCGATCGGCCCACAATGCCGGCATCCGCGTGCGCCGCACCGTGTTCATGACCTATGTGTTCTCCGGCTTCTGCGCCTCGCTCGGCGGCTTCCTCATCGCCTGCCGGCTGAGCGGGGCAGGGCCGGGCACAGGGCTCAATCTCGAGGTCATGGCTTTGACAGCAGCGGTCGTCGGCGGCGTCAGCCTGGGCGGCGGCCGCGGTTCGGTGATCAAGGGGCTGATGGGCGCGATCATCGTGCTGACGATGACCAACGGGCTGATCCGGCTGGGCTATGGCACCGGCACCAACCAGATGGTGTTGGGCATCATGCTGGCCGTGGCGGTCACCATCGACATTCGCTGGCTGAAGAACCGCCACAAGGTGCTGGACGAGGTCTATGTCGCACCGGTCTATTTGAAGATGGGGGCAACGCAGTCGGCCGCACCGGGCTCCGGCACGCCTTACGAGCTCGACAATCGCCTATCGGAGGCCGACCATATCGGGCTTGGCGAGCTGGAAGGGCCGGAAGACGTCATCCTCGACCGTGACGACCATCTCTATTGCGGCACCAGGCATGGCGAGATCGTCCGTTTCTTCGCGCCGGACTACAAACGTTCGGAGGTCTTTGCCCATATTGGCGGCTTTCCGCTCGGCCTGGCCTTCGACAAAACAGGCAATCTGATCAGCTGCGTCGGCGCGATGGGCCTTTATTCGGTCTCGCCGGACCGGGAGGTGAAGCGGCTATCGGCGGAAACATCGCGCTCCTGGACTTCGATCGTCGACGATGCGCGGCTGCGCGACCCCAATGATTGCGACATCGCGCCGGACGGCCGCATCTACTTCACCGATTCCACCAAGCGCTATGACGCCCACGACTGGGCGCTGGACTCGATCGAGAACCGCGCCACCGGGCGGCTGCTCGTCTATGACCCGAAGGACGGTTCGACGAAGACGTTGCTGGACGGCTACCGCTACACCAACGGCGTGTGCATGGCGCATGACGGCAAGTCGCTGTTCTTTGCCGAAAGCTGGGCCTGCCGCGTGCACCGCTATTGGCTGGAAGGGCCGAAAGCAGGCAGCGCCGAATGCGTCATCCGCGACATGCCGGGCTACCCCGACAACATCAATCGTGCCTCCGACGGCGATTACTGGATGGCCTGGCTCGGCATGCGCACGCCGAGCTTCGACCTGTCGCTACGCCATCCCGACATGCGCAAGCGCATGACGCGCCGGCTGCCGCAGGACGAATGGCTGTTCCCCAACATCAACACCGGCGGTGTGGTGAAATTCAACGAGAAGGGCGGCATCGTCGAAGCGATGGGCGACCTGTCGGGCGCCGTGCATCCGATGGTCACTTCGATGCGCGAGCACAAGGGTTTTCTGTTCGTCGGCGGTATCCTCAACAACCGCATCGGCCGCTACCGGATTGCCGCTGCCGATCCGAACTGGACCAGCCCCGCTTCCTATTGGGGAGCGAAGCCATGATGCTGGACCCGATCCTCGACATCTTTCGCGGCAAGGCGGTGACCATCCCGCCGCTCGATGGCGCCTTCAGGCCGAATACGCTGCTGGACGATGTTGCGGCCTTCGCCGAACTGCCCGAGCCCGATAATCTGCTGGTCGCCGACGGCCGGCTGCTGGTTTCCAGTGCCAATGCCGTCTACGCGGTCACCGCCGGTGCCGCGCCGACGATAGTCGAGACATTTCCGTCCCCGGTCATCGCGCTCGCGCGCTCGCCCGCCGGCGAACTGACGGTCGGGCTCGAAAGCGGCAGGCTGTTGATCGCAGGTAAGGACGCTCCGCTACCGGCCGAGATCCGCTGCATCACAGCGCTCGCCTACGCAGAAGATGGCACGCTTTGGCTGGCCAATGGCTCGGCCCACCACGCGCCGTCGCAATGGGCCGCGGATCTGATGAAGAAGGGCGCTTCCGGTTCGCTGTGGAAGCGCGATCCGGCAGGCAGCGAATTCCGCAAGCTCGCCGGTGACATCGCCTTTCCCTATGGGCTGTATCCAACCGGCAAGGATGTGTTGGTCAGCGAGAGCTGGCGGCACCAACTCGTCCGCTTCGATAGCGCGACAGGCAGCCGCTCGACGGTGCTGGCGCATCTGCCTGGCTATCCCTCGCGCCTGTCGCCTGCCGCCGGTGGCGGTGCCTGGCTGGCGCTGTTTGCGCCCCGCAACCGGCTGATCGAATTGGTGTTGCAGGAAACGCACTATCGAAACGACATGCTGGCGCAAATGCCGCCGCAACACTGGATCGCGCCGGCACTTGCCTCCAACCGCAGCTTCCTTGAGCCGCTGCAATGCGGCGGCATTCGCACCATGGGCATTCACAAGCCATGGTCGCCGAGCCGCTCCTACGGCCTGGTGGTCAGGCTCGACCGGGAGATGCGGCCGCAATTCAGCCTGCACAGCCGCGCCAACGGCACGCGCCACGGCATCTGCAGCGTGGCGGAGAAAGACGGTCGCCTGTTCATTGCCTCGAAAGGCGGCGATTGCCTGCTGGCCATCGACTTGGGTCCAGGAGGACATCGCTGATGGAACCGATCGTCCGCCTGGAGAACGTGACCAAGACCTATCGCGGCGTGCCCGCGGTGAAGAATGTCAGCTTCGAGCTGCGCAAGGGCGAGATCCACGCGCTGCTCGGCGAGAATGGCGCGGGAAAATCGACGCTGACCAAGATCATCGCCGGCGTCGTCGACGCGACCTCGGGAAAGATGTTCCACAACGGGCAGGAGATCGCCTACGCCTCGCCGCATGCGGCCCTTCAAGCCGGTATCGCCATGGTGTTCCAGGAGACCAGCCTGGTGCCGTCGATGACGGTGGCGCAGAACCTTTATCTCGGCACGGAAAGCTTTCTCAACCGGCTGCGCGGCACCTACATTTCAGCGCAGCAATTCCTGCAGTCGTTGAACTTTCCCGTCGACCCGAACGCCATGGTGGCGACGCTGGGCGCGGCCAAACGGCAGATGGTCGAGATCGCGCGCGCCGTCCACCACAATGCCGAGATCATCATCTTCGACGAGCCGACGGCGACGCTGACGCCGGAGGAGAAGCGGCACTTCTTCGCGCTGATCCGCCGGCTCAAGGCAAGGGGTGTGTCGATCGTCTTCATCAGCCATGCGCTCGAAGAGGCGCTTGATGTCGCCGACCGCATCACCATTCTGCGCGACGGCGAACTGGTGATCACCGACGACACAGCCGCCTTCGATCGCGACAGGATCGTCGCCGCCATGGTCGGGCGCACGCTGTCGGGGCAGCTCTACAGCCAGCGCGACGAGGCCAAGCTGCGCAAGGCCGGCAAGAAGGTGCTGTCGGTGCAGGACATCTCGATGAGCAATGTCGTGCGCAACAATTCCTTCTCGATCTTCGAGGGCCAGATCACCGGGGTGTTCGGGCTGATCGGCTCGGGTCGCACCGAGACGTTCAAGATCGTTTCCGGCATCTACAAGCGCGACTTCCTGCGCGGCGGCACCATAGAGCTGGACGACCGGCCGGTGCGCTATCTCGTTCCGAGCGAGGCGGTGGCGGACGGCATCGTCTATGTCACCGAAGACCGCAAGAGCGAGGGGATTTTCGAGACCATGGACGTTGCCGAGAACCTGTTCGGCGGCTTTTTGGCGGCCGGGCGGGAAAAGGGCTGGGTGATCAATGCGCAGGAGATGCGGGCGCTGTCGGCCGAATGGACCAAGACGCTGAACGTCAAGGCGATCAACGACAATGCGCGGGTGGTCGAGCTCTCGGGCGGCAACCAGCAGAAGGTGGTGATCGGCAAGGGGCTGGTGCAGAAGCCGCGCATCGTCATCTTCGACGAGCCGACGCGCGGCGTCGATGTCGGTGCGATCGCCGAGATCCACCAGATCATCAACCGGCTGGCCGATGAGGGCCTGGCCGTCGTCGTCATCTCGTCCTACCTGCCGGAGATCATGAACCTGTCCGACCGCATCCTGGTCTGCCGGCAAGGCCGCATCGTCGAGGAGTTCTCGCCGGCCGAGGCGACGGAGGAGAAGATCATGTATGCGGCGGTTCATTAGGTTCCAGGCGATGCGTACTTCGACAATTGGCGGAGTCACCAGTCCATTCGTCATCGAGGGGCGAAGCAAGGAGCGCAGCGACGCGGCGCAGACCCCAGGATGACGACGGTGAGGGCCTCTGCATTTCCAGGGTTCGGGGTCGGCCCGCAAAAACTGAATCACCAGAGCAAGTTAGCCGCATTCGCTACCAAGCCGATTCAACGACCTCTCTCATTGATTCAAACGAAAGGAGCCTGTCCATGGCCACCACAAGACTTCTGACCGACGCCGAGGTCGAGGCGATTCCCGCCGTGAAGGCCGTGTTCGACGACATTCGCGCGACGCGCAAATCCGACTTCGTCAACAATTTCTGGCGCGGGCTGGCCAATGATCCGGTCTCGCTGAAGCGGGTGTGGGAACAGCTCAAGGCGGTGATGGTCGCGGACAGCGTCATCGACCCGCTGACCAAGGAGATGATCTACATCGCCGTCTCGACCGCCAATGGCTGCTCCTATTGCGTTCACTCCCACACCGCCGCCGCCCGCGCCAAGGGCATGACCGAAGCGCAGCATGGCGAGTTGGTGTCGATCATCGGGCTGGCCGGGCAGACCAACCAGATGGTGACAGCGCTGCAGATTCCGATCGATCCGGAGTTCGAGGTGAGGTGAGGTGCGGCGCCTTCCCTTCTCCCCTTGTGGGGCCTTTGCAGAGAAGGCGCATAGATATGCGATTTGAGGCATATATGCTTTTTTGAGCGTCGGAGAGCGCTGCTTGGCCGTTCAGCGCGGCATTTTTCAGGATAATCGGCTCATCCGCCCGATTACGGACGGACTCCTGCTTATGCCGGCTTCTCGCCAGGCGGATGGAGGGTGCTGACCATGCGGCGCAGGTTGTAGGCGCAGGCCGCCAGCATGCACTGCGTTCGGTTGGCGGCGAGGTTGAAGAAGCGCAGGCGCCGAGTTGTGTGCGTCAAGTTCTGCAAAAATGGCGTGGCAGTAGCTGTGACGTCGGCGTGTCCGCCGCGCAGCCCCCGTGTTTAGCGGAGCGGCGGCAACTCGGGATGATGTTTGTTGGGCCGCCGCATCAGGCGGTCCTTGATGCCTGCCTCGACCAGCCGGGCATGTCTGGCGTGGGTATAATAAGCCTGATCGCCATAGACCGCCCTTTCATCGCCGCTGATCAGTGCGTCGGCCGGCTCGGTGTCGGTGACCGAAGCGTCGCTCACCTCGACGCGCCGGATCAGCGTATGATCCTGGTCGACGCCGATGTGCATCTTGTAGCCGAAGGTGCTCTTCTTGCCCTTCTTGCCCCAGCGCGCATCCTTGTCCGCCGATGGCTTGACCGGGCCCTGGTGGCCCTTCTTGGGCTGTTTCGGCGGGCGGCCGCGAGCTTGCAGGAACGAGGCATCGACCAGCGTGCCGCGCTTGACGATCAGGCCCTTGTCCTCAAGCTGGCGGTTGATCTCCTCGAACACCTTGTCGATCAGCCGCTCGCGCGTCAGCTCCTCGCGGAAGCGCCACAGCGTCGAATGGTCGGGCGTGCGGTCCGAAAGGCTGAAGCCGGCAAAGCGGCGGAACGACAGCCGGTCGCGGATCTGTGCCTCAAGCGCTGGATCGCTCAGCCCATGCCATGCGCCCAACAAAAGGCAGCGCATCAGCACTGGCGCCGGATAGCTGGCCGTGCCCGGCCCGGCTCCGCTGCGTGCGCCCAAAAGCCCGTCGATCGGACCCCAGTCGATCTCCTTCGCAACAAGATCGAAGATCATCTCATCCGACACCGCAAGGCCGTCCGCCAAGCTCAATTGACCAAGCACACGATCAACCATCCGCGAATCTCCCGTAGCGACCATGCCACAGAATCACCAATCCGATTCTGTGCAAAGGCCCCCTGTGGGAGAAGGTGGCCGAGCGAAGCTCGGTCGGATGAGGGTGCCGGAAGGATCGCGAGCCTGGAGACGTAAGTGCTTCAAATTGCCTAGATTTCCACCGCCGAGTTTCTTCCAGCACCCCTCATCCGTCTCGGCGCTGCGCGCCGATCCACCTTCTCCCACAGGGGGAGAAGCGAATGCGCGCTACACCGGCCGATAAACCTTCTCCGCCGTGTTCCAGAAGATGTCGGCCTCTGCCGCCGCGCCGTGCTTGCCCACCGCTTCCCTGTGCGCCCTGATCAGCTCGGCGTGGCTGGTCCACAGTTTCTCGATCGGGAAGTTCGATCCGAACATCAAATGATTGCTGCCGAGGATGTCGATGGCGGCGTCGACGATATAGCTGATCAGCGCCGGGTCGTTGCGGTGGACGAAGGTGCCGAGGCCGGACAGTTTTGCATAGAGGTTGGGGGCCGCTGACAGCGTGCGCAGGCCGGCTTTCCAGGCCTCGGTGGTCTCTGGCTCCATGTCGGTCAGCATGCCGGCGTGGGTGAGGATGAAATTGGTCTCGGGGTTCTCGCCGACAAGCGTCAGCCCGTCCTTCATCTGGGCGGGGAAAAGCTGCAGGTCGAAGGACAAGCCGTAGTCCTTCAGACGCGCCACATTGGCCCGCACCTTCGGGTCGATGACCTGATCGGCCGAGGCAGCGAAGCGGAAGGCCGGCATTTCGTGCCAGTGCAGCTGCATGCGCACGCCGCGCAGCAGGGGGTATTTGATCAGCCGGTCGATCTGGGAACGCACGTCGTCCACGGTCATGTCGGCATAGCCGACGATGGCGTGCGGCCAGCCGGTTTCTTCCGCGGTTTTCTGCAGGAAGGCGACCTCATTCTCGAAATCCTCCTTGGCCCAGTTGGTCTGCACATAGACCGCCTTCTCGACGCCCGAGCCTTGCTGGTCGGCGAGGAATTCCCCGATAGGATAGTCGCGGCGGATCGGCTCATATGGTCCGAAGATGCGCGGCACCATCGGCCCGACCAGCCAGGGCTGGTCCTTTTGGCGCCAGATGTGGAAATGCGCGTCGATCGCCTTCTGCATCACGAAACCCTCCTCCAGATTGCCGCGGCCGCCGGGGCTGGGCGGGCGAGCGACAGGATGAAATCGGTGAGGCCGGCGATCGACGAACCGTCGACCAGGTCGTCGAGCACTGGCAGGATGGCGCGAAGCGCTGCCGTCGCCGGCCGAAAGCGTGGATCGCCGGCCAACGGCGTCGCCAGCGAAAGCCGAAAGGCGCGGGCGCTCAGCCGGCGCATCGCCGTCTCCAGCTCGGCATGATCGCCGCGCTCCAGCGCATCCGACAGGATGACGATCGCCGCCCCGCGCGCAAAGGCCGAAAAACGCGGCACCGAGAGGAAGGCAAGCAGTGTCGGTCCCATGCGGGTGCCGCCGTCCCAGTCGTCGACCTGGGCAGCGGCGCGGGCCAGCGCCTGGTCGCGGTCGCGAATGCGCAGCGCCGAGGTGATACGGGTCAGTCGTGTGCCGAAAGTGAAGACCTCCGCCCGGTCGGCGCCTTGCACGGCCGCATGCGCCAGCTTGAGATAGTCTGAGGTGTAGAGTTTCATCGAGCCCGACACGTCGATCAGGATGAGTAGCTTGCGTGGCACTGTCTGCCGCCGGCGCAGCAGCGGCGAGGGGATATCGCCGTCGGCACTGACGATTTCGCGCAGCGAGCGGCGCAGGTCGAGCTTGCCGCGCGCATGCGTGCGCACCGTGCGGAAGGAGCGGCGGGCGGGCAAAGCGGTGGCGAGCTTGCGGCGGAAGGCGGCAAGCCCGTCGCTATCGCGGCTGAATTCGCGGACGCTCAACTGTTCGCTGGCCGAAGACAGTTCGCCGCCTTGCTCCTGGCGGACCACCTCGATTTCTTGTTCGCTGGTTTCGCCGTCATCCTTGATGCGGGTTTCCTCGTCGGCCTCGCCTCCGACCACTGCCGCGGTGCTGCCATAGAAATGGCTCCGAAAATGCGCCTCGAATTCGTCGCGGCGGTCGGGCGGCGGCGCCAGCGTGGCGAGCGCCGCTTCGCGGATGTCGGCCATCGAGCGCGGCCCAAGCAGCGTCACCGCTTGCATGAAGCCGGAGACCTGCTCGGGCGCCACTGAAAAGCCATAGCGGCGCAGCAGCCGGCCGAAGCCGAGGAAGGGCGTCGCCCCTTGAGGCAGATCCGCGGGGCTCACGCCAGCGCCTCCTCGACAATCTTGCCGAACTCGGGCGCGATGCAGGAAAGGTCCTCCTCGTCCTTGATCAGCACGCCAATGGCGCGGCGAAACGCTTCCGGCCACGGACTGCCGCCTTTTTCGAGGATCGTCGCGGCGTTCGCCCATTCGACCGCTTCGGCGATGCCGGGCGGCTTCGCCAGCGGGCGGGCGCGAATGTCGCGCACTGCGGCAGCCACGGCGCGCGCCGTGGCCTCGGCGACGTCGCCGGCGCGCAGCATGATGATCTCGGCTTCGCGCCGGGCGTCGGGATAGGTGATCCAGTGGTAGACGCAGCGCCGCCGCAGCGCTTCGGCAAGCTCACGGGTGCGGTTCGAGGTCAGGATGACGATCGGCTGCGCAGTCGCGCGAATGGTGCCGCGCTCGGGAATGCTGATCTGGAAATCGGACAGGAACTCCAGCAGCAGCGCTTCGAATTCATGGTCGGAACGGTCGATTTCGTCGACCAGCAGCACGCGCTTTTCCGGCGCTTTCAGCACCTGCAGCAGCGGCCGCGCGATGAGAAAGCGGTCGTCGTAGATGTCGACCTCGTGCTCACCGGCATGGCGGATGGCGAGCAACTGGCGCTGGTAATTCCATTCGTAGAGCGCATGTGCGGCGTCGATGCCCTCGTAGCATTGCAGCCGCACCAGGTCGCGCCCGAGCACCTCGGCAATCGCCTTCGCAGCTTCCGTCTTGCCGACGCCGGGTGCGCCTTCGAGCAGCAGCGGCTTTCCCAGCCTGATCGCCAGGAAGATGGCGGTGGCCAGGCTTTCATCGGCGAGATAGCGCGAGGCGGCGAGGCGCGACGCCACCGCCTCAGGCGAGGTCGCGACTGTCTCAGCGCTTCTCTTGGGCATTTTCAGCCCTCAGTTCGGGGCTTGCGCCTTCAGCGCCCGCAGGATGCGCTCCGGCGTGATCGGCAGCGTATCGATGCGCACACCGACAGCGTCGAAGACGGCATTGGCGACCGCCGGGATCTGCGGGTTGGCGCACATTTCGCCCGGCCCCTTGGCGCCATACGGCCCGTCCGCCGAGGGCCGTTCCAGCACGATGATCTCGGTTTGCGCGAGATCGCCAGGACCCGGCATCAGATATTGGTTGAAGTCGGTGCCGCCATGGTCGCGGTTGGGATAATAGGGCTCGGTCGTTTCGTAGAGCGCATGGCTGATGCCCATCCACGAGCCGCCAACGAGTTGCTGCTCGACCATTTTCGGGTTCAGCGCGCGGCCGATCTCAAACACGTTCTTCACCGTCAGCACGGTGACCTCGCCGGTCTCGTCGTCGACCTCGACCTCCGCCACCGTGCAGGCATGGGCGTAGCAGGTAGACGGCTTCATCGCTCCGGTCTCTTTCTCCGGATAGGAGCGGGGGATCAAAAACATGCCGCGGCCGGAAATCGAACGGCCGCGCTTGAAATGCGCCGACAGCGCGACATCGAAGATCGAGATCGATCTTTGCGGCGCGCCCTTGACCAGGATGTTGCCCTCGCCATCGGTCTCGAGGTCCGAGGCGTTTACCTCAAGTTCCTCGGCCGCCACTTCCAGCATCACCTGGCGGGCTTCCCTGGCGGCCTGGATGACCGCATTGCCGGCCCGATGCGTGCCGCGCGAGGCGAAGGTGCCCATGCAGTGCGGGCCGGTGTCAGTGTCGGCGGTGTCGACGACGACGCGGTCGGTCGGTACGCCGATCGTCTCGGCGCAGATCTGTGCCATGATCTGCTTCATGCCCTGGCCCAGGTCGACGCTGGAGAGCGTGACCATGAAATTGCCGGTCGGCGTCGAATGCACCAGCGCCTGCGTCGGGTCGCCGCCGAGATTCATGCCGGTCGGATAATTGATCGCGGCGACGCCGCGTCCGCGCCTGATCGCCATCTCAAGCTCCCTTCGCGTAAGACGACATCGTCATGAACTTCTCCGCCACTGGCCAGTTGGCGGCGCGCGAGGCTTCCTGCATGCACTCGATCAGCGCCGCCCCCTCCGTCGGCTGCCGGTGTGCCTTCATGTCGCCGTCGCGGTAGGCGTTGATGAAGCGGAATTCGAGAGGGTCCATGCCGATCAGCCGGGCGAGCTTGTCCATCTGCACCTCCAGCGCGAAGTCGCCGATGGTGACGCCGAAACCGCGCATCGCCGAGGACGGGGTACGGTTGGTGTAGACGCAGTAGGTGTCGATCCAGACATTCGGGATCGTATACGGGCCAGGATAGTGCCCGGCGCCCTTCTGCGCGCCGTAGGGCGAATGGCGCGAATAGGCGCCGGCATCGGTGTAGCCGGTCACTTTCCGCGCCACGATGCGGCCGTCGTTCATGACGCCGTCCTTGATGACGACCTTCTCGGCGGCGCGCGGCGAGGAAATCTGCATCTCCTCCTCGCGGCTATAGACAAAACAAACCGGTCGTCCGGTTAGTTTGGCGCCGAGGATGGCGATCGGCTCGACGATGACGTCGACCTTGCCGCCAAAACCGCCGCCGACGGTGCCGCCGACGAAATGCAGCTTGTTGCCGGGCATCTGCAGGATGATCGAGGCGTTGTCGAGCGTGAAGAACATCGCCTGCGTGTTGGTGTAGCAGGTGAAGCGGTCGTTGCCCTCCGGTGCGACGATGCAGCCGGTCGTCTCGGTCGGCGCATGCTCGATCGGCGAGGACTGATAGGTTTGTTCGAGCACGTGGTCGGCTGTGGCAAAGCCTGCCTCGACATCGCCAAAGCGCACCTTGCGGCATTCGCCGCTGTCGTAGAGGTAATAGTTCCGGCCGTGATACTCGTTGACGATCGGCGCGTCGGGCTTCAGCGCTTCCTCCATGTCGAAGACGGCCGGCAGCACCTCGTAGTCGACCTTGACCTTGGCGGCGGCTTCCTGCGCGGCGCGCTCGGTCTCGGCCAGCACCGCCACCACCGCCTCGCCCTTCCAGCGCACCTTGCCGTCAGCCAGCACCGTCTCGTCCTCCGGCCCGATCTGGATCAGGATCAGGATGGTGTAGACATTGTGCGGCACATCCTTGGCGGTCAGCACCTTGACGACACCCGGATGCTTTTCCGCCTCGGACGTATCGATGCTGCGTATGCGGGCGTGATGGTGCGGGCTGCGCACCATCTTCAGGTGCAGCATGCCGGGAAAATTGCGGTCGGCGAAATAGGTGGTCTTGCCAGTGACATGGCCGGGTGAATCCGAACGCGGCCGCGGCTGGCCGATCTCGTGCAGATCGTCCTTGCGCTGGTCGGCGAAATAGCTCTTGCGGAGTTCCATTTTCTTAACTCCCTCAAACCGCGTTCTGCGAATTGGAGCGCGCGGCGGTCAGCACCGCCTGGATGATCGGCTCGTAACCGGTGCAGCGGCAGATATTGCCCGACAGCGCCTCGACCACGTCCTCGCGGCTGGGGTTCGGCGTGTGATCGAGCAGTACCTTGGCTGCCATGATCATGCCCGGCGTGCAGAAACCGCATTGCGTGGCGAAAGCATCGAGGAAAGCGCGTTGCAGCGGATGCAGCACGCCGCCTTCCGAAAGCCCCGACGTCGTGGTGACGGCCGCACCGTTGCAGGTCTCGGCCAACGTCAGGCAGGACAGCCTGAGCTCGCCATCGATGATGACCGTGCAGGCGCCGCAAGTGCCTTGATGGCAGCCGCCTTTTGGCGAGGTGTCGCCGATCTTGTCGCGCAGCGCGTGAAGCAGCGTCGTGCCGCTGTCGATGAACTCGGCCTTTTCGGCACCATTGAGCGTGAACTGAACCGGGACCTTCGCCATCTTTATTACTCCTTGCGCCGCAGCCAGGGCTTTCAGGCGAGCAGCAGCCGGCCGAGATGGACCGGCAGGACTTCGTTGCGATACCAGGCACTGGCGATCGGATCGGTTGGCGGCGAAGTGCCGTCGTGGGCAACGGCCAGTGCCGGTGCGATGCCGTCTGCGGTGAGTTTGCGGCCAATCAAGGCTTTCTCCGCCGTCCTGGCACGGATCGGCCGGTCGGCCATGCAGCCGAGCGCGATCCGCGCTGACGTGACAGTGCCGTCCGGCGTGTGTTCCAGCATGGTGGCGATGCTCAGCACCGAGACGCCCTTTGGCTTGACCCGCGACACTTTCAGGAAGCGAAAACCGCCTTCCTTCGGAAGCGTGAAGCCGACCGCAGTGACGATGGCGTGATTGCTCTCGCGCTTTGCCAGAAAGGTTTCGATCGGCAGCTCGCCGTAGTCGGTGGTGACGGTTGCGTCCAAAGCCAGCAGTGCAACGGTGAAATCGCCGTAAGGCGTTGGCGCGAAGAGATTGCCGCCGACCGTAGCCATGTTGCGGATCGCCGGTCCGCCGACGGCGCGCGCGGCGTGGGCCAGTGGAGCGAAATCCGGGTGACGGGCGATCGCCGCCATGGTCACCGAAGCGCCGATGCGGACCTCGCCGCCGGAAATGCGGATGACCGACAGCGCCGGTTCGGTCGACCGGATGAAACCGGAAATCGACACGTCGCCTTCGTTGGCGGCGCGCACGACCAGTGTGCCGCCACCGAGATAGCGGGTGCCGGCGGCCTTCAGCGCCGCGCCAGCGTCCTTCACCGTCGGGAAAGTCTGCAGTGCAAGCGCCATGGAACGCTCCTGGTTGTCAGCTCAATTCAGTTCAACCTTGCCGGCGAAATGGGCCTTCAGGGCGTTGAAGCCGCCCTGGAAGACGTTGGCGCCCATGCCTTCGGCCAGCTTGTCGGCTTCTTCGGGAGGGGCGTCGAAGCTGGCGGTCCATTCGGCATAGGTGCGGTCGCCGTCGGTCACCCGCCGCAACTGCAGCGTCGCCTTGTGGTTGGTAAGCGGTTGCGGCGTCTCCAGGATGGAGTAGCTGACGAGGAAATTCTCGTCGGAGAAATCGAGCAGCTTTTCGCGGAGGCGGGCGCCGCTGGCGAGCTGGAAATTGCGTACGCAGCCGATCGTGCCGGCGTCCTTGCCGTCCTCGATGTGGCTTTCGACCATGCGCGGATGCCAGGTCGGCAGACCGTTGAAGTCGCGTATGCGTGCCCAGACCTTTTCGACCGGCGCGTCGATGACGCTGGAGATGGTGACTTTCGCCATATGATCGTTCCCTTGCAAATCAGCTGCTTGGGAGGGTAGGGCGGCAGACTCGGCGGCGCTTATCAATGCGTCTTGAACGCCTATCAATTAGTCTGAAAAACGGGCGCTCAGCTGATCGCCCGCGCCGCCTCGCGGTAAAGCGTCGGCGGAACGCCGACATGGTCGCGGAAGAAGCGCGAGAAATTGCCCTGGGTGGTGAAGCCGAGATTGCAGGCGACCGAGATCAGCGGCTCCTGCGACCACTGCAATTGCCGCACCGCTTCCTCCATGCGCAGCGTGTTCCAATAGACGTTGGGCGTCAGATTGGTCTGTTCCTTGAACAGGGCGAAGAAATGCGGCCGCGACAGGCCGACGCTGCGCGCCACGTCGTCGAAGCAGATGCGCTCGCAGACATTGGCTTTCATCAGCTGGATCGCCTTGCGGACGCGAAAATCCTGCATGGTGTGGACGCGGGCGCGCACCGTCTGCGGTGCGCAGGCGTCGGCGGCATCGAGCACGCTGTCGATGAAGCGCTCGATCTCGTAATTGGCGATGTCGTCGATGCTCTCATTGTCGCTGAGATGGTCGAGAAGGTTGGCCGCTGCCTTGTGCAGCCAAGGCTCGAGCGTGATTGCCGGGGCGGAGAACAGCGGCGCGGCGGAAGGCAGCTCGCGGCGCCTTCGAGCCCAGTCCGGATCGATGTAAAAGGCGAGGAACAGGCCGGGCGTGCCGTCGCGGGACAGAGCGTGGCTGTGCGGCTGGAAGGAATTGATGCCGGCGGCGGTGCCCGGTCCAAGCCGCACCGTCTCGCGGCCGATGGTCATCTCGCCGGCCGTGCCTTCCAGCCAGATGATGATATGCGCCTCGACATGGGCATGGGTGACGAAGTCGCTGGCGACGTTCAGGACAGAAACATGTCCGAACCGGCCCCAGTAGAGCCTGATCGCTTCCGTCATGGGTATATCCTCCCGCAGGCGACTGGCCTCCCTTCGCCTGCTGCGAGCGATTGTGCGGCTCAGTTCGGGCTTGCGTCAAGACGGATGTGCACGCCCGGGCGCCGGCCATGCGCCGCAGCGGCGGATTTTCAGACTCGGCGATAGGAAGAAGGCGAGCGTTTCCAGGCCGGTATGGCAAGACCGGTGCGGTCGACGGCAACCGGCACTCCCTTCGAGGCTGAGCAAGGACTTTTGCCAGCGAAGCAACTTTGCCCCGCCGGCGGAAAAGTTCAGTCGTTGCGCCTGAAATTGCGGATGCGGTCGAACAGCACGGCAAGCAGGATGGCGCCGCCGATGAACACGCCTTGCCAGAAGGCATTGATGCCGAGCAGGCCGAGGCTGTTGCGGATGACCTCGATCAGCGCCGCGCCAACGACTGCGCCGAAGGCTGTGCCCATGCCGCCGGCCAGGTTGGCGCCACCGATGACGGTGGCGGCGATCACCTGAAGCTCCATGCCGTTGCCGAGATTTGTGGTGACCGCGCCCAGCCAGCCGGTCTGGATGATGCCGGCAAGGCCCGCCGCCAGTGCCGAGATCATGTAGACGACAACCTTGATCTGGCGCACAGGAACGCCGGTCAGCGTCGCCGCATGCTCGTTGCCGCCGATGGCGAAGATGTGCCGGCCGAATTTCGTCCAGCGCAGCACGAAGCCGGTGATCATCGCCAGTACGATCATATAGAGCACCGGATTGGCGATGCCGAACACCCAGGCGCCGCCGCCAAGCGCCAGCAGCTTGTCGTGGTCCGGCCCGAACTGGAAGACGACGGTGTTGTTGGAGGCGACCATGGCAAGGCTGCGTGCGATCGAGAGCATGCCAAGCGTCACCACGAAGGGCGGAAAGCCGAGATAAGCGATCAGAACCCCGTTGAAGGCGCCGATGATCAGCGCCGTCGCGATCGCTGCGGCAATGCCGGTCTCGATGCCGTAGCCGGCATGCATGGTCACGGCCAGCACCATCGAGCACAGGCAAAGCACCGAGCCGACCGACAGGTCGATACCGCCGGTGATGATGACGAAGGTCATGCCGAGCGCCACGATGGCGACGAAGGTGATGTTGCGGGTGATGTTGTAGAGGTTCTTGGTCGTGGCGAAGGAATCCGTGGCCACGGACAGGAACAGGCAGGCGAGGATGACCGCGATCACCACCCAGAAGGTCTGGCTGGCAAACACCTTGCTCAGCAAGGTGTGCTGCTTGTGCGCGATCGTCTGATCAAGGGTGACTGCCATTATCGACCTTTTTTACTCATGGTTGAGGCGTCAATCATACCTGTTCGATAGCGCCGGTGATGAGCCCGGTGACTTCTTCCGGCGAACTCGATGCGATCGTCTTGTCGGCGACCTTGCGGCCGCGCCGCATGACGATGACGCGGTCGGCGACGTCAAAGACGTCGGGCATGCGGTGGCTGATCAGCACGACGGCGATGCCCTGGTCGCGCAAATGGCGGATCAGGTTCAATACCTCGGCGACCTGGCGGACCGAGATCGCCGCCGTCGGCTCGTCCATCAGCACGATCTTGGCCTGCGAAAGCATGGTGCGGGCGATCGCTACCGCTTGCCGCTGGCCGCCCGACATCTGTTTGACCAGGTCGCGCGGGCGGGTTTCGGATTTCAGCTCGGCGAAGATCTGGCCGGCACGTTTGTACATGGCGGCATAGTCGAGGATGCGAAGCGGCCCGAGGCCGCGGCGCAATTCACGGCCGAGATAGACGTTGGCGGCGGCCGTCAGATTGTTGCACAGTGCCAGGTCCTGATGGACGATTTCGATGCCGTGCTGGCGCGCCTCGACCGGCTTGTGCAGGATCAGCTCCTTGCCGTCCATCTGCATCGTGCCATGGCTCGGTGGGAAATTGCCGGCGATCATCTTGACCAGCGTCGACTTGCCGGCGCCGTTGTCGCCCATCAGGCCGACAACCTGTCCGGCCTCGATCGACAACGAAACGTCGTTGACCGCCTGGATGGCGCCAAAATGCTTCGAGATGTTGGTGAGTTCGAGAACCGCCACCAGCCTTCTTGCCTCCCCGTGCTTTGCGGCCTGCGGTTCTGCCGCGGCCTTTCGCTCTCCCCAGTTCCTCCCGGAAGCAGCGATTTTGCCCATTTACGCATAAGCCACCTTGGCGTCAACCACGGCTTCTTTCGAAAAATCAGTTTTGTAGGACAAATAGCATTGACGTCGGTGACAAGGCGATATTAGCTAAGTGTCGGAGGAGCTTGCGCCGATCCCCCGGGTTGCCGGAAGGAATCGGTGAAGGTTTGTCGGTCAGGGATTTGGTAACCAGCAGTATCTGTCGGTGCCGGTCTGAGACTGAATATGAAAATGCTTATCGACCTGGCTTGGCGACACGAGTGCGACGTCCTCTGTCATCTTGCTCCGGGTCGATCTGTGTGTGGCGGGCACGCGGTGTCCGTTTGTTTCAAAAGGGAGGACTGACATGAGGAAATCACTATTGCTCGCTGCCGCCGCCATCATGGCGTTGGGTGCCGGGCCGGCTATGGCCAAGAAACAGCTCGTCATCGTCGTGAAGGGTCTCGACAATCCATTCTTCGAGGCCATCCACCAGGGTTGCGAGAAATGGAACAAGGAAAACGCCAGCTCGGAATATGAGTGCTTCTACACTGGACCGGCGTCGACCTCGGACGAGGCCGGTGAAGCCCAGATCGTCCAGGACATGCTGAGCAAGCCCGACACTGTGGCGATGGCGATTTCGCCATCGAACGCGCCGCTGATCGCGCAGACGATCAAAAGCGCCAATCCGTCGATCCCGATCATGACCCTCGACGCCGACCTCAGCAAGGAAGATGCGGCGCTGCGCAAGACCTACCTCGGCACCGACAACTACCTGATGGGTCACAAGATCGGCGAATACATCAAGAAGGCCAAGCCGAATGGCGGCAAGATCTGCACCATCGAAGGCAATCCGGCGGCCGACAACATCCTGCGCCGCGCGCAGGGCATGCGTGACGCGCTTTCGGGCAAGGACGGCCTCGCCGCGCTGGCAGGCGAAGGCGGCTGGACGGAAGTTGCCGGCTGCCCGGTGTTCACCAATGACGACGGCGCCAAGGGCGTGCAGGCGATGACCGACATCCTCGCTGCCAATCCCGATCTCGACGCCTTCGGCATCATGGGCGGCTGGCCGCTGTTCGGCGCTCCGCAGCCCTACCGCGACCTGTTCAAGCCAATGGCCGACAAGATCGCCAGCAACGCCTTCGTCATCGGCGCCGCCGACACGATCGGCGACGAGGTGGCGATTGCCCGTGACGGGCTGGTGACCGCGCTGGTTGGCCAGCGGCCGTTCGAGATGGGCTACAAGGCGCCCTCGGTGATGATCGACCTGGTCGAAGGCAAGCCGGTCGCCGATCCGGTGTTCACCGGCCTCGACGAATGCACCAAGGACACGGTCGACACCTGCATCCAGAAGTAGGTTCGCAGTTTCGGGGCGCCCTTCGACGGGCGCCCCGTCACAGACCGTCCATACGAACGCACGAGGCGACGCTGCTTTGGAGCGTAGGCCGCTGCTTTGTCGTGTCCTGAGTTCAGGCTTTCGACAGGCAGCTGCCGGGGAATACGAATGCCGGACGCGACATCAAAAAAGCGACCCGCCAAGTTGAAGGCCGAGGCTGAACGGCCGGCCGGCGTTCGGCGTGCCGACGCCGCACACTTTCCCGGCTCGAGTGTGCACGCCTCGCTGGCCAACGAAATCGGGCTGAGGATCGTGCGCGGCGATTATCCGCCGGGAACCATCCTGCCCAACGAGGCCAAATGGTCGGAGACCTTCGACGTCAGCCGCTCGGCGGTGCGCGAAGCCATAAAAATGCTGATGGCGAAAAGCTTGCTTGCGTCGCGCCCGAAGATCGGCAGTTGGGTCGAGCCTAAGGAGCGCTGGAACCTGCTCGATCGCGATGTGCTGGCCTGGTACGCGACCTCGCCGGACCGCGAGGTGTTTCTCAGGACGGTGCAGGAATTCCGCCACATCATCGAGCCGGAGGCCAGCGCCTTTGCCGCCATGCGGCGCACCGACGAGCAGATGGCCGAGATCAGCCAGGCCTGTCGCGAAATGGGCGAAGCGACCAACCTGCAGGAGCGAACGCGCGCCGACACGCGGTTCCACCTCGCCATCCTGCGCGCCTCGGGCAACGATCTGCTGGTGCCGCTCGGCGTGCTGATCGAATCGGCGCTCGATCACCTCTTTGTTTTCGTCACACGCGAAACCAGCGACCAGCGTCGGGCGCAGGCACTGCACGAGGCGATCGAGAAGAACATCCGCCTGCAGCGGCCCGCCGCAGCCCGTGCCGCGGTGCACAGGCTTCTCGCCAACACCGACGATGTTATCGGGCGGTCGCGGCGGTGATGGTTGCACCAGGGCTGGCATTGCTCCGAACGATTGCAAAACTCGGCATTCCTTCGCGCCCCTCTCTGTCCTGCCGGGCATCTCCCCCACGAGGGGAGATTGGATGCCACTTCGGCTTTCGCTAATCATCAACGTTAGGCAATGAGGGCGGCGACCTCGGATGGGCCAGGGATTCGGACTTTTTTACCGCCGCAGCGTATTTTGTTCTTGCTTTGTGCCGGCAGCTATGCTACTAATTTGGTTATGGTGCTGATTGGCGCCGGCGACCCGCCTACCGAGGCGGGTTTTTTGTTTTCGGCTTTGAAATTGCAGTGTTGCCGATCTGAGGTCTGAGGGACAGCACCCTCTGCCCTGCCGGGCATCTCCCCCAACAAGGCAGGGCAAATCGCGTAAGGAGTCCCCCCTCATCCGGCCGCTTCGCGGCCACCTTCTCCCCGCTGGGGAGAAGAGGCTGACGCCGGCGCTGGCGATCTCCTCTCCCCTCGGGGAGAGGTTGGATTGCCCCGAATTGCCCTTTGCAATTCGGTTGGCAATCCGGGTGAGGGGGCTCTTGCCTACATGCGATTGCACTGCCTCAAGGGGGAAGATTGGCAGCTTCGCCAGTGGCGCTGACGCCTCGGAATGTTGCGGCAAGCTTGCGTGGCCAAAAGCTGATCGGCCGGCTCAGATCGTCTGCTTCTTGCCATCCCTGGTCGGCATCAGGTCGACGCCGTTGACCTTGCCGATATGCGTGGCCAGCATCGGCACATACTGGTCGGCGGGGCCGGCCGCGAAGGCGCCGGCGAAGGCGTTTTTGGTGGCGTTGCCGAGTGGGTTGGCGATGCCGGCAGCACCCGCCATCGATTCGAGATAGGTGAGATCCTTGAAGGCGTTGGCGATGCTGAATTTGTGCGCGTCGCGGTCGCCTTCCAGCGTCCAGCGCATGAAGGTCTGGTAGAAGCCGCAATCCATGCGGCCGTTGCGGATGACGCTGTCGAAGCGCGGCGGCGAGATGCCGACCTTCTGCGCCAACGCCAGCGCCTCGGAATAGATCGCGGCATAGCCGAGCGAAATGAAGTTGTTGAGCAGCTTCATGCGGTGGCCGTCGCCGGTGTCGCCGATATGGACGATGCGCCCGGCCCAGGTTTCGAGCACCGGCTTCAACCGGGCAAAGACCGCGTCGGGCGCGCCGACCATGGCATCGAGCGTCCCTTCCCACGCTTCCTTCGGCGTGCGGCTGAGCGGGGCATCGACATAATCGACGCCGAGCGCCTTGAGTTCGGCGGCCAGCGCCACCGTCGAGACAGGATCCGAGGTCGAGCAGTCGACGGCGACCGATCCCGGCTTCAGGCCTTCCTTGAGGCCGCCTGGGCCGCGGATGATGGCTTCGACCTCGCGCGAGCCGGTGACGCAGATGAAGACGATATCGGATGCCGCGGCGACGTCGCGCGAGGTCGCCGCTTCCTTGGCGCCGCGGCCGAGCAGGTCTTCCGCCGGTGCGCGGTTCTTGCGGCCGAGAAACGTCAACGGATAGCCCTTGTCGACGATGTTCTTCGCTATGCCGTGCCCCATCAGGCCAAGCCCGATGAAGCCGATCTTTTCGCTCGCGGCGGTCGTGTTCATGTCGTTTCGTCCTATTTTGCAATGATGGATGACGGCGGTGCACCTTGCCGGCGAATTGTTGAAGCGGGTTTTTGCCGCATGCCATGGCAGGCGATTGCAGAGTTCGATATTGTCTGACAATACACATGAATCTTAGGGAGAGCAAAATGACGAAGCGGATTATGTTCACCGGCGGCAGCGGCAAGGCCGGGCGCCACGTCGTGCAGTATCTGGTCGAGCAGGGCTGCCAGGTGCTCAACATCGACACCAAGCCGCTCGACAATCCCAAGGTGCGCACGCTGATCACCGATATCACAGACAGCGGGCAGGTGTTCAACGCGCTGTCGAGCTATATCGGCCTGCATGAATTCGACCCGTCGCTGCGCACGCAGCCGGTCGATGCCGTGGTGCATTTCGCGGCGATCCCGCGCATCATGATCACGCCCGACAACGAGGTGTTCCGCATCAACGCGCTCGGCACCTACAACGTCATCGAGGCCGCCGTGAAGCTCGGTATCCGCAAGGTGGTGATCGCCTCCAGCGAGACGACCTACGGCCTGGTCTTCGCCAACGAACCGCGCGATCCGACGTATTTCCCGCTCGACGAGGAATACGACGTCGATCCGATGGACAGCTATGCGCTGTCCAAGGTCGTCAACGAGAAGACCGCGCGCGCCTTTGCGCTGCGCAGCGGCTTCGACATTTACGCCTTGCGCATCGGCAACGTCATCGAGCCGCATGAATATTCGCTGTTTCCGAAATGGTTCGCCGATCCGGGCTTCCGCAAGCGCATCGCCTGGAGCTATATCGACGCGCGCGACCTCGGCCAGATCACGCTGCGTGCCATCGAGAAGGATGGGCTCGGCTATCAGGTGTTCAACGCCGCCAATGACGACACCTCGTCCGACCTGCCGACAGCCGAACTGCTGAAGCGGTTTTACCCCGATGTGCCGGTCAAGGGCGAACTTGGCGAATACGAGACGCTGCTCTCCAACCGCAAGGCACGCGACATGCTCGGCTTCCGGCCGGAACACAGCTGGCGGAAATACGTCAAGGCGAGCTGACCGGGGCAGCTGACGCGGAACCGGCACTGGGCCAGCCCCGACTTGCTGGTCATGAGGCCAGGCTCACGTGTTTGCCGCGCGCGGCAAACTCGAGCTACTTGTCTTTCCAGAATTCGGCCTGGAGTTGCGCCGCTTCATCGGCAAGCAGCGGGCCGACGACTTCGGTCGGACGCTGCCCAGCTTCGAAGACGATCCTGCAGGGCAGGTCGAGTGTGGGGTTTTCGACATGTGCGCCTGTCGACGCCTTGAGGTCATGTTCGCTCTGGCCAAAGACGACCCGTCCGATGCCCGCCCAATAGATTGTGCCGGAGCACATCGCGCAAGGTTCGGCCGAAGTGTAGAGTGTGCAAGAGGCCAGCTTTTCGAGACTGAAATTCATCCCTGCCCATGAGGCCAGCAGCCTTTCGGCATGAGCGGTGCGGTCGCCCCCGCCGGCTTTGTAAGCGTTGGGCTGCTCGCGCAAAACATTGCCGTCCTTGTCAGCGAGGAGCGAACCAAAGGGATGTTCGCCGGCATCGCGGGCCTTGCGCGCGACTTCGAACGCCTGACGGAGCAGGCGCCCATCATAGGGGCGTTGTGGCATCGGCGGATCCTCCGGCTATGCCGCTGGACCATAGTGCCGAACAATCCGCCGACACAAGTCGGCGGCCTAAAACGCGTCGCGTTCGACCGGCCTCATGCTACGCGCTTCAGGTTCTTGTTTTGATGCATGTCGTATCGCAAAACCGCTGCACACTTTTGCGCGACATGCATCAGGACTCGTTGCGATTCGGGCGTTGAGCCAGCCAGATGCTGTCGATGACGAAAATGACGCCGGCGATCTGAGGCAAGGTCAGCGTCTGATCCAGGAATACCCATCCAAGCAGCACGGCGGTCACCGGGCTGAGGAAAAGCAGCGACGACACCACTGCGGATTCCAGTCGCGCAATGCCCCGGAACCAGAGGACATAGGTCAGCGCCGCGCCGATCAGGCCGAGCCACGCCAGTCCAAGCAGGTTGGTGCCGGTCGGGAGCGGGATGGAAGGCTCGAAAAGCAGCGTCACCGGAACGAGAAGCAGACCACCGGCAGTCAGCTGCCATGCCGTAAAGGTAAGCAGCGATACTGGCGGTTGCCACCTACGGGCCAATACGCTTCCGAAGGCCATGGAGGCCGCCCCGGCGAGGCCGGCGGCAACGCCGACCGCATCGAGCGTCGCGTTCGGGGTCAGCACCAGCAATGCAACACCGGCGATCCCGACAAGGGCAGCGACGATCGCTAACGGTCGGACAGGGCTGGCAAGCAGGGCAGCGGCAAGGAAAATCACGATCAACGGCTGGACCGACAGCACCGTCGCGGCGACCCCGCCCGGAAGCCGGTAGGCGGCGACAAACAACATGCTCAGGAAGATCGAGATGTTGAGGGCTCCGAGCACGAAACTGCGCAGCCACCAGATGCCCGTCGGCAGTTGCCGAACGATCGCCAGCAGCAGCAATCCGGCGGGCAGGGCACGCAGCATTGCGACCGTCATCGGCGAAAAGTTCGGCAGGAACTCGGTGGTGACGATATAGGTGCTGCCCCATATTGCCGGTGCAATGGCCGTAAGCAACAGATCGGAACGGCGCGTTTTCATAAGATTTCCAGTACTTCGGCAAGAGGGCGGCGCGGCTTTTGCGGCCAGTTGCCGGGCGCGGCGCGGCCGACCGCGATGAGCATCACCGGCACTTCATTCAGTCCAAGGCTAAACTCGCGGGCCACGCCTTCGGCATCGAAGCCTCCCATCGGACCAGCGACGAGCCCCAGCGCTTCGGCTGCAAAAATCAGCGTTGCAGCGCCAAGCGTTGCCGAGCGCACCGCTTCGTCGCGGGCTGCCCGAGGATCGGCATATTGTGCGCGGGCGCTTTCCTGCCAGCCCGAAGCCATATCCGCCGGCATGAAGCCGGCTTGCACGAAAGGATGCAGCCTTGCTGTGAGGGCAGCGTGGTCGGGCAATACGCCGCAGACGATGAAGGTGACCGCTGCTTCCTGCATCTTGGCCTGGCCATGGGCCACGCTGCGCAACCGCGCCTTTGCTTCCGGCGTCCGCACGGCGATGAACCGCCAGTTCTGAAGGTTGTAGGCGGTTGGCGCGCGGGTTGCGAGACGTGCCAGTTCCTCGACCTCGGCATCCGTCAATGCGTACGAGGCATCGAACCGATTGGCCGACATGCGTCGCTCGATAAGGGAGATTGTGGGGTTGGTCATCATATCATTCCGAAATTGAGAAAGTTGTTCGGGAAGCAGATATGGAATTTACCAACAGACGATAATATGTGACAATTGAAAGACATTGTTTACTGGGAGAGAATGGTGCAGTGGATCGCCTGACTGCGTTGCAGGTTTTCCGTCATGTGGCGGAACTGAACAGCTTTGCCGAAGCCGGACGGCGGCTCGGTCTCTCGCCTCCCGCGATCAGCAAGAACATCGCCGAGCTGGAGGCGCATCTGGGGGTGCGGCTCATCAACCGGACGACGCGGCGGATGGCCCTGACCGAAGAAGGCAGGATCTATCTGGAGCATGTCACGCATGGGCTCGATGCGCTGGCCAGGGCCGACCAGGTCCTCGGTCCGATCAAGACGGCGCCGAGCGGCACGTTGCGGGTCAGCGCGCCGATGACTGTCACGTTGACACGGCTTTCGGCTGCCATTCCCGAGTTTCTATCGCGCTATCCCGATTTGAAGCTCGATCTGCACCTTGACGACAGGCGCGTCGATATCGTGCGGGAGGGATTTGACCTTGCCATTCGGGGCAGCGACAATCTCGAGGATTCCAGCCTGGTCGCCCGAAAGCTTGCGGTCATGCCGCACGTGCTTTGCGCAGCTCCGTCTTATTTCGAGGAGCATGGCCGGCCCAAGACGCCTGCCGATTTGAAGGCGGCCAATTGCATCCGGTTCAGCCTCTCGGGGCATGCGGACATATGGGAATTCCGCAAGGACGGCCGCAGCGAGCGGATCGCCATCGACGGAAGATACACGGTCTCGTCAAGCCTTGCCGTGCGCGATGCGTTGCGTGCCGGCTTCGGCGTCAGCCTGATCCCCTATCCCTATGTCGAAAGCGACCTGAAAGCAGGGCGGCTGCAATCGGCTCTGGATGACTGGGACAAGGTCGAAACCACACTCTACGCGGTCTATCCGGCACGGCAGCATCTTGCCCCGAAAATCCGCGTCTTCCTTGATTTCCTGATCGAGGAATTCAGTCGGGACAAAGAGAAGCCGTTCGTGCCTCCCCGGCGTGAACGCCCGGCAAAGCGCGGTGTCGGCGAGGCGACGGATACGGAAAATCAAACCGAGATATTGCCGGCGATTTCATCTCCTTGACACGCCTCCAAATCCGGACTTTGTGGAGCCATGCAGGACGCGAAGCCGAATAAGGGAAAGACAGCGGCCGAGGCGTTCGCCGAACGCACGAGCGGTATTCGCCGCGCCGATGCGGCGCGCATGCCGGGGTCGAGCGTGCATGCGTCGCTGGCCAACGAAATCGGGCTGAGGATCGTGCGCGGCGACTATCCGCCGGGAACCATCCTGCCCAACGAAGCCAAATGGTCCGAGACCTTCGACGTCAGCCGCTCGGCGGTGCGCGAAGCCATCAAGATGCTGATGGCGAAGAGCCTTTTGTCGTCACGTCCCAAAATCGGCAGCTGGGTCGAGCCGAAGGAGCGCTGGAACCTGCTCGATCGCGATGTGCTGGCCTGGTACGCGACCTCGCCGGACCGCGAGGTGTTCCTCAGGACGGTGCAGGAATTCCGCCACATCATCGAGCCGGAGGCCAGCGCCTTTGCCGCCATGCGGCGCACCGACGAGCAGATGGCCGAGATCAGCCAGGCCTGCCGCGAGATGGGCGAGGCGACCAACCTGCAGGAGCGGACGCGCGCCGACACGCGGTTTCATCTCGCCATCCTGCGCGCCTCGGGCAACGATCTGCTGGTGCCGCTCGGCGTGCTGATCGAATCGGCGTTCGATCATCTGTTCGCTTTTACGACCCGGGAACTCGACGATTTGCAGCATGCGCAGAGGCTGCATGAGGCAATCGAGAAGAGCATCCGCCTGCAGCGGCCGGACGCGGCACGCAATGCAGTGCGCAAGCTGCTGGCCAATACCGACGGCGTCATCAAGTCCAGATAGCCGCCGTTCGGCTCCCGGTTTGAGTGCTCAGTCGAACGGTCCGGTCGCGAGATGCCGCCGGGTCAGCCCGAGCAGCAAGGCCTGATCGCGGGCGGCGTGTTCGGGCGGGTTGACGATGGGGTCGCCATTGACGATCGCCGCCCAGAAGCCACGCATCTCCTCGACGAAGGCTTCCGCGTAGCCGGCGCGCAAATCTTTCTTCGACAGCGTGTGACCGTGCGAGGTCGTCACCGTCAGCCGGGTCGGATGATGGTTGAGCCAGGGCGAGGGGAATTCGAGCTCCAGGCTGGCATCGTCGAAGAACAGCGTGATCCGCTCCTTGTAGTCGGCGAGCTTAGGTACGGTAAGATGGATCATGGTCCACAGCGCCTGTCCGTCCAGCAGCTTGACGGCGCCCTGGCCGCCGTCGCCATTGGCAAAGATCTGCGCGCCGACGATCTCGCCGTCCGGCACGCCGAGCGCATCGAGCAGGCCGTGAACGGCATTGACATCGTGAATCAAGGCCGAGCTGTAAGCGCCGGTAAATCCACGGAAAGCGAGATCAGTGAAAGGCACGCCAATGGCTTGTTCGACCTGGCGCTTCTGCTTGGCGGCGACAGCGGCGACCATGTCCTTCGGGATATCGGTGCCGCGCCTGTAGGGCAGGTGGGCGATGAACGGCCAGGCGTCGGGATCGTTCACTTCCACCGAGACCGAGCGCAGCGTGCTCGATGTCCCCGGCAGCGAAGCGAGCGCCAGCCGGTAGCTCGGATCGAAGCGCTTCATGTAGCCGACTTGCATGATTTTCCTGGCGGCATCGCGCGCGGCGACGATCTCGGCGATTTCCGCCAGGGAATAGCAGAGCGGCTTTTCGCAAAAGACATGCAGGCCGCGCGCCAGCGCCGCCAGCACCTGTTCGTGATGCAATGGGTCCGGCGAGCCGATCACTACCGCGTCGAGGCGCTGGTCGAAGAGCTGGTCGATCGTTTCGAAATTGGCGATGCCATGGGTGTCAGTGACGAACTGCCGTGAAATCCTGGAGGGGTCGGCGACGCCGACCAGCTCGAACAATTCACCGAGGCGCAGCAGATTGGGAATATGCTCGACCTGCGAGATCATGCCGGCGCCGACGACCCCGACGCGTAACCTGCTCATGCCATCATCCCCGCGATGTCCGATTGTCAGCTCAAGCCGCCGCAGGCGGCCGGTTGCCGATCTGGGCGAGCAGGCCGGCAATCTCCGCCTCGACCGCCTTCAGATCCTCGCCACCCGACATGATCGAGATGACCTCGTCGCGCGAGATGTCCGATTTGGCGTAGGTACCGCGATTGCGGCCGCGGTTGAGCAGCGTGAAGGTGTCGCCGACCGGATAGGCATGGTGGATGTTGTGGCTGATGAAGATCACGGCCAGGCCCCGCATGCGTGCTTCGATGATGAACTTCAGCACCATCGCCGCCTGGTGGACGCCGAGTGCCGAGGTCGGCTCGTCAAGGATCAGCACGCGCGCGCCAAAATGCACGGCGCGGGCGATCGCCACCGACTGGCGCTCGCCGCCCGACAGCGTGCCGACGGCTTGCGTCGGGTCGCGCACATCGATGCCGATATCGGCCATTGCCTGCCTGGCGATAGTGTTGGCGCGCTCCTTGTCGATGCGCGAGAAGGGCAGGCTGCTTTTGGTCGGTTCGCGGCCGAGGAAGAAGTTGCGGGTGATCGACATCAGCGAGATCATGCCGAGGTCCTGGAACACCGTTGCCACGCCGAGCTCCTGCGCGTCGCGCGGGCTGCGGAAGGTGACCGTCTTGCCGTCGACCAGGATTTCGCCTTTGCTCGGCCGGTAGACGCCGGACAGAACCTTGATCAGCGTCGACTTGCCGGCGCCGTTGTCGCCGAGCAGGCAGTGGACCTCGCCCGGATAGACCTTGATGCCGATGTCCTGGAGGGCGCGCACCGAGCCGAAATTGACGCTGACGCCGCGCAGTTCCATTGCCGGTTCGGTCATTTGGGCCGGTTCGGTCATTTGGGCCGGCTCGGTCATTTGCCACCTCCGCGGCCGAGCGCCTTCAGCCTGATGTAGTTGTTGACCAGCACGGCCATCAGGATGACGATGCCGAGGAAGACCTTGAACCAGTCGGTGTCGATGCCGGTGTAGAAGATGCCCATCTGCACCAGCCCGAAGATCAGCGCACCGAACAGCACACCATAGACTGTGCCGTAGCCGCCGGTGAGCAGCACGCCGCCGATGACGGCGGCGATGATCGCCTCGAACTCCTTGAGCAGGCCGCGCGTGGTGTCGGCGGAGCCCGCCTCCATCACCTGGATGGTGGCAAGCAGCGTCGCCGCGCAAGCGGTGTAGACGAACAGGCTGATCTTGACGCGATCGACCGGCACGCCGACGTTGCGGGCTGCGATCAGGTCGCCACCGGTGGCGAAGATCCAGTTGCCGTATTTCGTCTGGGTGAGCACGTAGCCGGCCAGCGCCGTCAGGCCAAGCCACCAGACGATCGACATCGGAATGCCGGCGACGAAGGGAATGCCGTCGCTGCGGGTGCCGATCCAGCCTTGCGCGCCCATCCAGTGGAACAGGCCGGTGAGCAGATGGCCGTTGAAAATGCCGGCCGTCGCCGGGTCCGGTACGCCTTCGAGGATGTAGGGAATTTGGGTGCGGCCGGTGACGGCGCGGGTGATGCCGATCGACAGTCCGCGCAGGATATAGAGCGTGGCGAGCGTGACGATGAAGGAGGGCAGGCGCGTCTTCACCACGATCAGGCCGTTGAGATAGCCGGTGAGGATGGCAACGGCGAAGGCACAGGCGATGCCGCCCCATAGCGGCAGGCCCCAGTACTTCACAGTTAGCCCGATGACGACACCGGCAAAGCCGACCATGGAGCCAACCGAAAGGTCGAACTCGCCGGCGATGATGAGAAGTGCTGCTGCCGTGGCGACGATGCCGAGCTCCGCCGACAGCGTCAGGAAGGTCATCGACCCCTGCAGCGAATAGAGGTTCGCCGCGCCCGGCAGCAGCGCAAAGATGATGATCGTCGCAAGCAGCCCGCCGGCAGCACCGGCTTCCGGCCGGCGCAGCCACTGGGTCAGCTTGCCGGTGCTGGCCAGCCGCTCGTCGGCGCCGGCGGCCCGCTTCGACGTCATGCCGAAGCGGTCGGTCGCCTTCAGTTCGCCCGGAGGTATCGCCTTGTCTTCCACGACCGCCATTAGGCTCTCCAATCGCTCAATTCGCAATCTTCGAACGGATCGGGAGAGCGCCTGGCGCATTCTCCCGTTCCGTCGGAGTGCTGGCCTAGCGGATGCCCTCTTTGGCGAGGGCCAGGATCGCCTTGGCTTTTTCGGGCGAGTCGATGAACAGCGGCCCGGTATAGGCGTTGTTCTGCGGCCAGAAGCCGTGCGTCGCCTGCTCGACCAGATAGATCACCGGCAGATAGCCCATCAGATATTGCTGGGCATCCATCCCGAAGCCCATTTCGCCGGCGACGACAGAGTCGAGGACCTCCGGGCTGATGTCGAAAGTGTAGAGCTTGAGCTTGCCGAACAGTTCCTTGTCGCGGAACATCGGGATCAGCGGATTGGCGGCGGTGGCACCAAGCGCAAAGACGGCTTGGGTGTCGGGATGCGCCGACAGATAGGCTTCGGTGCGGCGCTGGATGTCGGCCGGATCGGGCGCCACGGCCAGAACCTCGGTGCCGCCGCCGGATGGCTTCAGCCCGTCATTGAGGCCCTGGCAGCGCTGGTCGAGGCTGACATTGCCGACCTCGTGGTTGATGCAGACGACCTTGAGCGTGCCTTCCTTGGCCAGCCGCTCGCCGGCCTTCTTGCCGGAATCATATTCGGAAACGGTGCCGACATAGAGCGTGGTGCCGAGCTCGGCGCCTTCCTTCTCGCCGGAATCCAGAACCACCATCGGAATATTGGCGGCAAGCCCGGATTTGACGGATTTGCCGAGTGCATTGGCGTCGGCGATGGAGACCGCGATGCCGTCCGGCTTGGTGGCGATGGCGGCGTCCAGAAGCCGGGCCTGCTCGACCACGTCGAAGACCTGCGGCGCGTAATATTCGACCTTGGCGCCGGTGAGGGCGGCCGCGTCATCGACGCCGCGCTTGACCACCGACCAATAGGGATCGGACGCCGACCCATGCACGACGAACGTGATGTGGACGTCCTTCGGATCCTTGAGGCCCGCGGCATATGCAATGCCTGTCATCAGGCCCGCCGTGACGAAGGCGCCCAATGCCGCTTTCAGAAGAGTTTTCATCTTATTCTCCCATTTGTCGTTGCAGTTCCAATCCCTCTGGCGCCGTTTTCCGGCCGCGACGATCGGCTCACGTCGCGGATCGGGTGGCCGCTTTGCGGGCCTTTGCCGACGTCAATCGCTGTTCGCCCGCGTTGTTGCCGCGGGCTGATGTTGACGATCGCCCGGCCGAGAGTGCTGCGCGAAGCTCCTCGCGCAACGGCTTCATGCCGATGACATCGATCGGCTGTGCGGCGAGCCAGTCGCGAAAGCCCTGGTCGCGGAACAGCTCGTACTCTTCGGTGCGGATATAGGCGGAGCGCGGCTCGATCAGCTCGAGTTCACCGGGCGCGTTGCAATGCAGGCAAAAGAAAGTCAGGCCCTCGCGCACACCCTCGATGAGCGCTTTGTAAACGGGCTCGATCGGCCTGGAGCGCGGCCGGCCCCAGGTCGTCTGGATGGCGGCGTCGAAAATGGCAAAGCCGCCGGCGCAGGCCAGCGCCACGCCGCGCTGGAACGCCTCCTCGGTGACGCCGACCAGATTGTCGTTGGGGGAATAAGCGGACAGGGTCTTGGTCAGCAGCACGGGCAGCTGATATTCGAGCCCGAGCTTGATGTAGATGTCGCAAAATTCGGGCGACAATGCTGCGCCCATATGCGCGTCGAGGTGGGTGACGTCGATGCCGGCGCGATAGGCGGTGTCGATCTGGGCGCGAAGCTCGGCCTCGACCGCCTGCGGCACCGCCTTGCGGCGCGTGGTCGCCACGTCGGGCCATAAGAAGCCGAACTCGTCGGTCAGGCCGGCCGCCCGCGACGGCGCGGTCAGCGGCCGCCATTTGTAGTGCTGTTTCTCGCTGTTCAGCGTCAGGTGGACGCCAAGGTCAAGGCCAGGGTTGGCTGCGGCGCTTTCGGCCATTTCGAGGAACCACGGGCACGGCACCATCACCGCGCCGGAACTGCAGACACCTAGCCCGTTCAATTCGAGAAAGGCGCTGTTGGCGCCGTGGCACATGCCGACATCGTCCTCGTGGAGCACGATCCGTTTGCTTGAGCCGGCGGCGTTCACGAATGTCGGCCTTTCCGCCGGCGCGCCGGTCTCGAGGGTCTTCCAAAGTGTGTCCCGTATTTCATGGAACCAACCGTTTGCCCAACTGGCCGGAATGGAACGCCGAAAGCTGGCTTTCCGACAGGGCCACTTTGGCGAATTCGGATGGGTACGATTTGCCTGCCGGCTGAGACACTTAGCTGCCGATTTCCCCAATCAGGGTTCAAAACCACTCATAGGAACCGTCTTCCGGGCGCAGATGGCTTGGTCGAATAGCGGCGGAGTGGTTCTTCCAAACTGTGCCCACAAGCCTACAGCTGTCCACACCATCAAGCGACCCACATTACCAAGTGACCCAACTACCAAGTAACTTGGAGGCCTGTCATGTACACCGCCGGCGAAGAGGAAATCGAAGCCATTGCCAGGGTGATCCGCTCGGGCGCGCTGTTTCGTTACGGCAAGGACAGCGAATGCGACCGCTTCGAGGCCCGCTATGCGCAGCATCTTGGCGTCGAGCATTTCGCACTGGCCGCCAGCGGCACCTATGGGCTCGCGGCCGGCCTGATCGGGCTCGGCATCGGTCCGGGGGACGAGGTCCTGGTGCCCGCGCACACCTATATGGCGACAGCGACCGCGGTGCTGTCGGTCGGGGCCATTCCCGTCATCGTCGACATCGACGAGAGCCTGACCATCGATCCCGTCGCCTTGCGCGATGCCATAGGGCCGCGCACCAGGGCGGTCATCCCGGTGCATATGTGGGGCGCGGCCTGCAACATGAATGCGATCATGGACATTGCTGCCAAGCGCGGCTTGCTGGTGCTCGAGGATGTCTGCCAAGGCATCGGCGGCGGCTATGAGGGCCGCAAGCTCGGCTCGATCGGCCATGCCGGCGCCTATTCCTTCAACTACTTCAAGAACATGACCTCGGGCGAGGGCGGCGGCATTGCCACCAGCGACCCGAAAGTGGCGGAGCGGGCGCGCTGCGCCATCGACCCTTGCCATTTCTACTGGCAGGGCAGAAGCGACAGCATCAAACCCTTCGCCGGCATCGGCGCGCGTGCTTCCGAACTGATGGGGGCGATGCTCAACGTCCAACTCGATCGACTGGACGGCATCATCGAGGCGATGCGCGCCGAGAAGAAGATGGTGCTGGCCGGCACCCGCCATCTCGGCAATCTCGGTCTGACACCGTCGCCGATGAACAGCCCGGACGACGATTGCGCCGCACAGGTGATGTACCTACTGCCGAGCGAGCAGGCGGCGCAGACTTTTTCGAAGACCATTCCGAGCGTCGTTGCCGGCAAGACCGGCCGTCACAATTTCACCCAGTGGGACCAGGTGCTGATGCATGAAGGGGCGCATCATCCGGCGCTCAATCCTTATGCATTGCCCGAGAACCAGGGCCTGCGGCTGGATTACGCCGACGACCTCGGCAAGCGCTCGCTCGACATCCTCAATCGCACGGTGATGATCGCCATGAACCCGGCGCATGACGATACCGATATTCAGGACATGATCCACAACATCGACGCGGCGGCGCGGGTGGCGCTGGAAAATGCTTCGCTGGATGATGTCGAATTGCGCAAAGCGGCACCGGTTGATCTGCAGAAGTTCGACAGTGTGAACTAGACCAGTTCCGACGCGGTTTGCTACCCTGCGGCCGAGTTCCTTGTCCGGCGGCCGGGCGAGGATTCCGGCCGGCATAACCGGGCGTCAAAAAATCCGCAGGCCCGTGTCGGATAGGCCGGGCTCCCGCTCGTCCTAGGGGCATCGATCACCAACCACGGAGGATTAACGATATGCCCGGCACCGTACGTCTGCACCGCGTTCTGACAACCAGCCCGGAGAAAGTCTACCGCGCGTTCCTCGAAGCGGATGCACTTGCGAAATGGCTGCCGCCGAACGGCTTCACCTGCACGGTTCATCACTTCGAGGCGAAAGTCGGCGGTACGTTCAAAATGTCCTTCCGCAACTTCACCACCGGCGACAGCCACTCGTTCGGGGGCGAATATGTCGAGCTCGTGCCCAATGAGCAGCTGCGCTACACCGACCGGTTCGACGACCCCAACCTGCCCGGCGAGATCGAGGTGACCGTGACATTGAAGAAAGTGTCGGTCGGCACCGAAGTGAATATCACGCAGGCCGGTATTCCAGATGCCATCCCGGTTGAGGCCTGCTATCTCGGCTGGCAGGAGTCGCTGCGAAATCTGGCGAAACTCGTCGAACCCGAGATCAAGCAGTAGGGTAAGCGCGCGCGGCTGATCCGTGGGGGCGATCTCTTCGCGCCAAGAGAGCGAAGCGGGCGCTGCCTTGGCTGCATCGGCGTCGCTAGCCGGGATCCTAGGGATTCCCGATCTTGCCAGGCAACATGCGCCGGCGCCGGAAAGCCCGGATTGGGGAAGCCTGGCTCTAGCTTCTGTCCAACCTTAGGAACGCGGCGCGCAGCGCCAGCACCGCGCGCAGGATCTGGCGTTCGTCCATTGCCGCATAGCCGAGCAGCAGGCCGTGCTCGGGTTCTGTGGAATGGTAGTTGATCGAGATGCCCTGGACGTCGAGCCCCTCCTTGACGGCGGCGGCGACCACGTCGCTGTCCTTGTAGGGCCTGACGAAGCTCGCCAGCAGCTGCATGCCGGAATCGTTTTCCGTGACGGTCAGCCATTCCGCCAGATGCTCCTGGCACAGCTTGACGAAGTTCGCCTGCCGGCGCGCGTAGAGCCGGCGCATGCGTTTGAGGTGCGTGGCGAAATAGCCCTGCGTGATGAAATCGTTGACCGTTGCCTGCAGGATCAGCGGCGCGAACTGGCCGGTGATGCTCACCGCCCGGTCGAACGGCACCGACAGTTCGCGCGGCACGATCAGATAGCCGATGCGCAGCGCCGGGATCAGCGTCTTGCCGAAGCTGCCGATATAGACGACGCGGTCGGCATGATCGAGCCCGCGCAGCGCCGGCACCGGCCGGCCGCGGAACCGGTATTCGCCGTCATAGTCATCCTCGACGATCCAGGCGCCGTTGCGTTCGGCGATGTCGAGCAACTGCAATCGCTCCTCGATGCGCATGATGGTGCCGAACGGCCATTGGCAGGATGGCGTCACATAGATCAGCCGCGGCGGCGGCAGCTCCGGATCGGCAAGATGCCAGCCACGCCGGTCGACCTTCAACGGTGCCAGCCTGGCGCCGCTGGCGAGAAAGGCGCTCTTGGCGCCGAGATAGCCGGGCTCCTCCATCCAGACATGGTCGCCTTCGTCCATCAGCACGCGCGAGACGAGATCGAGCGCTGCCTGCGCACCGGTGACGATGATCACCTGGTCGGCGGTGCAGCTGATGCCGCGCGACAGGCCGATGGTCGAGGCAATGGCCTGACGCAGGCCGGGGTGGCCGGCAAAGGAGAGATAACCGAGCAGGCTCTCGTCGCGGCTGCGTGCATTGCGCACCAGAAGGCTTGACCAGATGGTGAACGGAAACGACGCCGTTTCAGGCACGCCGGGATGGAAATTGATGACGCCGGCATTACGCGGCGGTTGCGGGCCGTTGACGATGGTCTGGCCGCGCCGCGACAGTTTTTGCGGCGCTGCCAGTCCGGCGAGCAGAGATGCCAACGGGCGGTTCTGCTGGATCGGCGCTACCCAGGTGCCCGATCCGGCGCGCGCCTCGATAAAACCTTCGGCAAGGAGCTGGTCATAGGCGGCGATGACCGTGTTGCGCCCGACCTTGAGGTCTTCGGCCAGCGAGCGCGTCGACGGCAGCAGCGTGTTCTGCGGGATTTGGCCGTCAAGGATGAAGCGTCGCAAGGCGCCGTAGATCTGACGATGCATCGGTTCTTCCGAAGCGCGGTCGACCGACATGATGTCGAGGGAAAGGCGCATGTGGTCGGCCAAGGCACTATCCCCCGACGAACCGGGCGGCGCGGGCGATCTTTTCCTCGTTGAGCCGACAGACGGTATCAAGCACCAGTCGCCTGGTTTCGGGGTGGACCTCGCGGCTGTTCTTCAGCGCGCGATGAACGGTGGCGGCGCCAAGTTCCGCCTTTTCGGCAATCTCCCGGATGGTGCAAAGCCGTTCCATGCCAAGCGCAGCTTCGAAAGCCATGTCGCTCCTCCTCGGTTGCATCAAGGCACGGCTTCCGGCCGGCCTCAAGCTCGAACGTCGGGTTTTGAAATCCAGAGCCGGGATTCTGCGATCCGCGCCGCGCAGGGAGCAAGGCGGCGCGGATCGCCGGGCGCATTCGCGTCGCTAACCCCATCGAGGCGCGCGCCCATTGTGTTCCCCCGGCTCGCAAATGCGGGCCGGTCAGTTTGCCTGCCGCGTCGCCACTTCGAAGCCGGCCTCGCGGGCGGTGGCGAGCAGCGAGAAATAGCCCTTGCTGGCATAGGTCAGCGGATGCGCCTTGGCCGGATCCTGCTCGGCCTCGACAACGATCCAACCCTCATAGCCGCGCGCGGCGAGGGGTTTCAGCAATGACAGGAAATCGACCGAG
The DNA here is from genome assembly GCF_040318415.1 of Mesorhizobium sp. M1163. Lineage (NCBI taxonomy): Bacteria > Pseudomonadati > Pseudomonadota > Alphaproteobacteria > Hyphomicrobiales > Phyllobacteriaceae > Mesorhizobium > Mesorhizobium sp. M1163. Next base: position 102,508 of record NZ_JAMYMF010000008.1, on the reverse strand, counting down.
CCATCGCCGGGCACGGTAAAAATGCCGTCCACTACCGCCGCCATGAAGCTCATGTCCTCGCGGCGTGCCTTTTCCAGGACCGCCCTGCGAACATCCTTGCAATGGAAATGCACGATACGATCGAGATGCCGCTGCAACAGCGATTGCGGGTCGCCGCCCGAAAACAGGCAGTGGCCGGTATCGAACAACAGTCCGACGCTGTGCCCCGTCGCCGCCATCAGCCTGTCGACTTCATCGTCCGTCTCGACGATGGTGCCCATGTGGTGGTGGAAGGCCATGCCGACCCCGAATGCGGCCATGCGGGTGGCGAGGGCGGTCAGTTTCTCGCCATAGGCCCGCCAGTCGCCGTCGCCGAGGCGCGGACGCTCGGAGATCGGTGCGAAAATGCCGTCATGGCGACCGCGCGAGGTGTCGGCGTAGACGACGATCTTGGCGCCGAGGTCGCGCAGCAACGCCAGATGCGGGGTAATCGCCGCGAATTCCTCTTCGACCGTGCGGTCGAGGATGCGGCCATCATACCAGCCGGAGACGAGTTCCAGGCCATAGGAGGACAGGAGCGGCCCAAGCACCTCAGCCTGGCGCGGAAATTTCCCGCCGAGCTCGGTGCCGCGATAACCGGCCTGTGCGGTTTCGGACAGGCAGGTCTGCAGCGGCGTGTCGCCGCCAAGCGCCGGGACGTCGTCATTGCTCCAGGTAATGGGATTGATGCCGATCTTGACCGTCATGACGCCAGGCTTTTGCAGGCTTGCGAATGCAAGCCAGCCTGCAGACTGGCGACAAAGAGGCCCTGTCACTAGGTCCAGTTCAGCCTGATTTGGCAGAACCAATCAATAGTGACCGATTCTAGTCTTCCTTTGGGCGGCCAAAAAGGACGCGCAGTTCGTCCTTTGCGTCCTCCAGCACTTTCTTCTGCGCCGCCGGCAGGTTCTTGCCGGCGCGGTTGATGTAGAAATTCAGCATCGACATGGCGGATTGAAACGGCCCCGCCTTGCGCCGGTCGCTGTGCTCGGCCGAGCGCTTCAGCGAGGCGGCGATCTTCCTCGGATCGTGGGATTCGAAGATGTGCTCCTCGAGATCCAGCGCGTCGCTATGCTCGGTGACGTCGGCAGACCATTTCCGTTGCGCGGTCATGGCAAACTCCTTCCACAAGCTCGTTCGAAAAGAAAACGCCCTATGGTGCGCCACTGTTCCACTTCGGCCCGAATCCCTGGAGCCACGGATTGGCCTGCCGTGGCGCTGCTCCGCGATGCGAATGCGCTGATAGTGGTCAGAACCGCCGATTTAAGAACTGCGGACAGGAAACGTTCTTGACCCCCATCGTCTCAAACCAGGCAGCAAGTTCCGGCATCGACAGCGCCTATGCCTGGATACGGCTCGGCGTCTCGATGCTGCTGGCAACCATAGGCGGGGTCGGCATGTGGGCGGTGGTCGTGGTGCTGCCTGCCGTGCAGGCAGAATTCGGCGTCGATCGCGCCGCTGCCTCGATGCCCTACACCGCGACCATGGTCGGCTTTGCCGCCGGCAATGTGCTGTTCGGCCGCGCCATCGACCGCATCGGGTATTGGGTCCCGGCGCTAATTGCCGCGATTACACTTGGCGCCGGCTTCCTGCTGGCGTCGCTGACCAGTTCGATCCTGCAGTTCACCCTCGTCCAGGGCCTGTTGATCGGCGTCGGCTCGTCGGCGATCTTCGGGCCGCTGATTGCCGACATCTCGCACTGGTTCAACCGGCGCCGCGGCGTTGCGGTGACGGCTGCCGCGTCCGGCAACTATCTCGCCGGAGCGATCTGGCCGACGGCGATGCCCTATGTCATGCAGACCGAAGGCTGGCGCTTCACCTATGCCGCGATCGGTGTCGTCTGCCTGGTCACCATGGTGCCGCTGATCCTGCTGCTCCGGCGCGGCGCACCGCCCCAGCCGGTTCCCGGATCGCCGGGCAGCCGCGTGGTCCAGCCGATCTCGCTGTCGCCGGCGGCCTTGCAGGCGCTGCTCATCGTCGCCGGGCTCGGCTGCTGCGTGGCGATGTCGATGCCGCAAGTCCATATCGTCGCCTATTGCATGGATCTCGGCTACGGCGTGGCACATGGCGCCGATATGCTGTCGATCATGCTGGCGGCCGGCGTCGTCAGCCGGCTTGGCTCGGGTTTCCTTGCCGATCGCATCGGCGGCGTGAAAACCCTGCTGATCGGTTCGGTGCTGCAATGCCTGTCGCTGTTGTTCTATATCCCGTTCGACGGGCTGGCCTCGCTTTATGTCGTCTCGCTGGTCTTCGGCCTGTCGCAGGGCGGCATCGTGCCCTGTTATGCGATCATCGTGCGCGAATATATGCCTGCCAAAGAGGCTGGCCAGCGCGTCGGCATCGTTATGATGGCGACCATCTTCGGCATGGCTATCGGCGGCTGGATGTCGGGCTGGATCTACGATTTGACCGGTTCGTATGCCGCCGCGTTCCTCAACGGCATTGCCTGGAACCTGCTGAACATTTTGGCCATGGCGCTGCTGCTGTGGAAGGCCCGCCGCAGCGCTGCTGTGACGGCCTGAAGCACGGCGATACGGGCACAGTCTCTCCGGCCGTCGCTTGACAATAGCCGAAGGCTGCGCGACGCCAGGCAAGGTGTGGCAACGGGTTGGCAAGGCAGCAGTGGCAAAGACCCTGAACATCGTCTCACGATCGCGTCTGGGCGGTTGCCCGGCGTCGGGACGAGTATAGTGATCAAGCCGCGCTCGCGCCGCGGCGGCGGCCGCCCGACCATCGCCGACGTCGCCCGCAAGGCCGGCGTCGGCGCCATTACCGTATCGCGCGCCTTGCGTGAGCCGGGGCGTGTCTCGGAAGATCTGCGCCGCCAGATCGAGTCTGCGGTGAACGAGCTCGGCTATGTGCCCGACCCGAACGCGCGGGCGCTGGCTTCGGCGCGCGCCGAGGTGTTTGGCGTCCTGGTACCGTCGCTTACCAACAACGTCTTTGCCGAAGTGGTGCGCGGCATCTACGACAGCCTGTCGGACGGCCCTTTCCGCATCCAGCTCGGCAACACCCACTATTCCGGCCTCGAGGAAGAGCGGCTGCTGCAGGTGTTTGGCCCGCAACGCCCGGCCGCGCTGATCGTGGCCGGCATCGACCAGACGCCAGCCTCGCGAAAACTGCTGGAAACGGCAGGCTGTCCGGTGGTGCAGGTGATGGAGACCGGGCTCGATCCGGTCGACATGATGGTCGGTTTCTCACATTTCGAGGGCGGCAAGGCGGCGGCGGAACATCTGATCGAGGCGGGCTATCGCCGGATCGGCTTCATCGGCGCGCGCATGGATCCGCGTTCGCAGCGGCGGCTTGCCGGCTATCGCGCGGCGATGGAGGCGGCCGGCCTGTTCGATCCGAGGCTCACGACCACGACGCCGGTGCCCTCCAGCGTGACACTCGGCCGCGAATTGTTCCGCGACGCGCTGGCCAAGGTGCCGAGCCTCGACGCGGTATTCTGCAACAATGACGATATCGCGCTTGGCGTGCTGTTCGAATGCCATCGCGCTTCGATCGCCGTGCCGAAGACGATCGGCATCGTCGGCTTCAACGATCTGGACATGATGGAGGTTGCTTTCCCGTCGGTGACCAGCGTTCGGACCTATCGCTACGAGATCGGCCGACGGGCTGTCGCTATGGCGCTTGCGGCTATCGAGGGCAACAGGCCGGAGCAGCGGGTCGTCGACCTCGGCTTCGAACTCAAGCGACGTGAAAGCACGGCGCGCTGAAGCGAGCTTCAACGCAATGTAAATGGCGCTTTACATAACGTCATGGTAGCGCTACCACTTTTCATAGGCGGGATTTCGCCTCGAAGAGTGGAATCTGTTTATTATACATAAGCGACAGCTCATGCTTGTTTATTATGTATAATATGATAGTTTTTTACGGGATTAGCCGGGCAATAAAGGAGGAAATCGGGTCGGCATTCGGTCACCTGAACGCGCAACGGGCATGGCGGGAGGTGCCGGGCCGGGAACGCGCAAATTCATCGACGTAACAACAAACAAACTGCAACTGGGAGGAATATCGATGATCAAGTCACTCGTTGGCGGTATCGTTGCCGCCACTGCTTTTGTCATGCTGAGCTCGTCGGCGATCGCCGAGCCTGAAATCGTCAAGGGGCCATCGGCCGAGCCTGAGTGCTTCGCACCCTGGTCGGCCGATACGCAGTTCTTCAAGTTCCCCAAAAAAGACGGCCCATACCGCATCGCTCTGGCCAACGGCTACATCGCCAACACGTGGCGCATCCAGATGGTGCAGACGGCGAAGGCCTATGCAGCGCAGCCGGAGGTCGCAGCCAAGCTCAAGGAATTCAAGGTGGTCTCGACCGGCGAAGACGTGCCGGCCCAGATTTCGGCAATCAACAATTTCATCGATTCCGGCTATGACGCGATTGTCGTCAACGCTCAGAATCCGACCGCATTCGGCCCTGTCATCAAGCGGGCCAAGGAAGCCGGCGTCGTGCTGGTCGCTTTCGACAACATCCTCGACACCAAGGATGCCATCAACGTCAATGTCGACCAGAAAGGCCTTGGCGAATTGTGGGGCAACTGGCTGGTCAAGCACGTGCCGAACGGCGGCAAGGTGCTGGAAGTGCGCGGCGTCGCCGGCACGTCCGTCGACACCGACCGTCACAACGGCATCCACGAGGTTCTCGACGCGTCCGGCAAGAAGTGGGATGTCACCGAGGTCGTCGGCAAATGGGATGACGGCGTTGCGCAAAAGGCTTCGGCCGACGCCATTGCCACCAATGGTCCCTTCGACGGCGTTACCGGGCAGGGCGGCGATACCGGCATCGTGCAGGCGATGATCGATGCCAAGCATCCGTTCGTGCCGTTCGGCGGCGAGACGGAGAATGGCTTCCGCAAATTCTGCGCCAAGTTCGCCGCTGACGGCCTGAAATGCTCGTCGGCCGGTACCGGCCCGGCCCAGGTTGCGGTTGCCATCAAGACAGCGATCGCGGCACTTGAAGGCCAGGTCGTGCCGCAAGCGGTCAAGCTGCCGCTGGCGATCGTCGAGGATCCGAACTTCAAGGCAGGCCAGGATTACTTCCCCGACCAGTCCGACAATTTCTTCGTCGGCAATTCCTTCCCGACCTGCGGCATCAATTTCACGGCGCAGGAAATCATGGGCCAGAGCAAGGAAAACCAGTAAGCTCCAACAGCCCGACGCCGCGGGAAATCCCGCGGCGTCGGCGCTCGACATCCTGATTGCCAAGCGCCTGGGGAGGGCCGATGGACGGTGCGGTTCCGCTCTTCCGCATGGAAGGCATATCCAAGCGCTATGGCGGCGTGCGGGCGCTGGAAAAGGCCGAGCTGTCGGTCACTCCAGGCAGCATCCACGCCATTCTCGGCGAGAACGGCGCCGGCAAATCGACGCTGATCAAGGTCATGGCGGGGGTCGTCGCGCCCGACGAAGGCCGCATGATGCTGGACGGAAGCGAAGTGACCTTCGCTTCGCCGGCCGCCGCCAACCAGGCCGGCATCGTGTGCATCTTCCAGGAACTGTCGCTCGTCCCCGAACTCAGCGTGGCTGACAACATCGCCATTTCCGATCCGCCCAAGCGTTTCGGCATGATCGACCGCAAGGCACAGCGCCGCGTTGCGGAAGAAGCCCTGGCTCGCGCCGGCGCCTCCGATATCCATCCACTGGCGCTGGTCAAGGATCTTCCTCTTTCAAGAAGGCAGATGGTCGAGATCGCCAAGGCACTGGCGCGCAAGCCACGCATCCTGATCCTCGACGAGGCGACCTCGGCTCTGACCGCCGCTGACGTCGCCAGGGTTTTTGCCGTGTTGAAGCGGTTGCGTTCGGAAGGGCTGGCGCTGCTCTACATATCGCACCGCATGAACGAGATCGCCGAGCTGGCCGACCAGTGCACGGTGTTCCGCAATGGCCGCAATGTCGCCAGCTATGCGGCCGGCACCAAGAGCGACAATGAGGTCGTCGAACTGATGATCGGGCGCGAATACAGCCACATCTTTCCGCCCAAGCCCGCGCGGGCGGCTGCTGCAGCCACGCCGGTTCTCGAGGCGCGCAGCCTGTCATGGACTGATCGGCTGCACGATGTCTCGCTGTCGGTCGGGGCGGGCGAGGTGGTAGGGCTTGGCGGCCTCGACGGCCAGGGCCAGCGCGAATTGCTGCTCGCCTTCTTCGGTGTGCTGCGCGGCCTGTCGGGCCAAATCCTGATCGACGGCAGGCCGGTGGCGATCGCCAGCCCGGCCGCCGCGCGCGATGACCGGATCGGCATGGCGCTGATCCCGGAGGATCGCAAGACCGAAGGCTTGATGCTGCCGATGACGGTGCGCGAAAACCTCTCCTTCGCCGCCCTTGACCGGCTGTCCAGGGCCGGCATCATCGATCGCGCCGCCGAGCAGCGGCTGATCGACGACATGGTCGGTCTTCTGGCGATCAAGACGGCCGGCCTCGACATCCCCGTCGGCGCGCTGTCCGGCGGCAACCAGCAGAAGGTCGTCATCGCCAAATGGCTGATGCGGCAGCCGCGCATCATCCTGCTCAACGATCCGACACGCGGCATCGATGTCGGGACCAAGCAGGAGCTTTACCAATTGATGCGCAAGCTTGCCGACGGCGGCGCGGCAATCCTGTTCTATTCGACCGACTATGACGAGCTGATCGGCTGCTGCGACCGGGTGCTGGTGCTCTATGACGGGGCGGTGAAGCGTGAACTGGTCGGCGCCGAAATCACCGAGCGGGCGCTGATCGCCAGCGCGCTCAACATTCACGAAGAGATGCCAAAGCAAGGAGCGGACGCGTGAAGGATTGGCGCTACTGGCTTGCCGAACAGCGCGGAACGCTGCTGGCGTTCGGCATCTTCGTCGTCATGTTCGTCATCTACACCTCGAACCATCCGGCGGGCTTCACCGCCAACGTCGTACAGACGGCTTCGAACAAGGGCGTGCTGCTCGCCTTCGTCGCCATGGCGCAGACGCTGGTGGTGATCACCGCCGGCATCGACCTCTCCGTCGGCATGATCTTCACGCTGACCAACTGCCTGGCGTCGTGGCTGGTCGTCGGCACCGGCATCGAAACCGCCTTCGGCGCCATCGCCGTGCTCGGCACCGGGCTGCTGTGCGGGGCAATCAACGGCGCCATCGTTATCTATGGGCGCCTGCAGCCGATCGTCGCCACCATCGCCACCGGCGCGGTCTATTTCGGCATCGCGCTGCTGCTGCGGCCATTTCCGGGCGGCTCGGTCAATGAGGGGCTCGCCGACGCGCTGACCGGGCGCCTGTTTGGTATTGTGCCGGCGAGCCTGGTGGCGCTGGTGGCGGTCGTGCTTGTCGTCTGGGTGCCGTTCAGCCGGTCGGTGCTCGGCCGCGCCGCTTATGCAGCCGGCTCCTCGGAGATGGCGGCCTACATGTCCGGCGTGCCGATCCGGCGTGGAAAGTTCGCCGCCTATGCGCTTGCCGGGCTGCTTGCCGCGATCGGCGGGCTGTTCCTGACGTTCTTCACCTATACCGGCGATGCGGCCTATGCGAGCGGCAACGCCTATACGCTGTTTTCGATCGCCGCGGTCGTGCTTGGCGGCGTGTCGCTGTTCGGCGGCAAGGGCAGCGCCATCGGCGCGATCTTCGGCGCGCTTGCCTTCCGCACCATCGGCGACCTGCTGTTCGTCTTCGATTTCGATCCGCTCTGGCAGCCTCTGTTCCAGGGTGTCATCCTGCTGATCGCGGTCAGCCTCGGCGCCTTTGCCCTGTTTCGGGTCCGCAACCGGCTGGAGTGGTTCCTGTGAGCGAAACGACTGTGAGTGGTCTCGCCGGCCGCATGCCGAAATTCCTTCGCCGCGCCGACCCGGCGGTGCTGACGGCGTTCGCTTGCATCGTGCTGCTGCTGTTTCTCGGCAGCCTCTATTCGCGCAGCTTCCTGTCGCCTGAATACCTGCTGCAGCAGCTCAAGGTGGCGTCGTTTCTCGGCGTCATCGCCACCGGCATGATGCTGGTCATCCTGCTCGGCCAGATCGACCTGTCGGTGCCATGGTCGGTGGCGGTCGGCGCCATGATGGCTTGTGCCGCAGCCGCATACGGCCCGGTCGGCGTGGCGTTTGCCATTCCGTTCGGCATCTTCTGCGGAGTCCTGATCGGCATCGTCAACGGCATTGGCGTCGCCTATCTGCGCATTCCCTCGATGATCATCACGCTCGCCACCAACGCCGTCGCGCAGGGGCTGATGGTGGTCTATACGGGCGGTTTCTCGCCGCAGGATTCAGCAACCGGTGCGATGCGCTATCTGGCGACCGGCTTTGCCGTTCCTGGCGTGCCCAACGCAGTTCTCATCTGGGCGCTGATCGGCGCCGCAATGGTGTTCGTGCTGACCCGCACCGGCTTCGGCCGCACCGTCTACGGCATCGGCAACCGTGAGCGTGCCGCCTATCTTTCCGGCATCGACACGCGGCGCGTGGTGATGATCGCCTTTGCGGTTTCGGGCGGGCTCTCGGCCTTCGGCGGCGTGCTGTTGGCCGGCTATGCCTCCAAGGCGGCGCAGTCGATGGGCGATGCCTATCTGCTGCCGTCGATCGCTGCCGTGGTGCTCGGCGGCACCTCGATCCTCGGCGGACGGGGCTCGTATCTCGGTACCGTCGCCGGCGTGATCCTGATCACGCTCCTGCAATCCATCCTTTCCGTCATGCAGATGCCGGAGGCGGGGCGGCAGATCATCTACGGCGTCGTCATCGTCGCTATGCTGCTGCTCTATGGCCGCGCGCCGGCAAGCCGCTGACCTGCATGACCGGGAACGACGTGTCATATAAGCCGGCGAGCACTGTTCGAACGATACCCGCCATCGTGGTGATGGGCGTTGCCGGATGCGGCAAGTCGGTCGTCGGCGACGCGCTTGCAGCAGCATTGGGCGCCCTCTTTATCGAAGGCGACAGGCTGCATCCGCCCGAAAACGTCGCGCGCATGGCGAGCGGACAACCGCTTACCGACGCGCTGCGCGAGGGCTGGCTCGACGCGATCGGCCAGCGCATGGCCGCGTCGATCGCAAGCGGGCAAGGTGTGGTCGCTGCCTGCTCGGCGCTGAAGCGCAGCTATCGCGATCGCCTGCGCGGCTTTTGCCCGGATATCGTTTTCGTCTATTTGGAGATCGACCCGGCAACGGCGATGCGGCGCGTCGGCAATCGCAAGGGCCACTTCATGCCGGCAAGCCTGGTCGACAGCCAGTTCGCCACGCTGGAGGCGCCAGCGACGGACGAGGCGGCAATAACCTTGGATGGCACGCATCCGGTCGCCGACATCGTCGCGACTGCCTTGAGCTTGCTGGCACGCTAGTTTAGCGCCTCGTTCAGTCCTGCAACTTTGGAGATTGGCTGTCATCCCTGGATTTCGCCAATCACAATGGTGAAGAGCGTAGAACTCGACGCGTGTGCTTGCATCGCTCTATGCCTCATCGCCATCGTCGAGCAAGCGGGTGGCGCGCCAGCGGGTGAGCACGAAGTTGGTCTGTTCGATGACGAAGAAGCGCGCGGAATCGCGGTCATAGCCTTCGGCCAGCAGCTTTTCGTAGTCGGTGTGCATATGGCGGATGTGGGCTATTGTTGCCAGCCATACGGCAATGCTCGGTGGCAAGGTCTTCATATGCACGGCGCCGGCATCGGCACGGATCTTTTCCATGTCGGCATAGGGCGCCAGCGGCAGGAGCGCTGTCAGTGCCTTGGCGATGGCGCGGCGGCGGCCGGTCGGGGCGCTCACTGCTCATCCGATCTGGGTGACTCGTCCCGCCCGGCCATGGTCGCCTCGGCGAAGGCATCGGTCGAAGCGAAATAGGGCTTGATGTCGATGACCGGCGTGCCGTCGAGCACGTCGATGGCGTCGAGATCGATGCGGCCGGTGTTGATGTCGACGGCAACCAGCCTGGCGACATGCAGCCCAATTGGGTTCGGCCGGGCAGGGGAGCGCAGTGAAAAGACGCCCTTCGGTTCAACTGCATGGCGGGGTTTCTGGACAATCAGTTGCCGCGGCGCATGGTGCAGCCAGGACAGGACGATCACGTGGCTGGCGCGTTCCAGCCCGAGCAGGCCATCCCGGTAGAGCGGGTCAATAACCAAGTGCGCCGGCTGTCCCGTCTCCCGCGCGGCCTTCATGTTTTTGGGGCAGGTTTCCCGTGTCGTCCACGGCGAGGCGATACGGCCGATGAAAACGACATGGCCATCCGGCGGCATCGTTGCCGGGTCGGTTTCCAGAAGCTTTTCGCCGCTGCGCGTTTCGAACATGGTTCTCGCCTCGATGCTTCCGGCTTTGCGCGATCCGCCACGCATGCGTCATTTTCTTGTCCGGAAGCGACATAGCGCTTGCAAGCCTATCAAAATCGACATAAACATATGTTTATATCTTTTTCAAAGAGAATGCTCGCATGCATGTCGCTCTCGACACGATGGTAGATACATTGAAGGCGGCGGCCGAATCCAGCCGGCTGCGCATATTGGCACTGCTGTCGCGCGGCGACCTGACCGTTTCCGATCTCACCGAAATCCTCGGCCAGTCGCAGCCGCGCGTCTCGCGCCATTTGAAATTGCTGCTGGAGGCCGGGTTGATCGGCCGCTACCAGGAGGGTTCGTGGGCCTTCTTCCGGCTTTCGGATTCCGACACGTCGCGCGATTTCGTGCTCGGGCTGGTCTCCGGCATCCGCGGCGCCGATCCGCAGGTCGAGCGTGATCTCGAACGGCTGGCCGCGGTCAAGCGCAAGCGGCAGGACCGGGCTGCCGAATATTTCTCGGTAAACGCCGCAAGCTGGGACCATATCCGCTCGCTGCACGTGCCGGACCGCGCGGTCGAAGCAGCACTCGTTAAGCTCGTCGGCAAGCGGCCGTTCCAGTCGATGCTCGATCTCGGCACCGGCACCGGACGGCTGCTCGAGATATTTTCGCCGCTCTATCGGCGCGGTGTCGGCATCGACATGTCGCGCGAGATGCTGACGGTGGCGCGCGCCAATCTCGACAAGGCCGGCGTTTCGAATGCGCAGGTGCGCCAGGGCGACATTTTTGCGCCGCCGGTCGAACGCGACGCCTTCGATCTCGTTACCATCCATCAGGTGCTGCATTATCTCGACGATCCTGCCCGCGCCGTCCGCGAGGCGGCACGGCTGTTGCGCCCGGCCGGCCGGCTGGTGATCGTCGATTTCGCGCCGCACACGCTGGAGTTTTTGCGCGACGAGCACGCGCATATGCGTCTCGGCTTCTCCGACCGGCAAATCGGCGACTGGTTTTCCGAGGCCGGCCTCGACCTTGAGGACAGCCAGGAATTCGAGCCTCGCGGCGGCAATGAGGCCAAGCTCACCGTCAAACTCTGGCTCGGCCGCGATCGGCGCATGCTGATTGCCGAGCCTTCCAACGACAGACAACCGGCCAATGCGTATCCGATAGGGGAAACCGCCTGATGAACCAGTTCCGCTTCTCCCGCCGCCCCGACATCGGCGACAAGGTCAGGGTTTCGTTCGAGTTCTTTCCGCCTAAAAACGACGAGATGGAAGCAAGGCTGTGGGATACGGTCACCCGGCTTGAGCCGCTCAAGCCGAAATTCGTTTCAGTCACCTATGGCGCCGGTGGTTCGACCCGCGAGCGCACGGCCCGCACCGTCAAGCGCATCCTCAACGAAACGACGCTGACGCCGGCGGCGCACATGACCTGCGTCGATGCGGCGCGTCACGAGGTCGATGCCGTGATCCGGGAATTCGCCGATATGGGTGTCAAGCGTTTCGTTGCCCTGCGCGGTGATCCGGCCGAGGGCGTCGGCGCGGCCTACCGGCCGCATCCGGAAGGCTATGCCAATGGCGCCGAGCTGGTTGATGCGCTGAAGGGCGCCGGCGATTTCGACATCTCGGTGTCGGCCTATCCGGAAAAGCATCCCGAAAGCCCGGATTTCGCCACCGACTTCGACATGCTGAAGCGCAAGGCCGACAATGGCGCGACGCGGGCGATCACCCAGTTCTTCTTCGACAACGATCTCTATGAGCGCTATGTCGAGCGGGCACGGCGGGCCGGCATCTACATACCGATCGTGCCGGGCATATTGCCGGTGCACAATTTCACCCAGGTCGCCAACTTCTCGGCGCGTTGCGGCGCCTTGGTGCCGGCATGGCTGGCCGAGCGCTTCGATGGGCTGCAGAACGACCCGCAAACGCATGCGCTGGTGGCGTCTGCCGTGGCGGCCGAGCAGGTGCTGGACCTTGTCGAGCGCGGCGTCGGCGATTTCCACTTCTACACGATGAACCGGGCCGATCTGGTCTTTGCCATCTGCCACATGATCGGCATCAGGTCGCACGAAGTCGAGGCAGCTGGATCGGCCGCGGCGTAAAGCGAAATGTCAAAGATCGGGGGAATGCAAAAGGCCGGGCAAAATGCCCGGCCCTTTCAATGGTTTGTAGTATTCGGTGCTGGTCTTCCCCCGCTTAGCGGCCTTATGGAAGGACGCCTATAATGAGGGCGCCGATGAATGCAAACGCAGCACAAATCATCAATGCGTTGATCGGCCTCGTCAGTCCCATGTCATAGCCTCCTCTTAAAGAGCTATGGCGAGAGTCTAGGGTCATTTGTGCCACAGGCAAGCAGAAACTTTGCTGCAATGCGACGAGATTGTGGAATTTGCGACCTGCCGTTTGCCGTTAGGCATTGAAACTCTTTGTCAAAAGCCGGCTCGGGACCTGTGAATAATTTGTGGCAAAGCCGGGGCAGTAACGAGAATGGCAGCGCTACCGCTCCAGAAATCGGATTCGATTTCGGACCGACTGAAGGTTCGGAGCGTCAGAGCGTCCTTTGCATGTCCAACCGGGTGCTGCACGCCATACGAATGCGATGGGGCAACCAGCAGCGCGTTGTGAGGATAGCCGGGACTTGCATATCCTGCCAATTGGCAGTATATTGTCTGCCAAGTGATGGAGGTCGGAATGAGTGTCGCTTATGCGGTTCGCGATCCTGCAAATCAGGCTTTGCCGGCAAATCTGGCGGATGCCTCGGCACGGGCGCGGCTCACGCCAGCGGCTGTTGCCGGCATCGTCAGGCTCGCAGACATCTGGCATCTGACCAGCACCGAGATCTGCACCTTGATCGGCGACGTATCGGAGAGAACCTGGTTCCGTATGAAGAAAGGCGAGTGGGAGGGCGTTCTCTCCCAGGATTCGCTGACACGCATCAGCGCCCTGATCGGCATCTTCAAGGGACTGCGGCTTCTGTTTTCCGAAGCGCTTGCCGATGAATGGGTGCGGTTGCCGAACAAAGGACCTCTGTATGGTGGCCGGCGCCCCCTGGACGTGATGATCGAGGGCGGCATTCCGAAGCTGCTGCAGGTTCGCCAACACATCGACGCTTTGCGTGGCGGACTTTGAATGCAGATCCCGCCGCGCGCCGACATTTCCCAGCGCGACACGATCCGGCTGATTTCGACAGGCAGGCTCAAGGAGCCGGTCCTGATGCCGTTGGCCAGGAATCATGGAGATATGGAGGACCTTGCGGAGCTTGAAGGAGCCACCAGCGGCCGTCTTCAGGCGCAGCAAGGGGGATTGCCCGACCTCGATCCGCGCGAACTGGTCTTCGGGAGGCCGGGCTACACCTTCATCAATGCGGCGTTCGCTTACACCCGTCCGGGCGGCAATCGTTTCAACGATGATGCCAGGGGCGTCTGGTACTGTGCGTTCGATGCGGAAACCGCGCTCGGCGAGGTCTCGTTTCATCTGACGCGCGAGCTTGCTGCGATCGAACGGTTCGAAAACGTTACCGACTATGCGGAGCTCGTTGCCGACTTCATAGGCTCGTTTCACGATCTGCGCGGCGCTGAGTTCAGCAAGGACCCGGTGCTCGATCCGGATACTGCCTTAGCCTATCCTGCCGGGCAGGCGCTGGCGAAGCAACTCCGCAAGCAAGACGCCGCGACCGGTTTTGTCTATCCTTCCGTGAGACATGTTGGCGGGACCTGCCTTGCCGCCTTCCATCCAGATCTCGTTCAGAATCTCCGGCAAGGCGGTCTCTGGCGTCTGGAATGGCAGGGTTCATCTGTTCCGGCGATCACGCCCATATAGCGCCATCTCTAACGCCGCCCGAACAGGCGACCGTCGATGGTGACGAGGCCAAGCGCAATCAGCGCCATGCCGCCCAATTCGAACAGTTCGAGCCGCTCGCCCAGGAACAGGAAGCCGAGCAGGATGGCACTGGCCGGCACGATGAGCGTGACCAGCGAGGCGTTGGTGGCGCCGGCCGAGGCGACAAGGTTGAAATAGAGGATATAGGCGAAGGCGGTCGACAGCAGCGCCAGCGCCAGCACCGCCGCCCAGACCGGCGGCGAAGCCGAGAACAGATTGGCGGTCCCGTAGGTGAACAGAACGACCGGGATCATGATGATGGTCGAGCAAGTCAATTGTCCGGTGGCAATGACCGGTGACGGCACACCCTTGAAGCGGCGGGCAATCATCAGCGCAACCGCATAGGATAGTGACGCTCCGATGAGCGCGAATTTCGCCCAGACCGGGCCGCCGAGCCCGGCGACGAGGCCGGGACCGATCATCACCGCCGTTCCCGCGATACCGAGGGCGATGCCGGCAAGCTTGTTCCAGGACAGCTTTTCGTCGCTGGTCAGGGCGTTGGCGAGGATCAGCGTCCAGAACGGCGTCGTCGAATTGAGCACCGAGGCGACGCCGGCGCCAAGCTCGGTCTGGCCGGCAAAGATCAGCGAGAAAGGGATGACATTGTTGGCGAGCGCCAGCAGGAAGAACAGGCCGGCATGCGGCAAAGCGAGGCGAAAGGATGGGCCGCGAACCGCAAGATAGAGCTGAAGTGCCGCCGCCGCGATGGTGACGCGGAACAGCACCAGCACCAGCGGAGGAAGTTCCGCCACCGCAATGCGGGCAAAGAAGAACGAACCGCCCCAGATGGCGCCGAGCAGCAGAAGCTGCGCCCAGTCCTTGAGCACCATCGGCCCGCGCATCGTGGTGGTGGCAGCTATCGCCATTGGTCGTCCTCCCAGACGAGATGCCTTGCTCTTCAGGCGTCTGTTCACGCCATACCCGATCCGGCCGCAAGGGCCACCCGAAACCTGAGCGATGGCCTAGCTCGCCCATAACCGGCGTACAGAAAGGCGTAGCGCCGCGAAGCCGGGGCGGCGAGACATAGAATTGTTTTCATTAGCCGCTAGCTTGGATTAATTGTGCGCAGCCTCAGTCAAGGGATTCGTCCATGCAGCGATTCGAAAATGCCCGCGAGGCAGCGCTGGCGCTGCGCCCGGACGATCCGATCTATTGCTTCCGCCCGCAGGTGCTGAAGGCGGACGCCAAACAGTTCATGGGCATGTTTCCCGGCAAGACCGCCTATGCGGTCAAGACCAATGGCGAGCAGATCGTGCTCAAAGCACTGGTCGAGGCCGGCGTCAGCGCCTTCGATGTGGCCTCGCCCGGCGAATTCGCTGCCGTGCGCGCCGTCTCGCCGGACGCCGAGATGCTCTACATGCACCCGGTCAAGGCGCAGTCGGACATCAGGCTGGCGCTGGAAAAGTACGCCATTCGCGTCATTTCGCTCGACCATGAGGACGAGATCACCAAGCTGACCAGGGTGGTGCGGGCGCTCGACATCGATCCGGGCGCGATCACCGTGTTCGTGCGCATCCAGACGAAAGGCTCGGCGGCCTACGAACTGTCGAAGAAGTTCGGCGCCGGACCGGCCAATGCGGTGGAACTCGCCGAACGGCTGAACCGAACCGGCTACAAGGTCGGGCTGTGCTTTCACGTCGGCAGCCAGATCGAGGATCCCGACACCTATGAGCGGGCGCTGGCTTCGGCCGACTGGGTGCGCAACCGCGTCGGTTTCGACATTGCCGGGCTCGATGTCGGCGGCGGCTTTCCGGCCGAATATGGCCATGACCCGAACAGCCGCAAGCCGGAGATGCCGTCGCTCGGCCAGATCATGTCGCGATTATCGGGCGACCTCCAGGAGTACCAATTCGACCAGATGCCGCTGGTGGCCGAGCCCGGCCGGGTGATCGTGGCGCGCTGCCTGTCGCTGATCGTGCGCGTGCTGCTGCGCAAGGGCAAAAGGCTCTACATCAATGACGGCATCTGGGCGTCGCTGTCGGATTCATGGACCGGCAAGATCACGCTGCCGGCGCGCTTCATCCCCGATCCGGCGATCCGCTCGCGCAATGGCGAGGACAAGACCATCGTGCCCTTCAAGGTCTGCGGCGCGACCTGCGATTCCGTCGATATATTGTCGCGGCCGTTCTGGCTGCCCGAAACCGTCGATACCGGCGACTGGATAGAGATCGGCCATATCGGCGCCTACTCGCTGTCGCTCAGGACACGGTTCAACGGCTTCTATCCCGACACCTTCGTCGAGGTGGCAACGCCATTCGACGAAGGCGACGCGCCGCAAGGGTTCGCCAGCCTCGAGACGATGGCGGATTAGTGAATAGTGAATAGTGAATAGTGAATAGTGAATAGTGAATAGTGAATAGTGAATAGTGAATAGTAGTAGCTCTTGTGCTCTGCGCGGCTCAGGTGTTGTTCTTTTCACCATTCACCATTCACCATTCACCATTCACCATTCACCATTCACCATTCAGTCAGGCTACTCCGCCGCCGGCCTGGATGTTCTCGCCGGTCAGCCAGCGAGCTTCGTCCGAAGCCAGGAAAACCGCGACATCGGCGACGTCGCGCGGCCCTCCGATCCGGCCGAAGGGCGACATGCCGGCGGCCACGGCCCGGTCCCGCTCCGGAAGCAGGTCGGTGTCGGTGAAGCCTGGCGAAAGCGCATTCACGGTAACGGCGCGCGGGCCGAGTTCGCGCGAGAGGACGCGGACGAACTGCTCGACGGCTCCCTTACTGCCGAGATAAAGCGCCGTGTGCGTGAAGAACATCTTCGTTCCACCGGTGGAGACGGCAATGATGCGGCCACCGTCGCGAACGCGGCGCGCCGCTTCCTGAAGCGTGAAGAAGGTGCCCTTGGCATTGGCCCCGAACACATGATCGAAGTCCGCTTCGGTGGCCTCGACGAGCGGCTTTATGACGGCGACGCCGACATTGGCTACGACGATGTCAATCGGCCCCATCTGCCGTTCGGTTTCGTCGAACAACTTGCGAATGTCGGGGATGCTGGAGACGTCCGCCTGGATGGCGACGGCTTTTCCGCCAATCCCTTCAATGGCGGCAACGACTTCCCTGGCTGCTTTCTCGTTGCCGACATAGTTGACGACCACGGCAGCACCCTTGGCCGCGAGCCCCTCGGCGATGGCGCGTCCGATGCCGCGCGAGCTGCCGGTCACAAGTGCGGTCTTGCCTTCGAGTGGACGATGCATGGCTGTTCCTTCGTCTGGCTACGGCCGTCTCGATCGAGCGGCGTTCCGGGGAAAAGCTAGGGGCATGCTATTGCTCAGAGAATAGCCTATTATCTAACTGACTTGTTAAGCCTGAGGTACATAATGCGAGGAAGCGAGTTTTCCGAACTCACGGCATTTGCAGCAATCATCGAAGAGGGAAGCTTTGTCCGCGCCGCGGCCAAGCTCAGGATTTCGCCTCCAGCACTCAGCCAGACGATACGTGGGCTGGAAGAGCGTCTCGGTATCCGCCTGCTTAACCGCACCACGCGCAGCATGTCGCCGACCGCTGAGGGCGAGAAGCTGTTTGCCCGCATCGCACCGGCATTCGGCGAACTGGAAGGCGCCGTCGCGGACGCGCATGCATCACGCGGCCGGCCAGCAGGCTCGCTGCGCATCAATGTTCCGCGCATCGCCGCCACGCGTTTCATCGCGCCGATCCTCGGCGATTTCCGCCGCGCCTATCCCGATATCGCCCTCACAATCATTGTCGACGACATGCTCACCGACATCGTCGAGGGCCGCTTCGATGCTGGAATCAGACTGGGTGAGCGGCTGCACAAGGATATGGTGGCTGTGAAGCTCAGCGAGGAGCTCGAGATGGCTGCAGTGGCGGCGCCGAGGTATCTGCAGCATCACCCGATACCCCGTCACCCCGCGGACCTGCATCAGCACCAGTGCATCAATTTCCAGTGGCCGAGCGGCGGCAATCTCTACCGGTGGGAGTTCGCCCGAGGCCAACGTGCCCTGGAAGTGGCCGTCAGCGGTGGCCTGACGGTCAACGATACGGACCTGATGATCGGGGCGGTTCTGGATGGGGTCGGCGTGGCGTACATGCTGGAATACCAGGTCCGGCCGTGGATCGAAGCGGGAAAGCTCATCCGCTTTCTCGAAGCCTGGTCGCCGAGATTTCCGGGTTTTTATCTATATCACGCAAGTTCCCGGCAGGTTCCCGCGCCGCTGCGAGCCTTCATCGATTTCTTGCTTGCCAGGCGGTGATGTGAATAGTGAATAGTGAATAGTAGTAGCTCTGGTGTTCAGTGCGGCTCCGGTGCTATTCTTTTCACCATTCACCATTCACCGCCCTCACAGCCTCGCCAGCAGCTCGAGCGTCGGCCAGCCGTCGACCGGCAGGCCGAGCCGCATCTGCTCCTTGCGGATCGCCTCGCGGGTGTTGGTGCCTAGGATGCCGTCGACGGTACCGACGTCATAACCTTTCGCCTCGAGCTTGGTCTGCAGCGCCTTCATCTCGTCGCCGTTGAGGCCGGGTTCCGGGTTGCGCGGATCGAATCGCGGCGCGCCCCCCAGCCGGGCGGCAAGATTTGCCGCGGTCAGGGCATAGGTGAAGGACTGGTTCCACTCGAGATAGACGTCGAAATTGTCGTAGGTCAGGAAGGCTGGCCCCTTGCGGCCCATGGGCAGCGCCAGGCCGGCCTTCAGGCCGTTGTCGAGAAGCGGCGTGCCGTCTGGCCTGGTAACGCCCCACTGGGTCCATTGCGTCAACGGCAGCTTGTTGGTGCGCCCCGTCTGCTCCCACGGCAAATCGTAGGGCACACGGACTTCCTCGATCCAAGGCTGGTCGCGCTTCCAGCCGCGCGACTGGATCTTGCTGGCCGTGCTCATGATCACATCCGGCGCGCTACCGCGCAGGTCGATCAGGCCATCGCCGTCGCCGTCGACGCCGTGGCCGAGATAGTCGGAAGGCAACATCTGCGTCTGGCCGATCTCGCCGGCCCAGGCACCGGTCACGTCGGCCGGCACCACGCCGCGATCGATCAGCATCAGCAGCGGCACGATCTGCGGCCGGAACAACTGCGGGCGGCGGCAGTCATGCGAGAGGCTCACTAGAGCGTTCAGCGTATGAAAATCGCCTTGCACGGCGCCAAAATCGGTTTCCAGGGCCCAGAAAGCGGCGATGACGGGCGCCTGGACGCCGAATTCGCGATCGGCGCGGGCAAAGATCTCGGCATATTTTTGCAGATTGGCCGCACCTTGCTTCAGCCGGTGGGACGAGATCATGCGGTTCGAGAATTCGATGAAGGTCTGGGTGAAGACGCCCTGGGCGCGGTCGCGTGCCAGCGCCTTCTCATCGAGGGTGGCGTTTTCCAGCGCATCAAGGCCGGCAGCGCCGACGCCGGCCGCCCTGGCCTCCGCCGCCACGCCCTGCTTCCATGCCTCGAAATCGCCGCCGCATTGCTGTGCCGCGGCCGGCACGGCGGTCAGGAGCAGCGCCGCGAGAATTCCAAAACGCGATCGCATCGCCATCCTTCCGAGAAGATTACCAGCGGTTGCGGGTATTCGTCATTGGCTGTGTCGAAAAGCAGGCGGCAGGCCTGGTGTCAACGGGTGTTCTGCCGCAACCACTTCTTCCAGGCGGCTTCGGAGCCGTTGAAGACGTTGATGTCGGCGTTTCCGGCCATGCCCGGCACGACGCCCGTTCCGGTATACTGCCAGAAGGTGAATGGATGGCTGCCGTATTTCTGGCGCGGGTGCCCGGCGACGGAGCGCAGCCAGTAGGGGTAGCCCCGGAAACCCGATAGACCATTATCTTCGAAGAAGTCGACCGACGTGTAGATGATCGGCTTCTTGCCGTAGTGTTTTTCGACGATTTTGAGGAATGTGCTCATCTCGCTGCGTACCGTGGCGGAATCTGGCCGCAGCTTGCAGGTCGGCGATTTCGGGTTCCATTCCATGTCGAGAACGGGCGGCATCGCCGAACTGTCTTTGGGCACGTTCTGGATGAACCAGCGCGCCTGGGTAGCGGCCGGCGTGCAAAAGTAGAAGAAATGATAGGCGGCACGGGGGATACCCGAGGCCTTCGTGCGACTCCAATGCTCGTTGAAAGCTTCATCGAACCGGTCTCCGCCTTCGGTAGCCTTGATAAAGGCAAAGGAGATGCCGCTGGCCCTGGCCGCCGGCCAGTCGATCGATGTCTGGTATTTGGAGACGTCGGTGCCGTGGACGGCGTAGCTCCACGGTGCGCCGCTATCCCATTCATGCGGGTCGGAATCGGCAAAACGGGGCGCGCGTACCGCAACCGTCGGGGCGCTGGACGACGACAGCGATGGCGTCAGATCATCGACCGTCGAGCAGGCACCAAGCAGCATCAGCGTGATGAGGACCGCGAAACGGCGCATCGCTACTTCCCGAGCCGGTTTCAGCCGGCCGCTGATGGGTCTTTCCGCGCGTGGCCCCTCGACCGGGCGCGACGCGTTTGAAACTGACTTACGCGAAGCGCCTGGATCTTCGTTTCATGCATTCCCAAACCGTTGCGCAGTTTGGGACACATGCATGCAAGCCCAGCCGGACGATCACCCCACAGAATCGCCCAGTCCCTCGTGATCGCCGATCATGGTTGATATTCGGTTGACGGCGCTCGACAAGAGCCGCGATTTTGCCGAAACAATGGCGGCAAATCGATGACATAGATCGCGCTCGGGGGGAATTCGAAAAAAATGCAGATCCTTCTGAAGTTCGTCAAATGGCTGCTGGGCCTGGCTGTGCTGGCCGCTGCGATGCTCGCCGGCTGGCTGTATTTCGCGCCGCCGGAACTGATCCGCGTCGGTTCCGGCTATTCGGCCAAGATCGTCTGTTCGAACGTCTTCATCGCAGGGCGAGACGCCGACGACGTGCTCGCCGTCGATGTGCAGGCGCCGGGCCATCCGCTGCTGAAGCTGATGAGAGTGTCGGTGGACAAGGAGAAGGGAACGGTTTCGGCGGGCCTGTTCGGCGGGCTCGGCAAGAGTGTCGCGGTCGCCCGCGACGGGCTCGGCTGCGCCTCGGTTCCCGACAGCGATATTGCCGCCGCCAAGGCTGTCGCGGGAGTTGCACCGACGTCGGCGCCGCTGCCCGATGCGATCTGGCCGGAGGGCGACAAGGCCGATGCCTCGCAGGATCCCGAGGTCACGGCAATCCTCGACGATCCGGCATTGACCGGTGCTGGCATGCGGGCGGTGGTGGTGGTCAAGAACGGCCGCATCGTCGCAGAGCGCTATGGCGACGGCTTTTCCGAAAAGACCCCGCTACTGGGCTGGTCAATGACCAAGACGGTGAATGCGGCGATCGTCGGCACGCTGATGAAGGACGGCAAGCTGGCGATCACCAACCAGGGCCTGTTTCGACCCTGGCAAGCAGATGGCCGTGCCGTGATCAGCCTCGCCGACATGATGGCAATGTCGAGCGGACTGGAATTCAACGAGGATTATGGCGACGTCGCCGATGTGACGCGCATGCTCTATCTCGAACCGGACATGGCAGGCTTTGCCGGATCCAAGCCGCTGACCGGCGAGGTCGGCAAGGTGTTTTCCTATTCGAGCGGCACGGCGGTGATGCTGTCCCGATTGTGGCAGGACGCGATCGGCGACAAGGACAAGGCGCTGGCGTGGCCGAGGGTCGCGCTGTTCGATCCGCTCGGCATGCGGAGCGCGGTGCTAGAGGCCGACGAGCACGGCACCTTCGTCGGCTCGTCCTATCTCTATGCCACGGCACGCGACTGGGCGCGCTTCGGCCAATTCCTGCTGCAGGGTGGCGTCTGGAACGGCAAGGCGATCCTGCCCCCCGGCTTCGTCGACTGGATGCGGGAACCGGCAACTGCCTCGAAGGTCTACGGCAAGGGGCAATTATGGATCGAAGGGCCGGGCGACGAGGAAAATCCCGGCGCCGGCATTGCCGCCGGCCTGCCCAAGGACACCTACTGGATGGAGGGGCATGATGGGCAAACGGTCGCCATCATTCCCTCCGAGCAGCTGGTTGTGGTGCGGCTCGGGCTGACGCCGGCCAGGCTCGGCTACCGGCCGCAGGTAATGGTGGCGGCGCTGGTCAAGGCGCTGCATTAGGCTGTATCGATTCAGGTGATGCCGGCCTGCAAACGGCGGTTTCCTGCGCTTCCGGCCTTCGCCGGCCAAAGCACTCATGAGCGGTCGTGGCAGTTAAGGCTACGGCCGGCGTAGGCCGGTGCTCACGTACCCAAAAGTACGCCCCGCGCCGGTTCTCGGAGCCCACCGTTTTCGACTCGGCCTGACCTGAATCTCAACACACCCTGGCTATCGACCTAGGCCGATCACAGCGAGCCACGCATAGCCGCGATAAAGCGCTTGGAAACGGAAGCTTGCACCGGTTCTTGCAGATTCCGAATCCAGAACCGCGCGCAGCGATTGACGCGGCTCGACGTGAAATTTTCTCAACCAGCCGCGCAGCAGCGTGCGCAACCAGCCGGGCAGCGCTTCCTGCTGGCCAAAATCGACGACATGCAGCGAGCCGCCCAGTGCCAGGGCAGCAAGTGCCGCGGATACCGTCTTCTCCCAGCCGGGGATCATCGACAGCGAATACGAGACAAAGACGCGGTCGAAACTTTTGACGCCGAACAACGCCGTCGCGTCGAAATCGGTGGCGTCGCCGCACGCCAGCGTGACGCGCCCGGAGAGGCCTTCGCGGGCAAGGGCGGCGGTGGCCGTCTCCAGCATCTCGGCCGAAATATCGAGGCCGAAGAAGCGCGCGCCCGGATAGCGGCGGGCGGCGAGGATGATGTTGCGGCCGGTGCCGCAGCCGAGCTCGAGCACGGTGCCGCCGGCCGGCACATCCAGGCCGGCGATAAGCCGGTCGCGGCCGAGCAAATAATATTTGCGGGTCAGGTCGTAGATATGACGCTGCCAGCGGTAAACGCCGTCCATCAGCTCGGCATGGCTGGCCGGCAACTCGGTCGTGCTCATGCGCCCTGCTTCACGTAGAGATGAAAGCCGCCATAGATCGCCGAGCGGTCGCGCGCCGAAAACTCGCGCGAGGCGTCGTTCTCGTAGCGCCAGTGGTCGAGCAGCGAATTCGAGACGCGGCCGGGCAGCAGGCTGGGTTCCGCTGCGGTGCGGAAGATGACGCGGGCGCCGGTGGAGGCGGTTCGGGTGATCTCGGCCCACAACCCGTTGAGCTGGTCGTCGGTCATCCAGTCCTGTGCATCGAGCAGCACGAAGCGATCCACCGAGCCCGCATCCTTGCCGGCAAGGAACTCGATCAGATTGGCGTGGTGGATGGCCACGCGATCGACATTGTTGCGGATCGTCTGGTAGTTGCGCTTTTCGAGATAGGCGGGCAGGGCGGCCTCGCCGGGATTGGGATAGCGGCGGGCAAAAGCCTGCCAGGCGAAATAGTTGGTCTTCAGCGGAAAATCGCAGGCGAGCTTTTCCAGCCGCGCCTTGAGCACGCTGGCCATGGTGCCGTCACCCGAGGTGATCAGCGAATCGTACTGGGCCGGCGGAATGCCGAGGCCGAACAGCGAAGCTTTTCGCGAAGTCGCCCATTTCAGCAGCGGTTTTTCGAAGACCGGCGCCAGCTCTTCGTCGAAGAAGCGGCGCTGATCGGCGATGCTCTTGGCGTCCATGATGTCGGCCGGGTCGACGCCGAAGAATTTTGCGGTGCGATGGCCCATGGCGATGAACAGGCCAAGCAGGCCGGTCTGGTAGAAATTGCGGTCGAAGACAGCGATGCGGCGACGGCCGCGCCAGCTGCGGCGCTCCCAATAATGGCGGCTGACCGGGTCGAGATGCGGTGCGATGAAGCGGTCGTAGGCCTGCGAATTGTGCCCGGTCTCAGCCGCGCCGAAGAAACGGAACAGGTCGCCCTGCGACGGCAGGTGACGGACGGCTTCGAGCTTCATACGGTTCAGCGCGATGTGGGCGGTGTTGAGGTCGACGGCATCGATCCTTTCCGGCGACCGGGTGAGATAGGCGAGGATGTTGCAGCCGCCCGAGGCAATGGTGACGATGCGGTGACCCTTGCCGAGCTGCATCGCGTCCATGTCGATTTCGGGGTCTTCCCAGATCTGCGGGTAGACAAGGCCGGAGAACAGGAAGGCGAACAAGCGCTCGGAGATGCCGGCTTTCGACAGCGGGCGGTTCTGGTAGACGGCTTTGCCAACTTCCTTGCCGCGGCGAAAAACCAGTTCTCCAGAAATGTCCGTCATGGCAAGGCGATTCCCCGTTTGCTTTGCCGCAAGCGGGTAGCGCAGGGTCATGACAGGCCGGTGACAGCCTGTTGACGCGAGTTCAGGCCTTGCCAAATCCACCAGGCGTCGGCGTCGTCACGATGACTGCCTCGCCGGCGTCGAGGATGGTCTGATCGCAGGCCTTCAGGACCTCGACGCGGCCATCCTTGCGCCGGACCTTGGTCGAGCCGGCCTCGCCATCGCCGCCTCCGTCCAGTCCCTGCGGCGGGCGGTTGCGATGCGAGGACAGGATCGCGCATTCCATCTTTTCAAGAAAGCGGATGGTGCGCTTGGTGCCGTCGCCGGCGCTCCATTTGCCTTTGCCGCCGGAACCTTCGCGGATATGAAAGTCCTCGAGCAATACCGGGAAACGCAGTTCCAGCACTTCCGGATCGGTCAGGCGCGAATTGGTCATATGGGTGTGGACGCCGGAGGTGCCGTCAAAGCCGCGACCGTTGTTCATGCGGCCGGCCGGCGAACCGGAGCAGATCGTCTCATAATACTGGTACTGCTTGTTGCCGAAGGTGAGATTATTCATCGTGCCTTGCGCATTGGCCATTGCCCTCATCGCGCCGAACAGCGCGTTGGTGACGTGCTGCGAGGTCTCGACATTACCGGCGACGACTGCCGCGGGATAGGCGGGCTTCAGCATCGAGCCGTCGGGAATGATGATGTTGATCGGCCGGAGACATCCGGCATTCATCGGGATGTTGTCTTCGACCATGACGCGGAAGGCATAAAGCACCGCGGCACGGGCGACCGGCTCTGGCGCATTGAAATTGTTCTTCATAACCGGCGACGTGCCGGTGAAGTCGACGGTCGCTTCGCGCTTTTGCCGGTCGACAGATATCTTCACCTTGATCATTTGGCCGGTGTCGGTCGAGTATTCGTATTCGGAACTGTCGGGCAGCCGCTCCAGCACGCGGCGCACGCTTTCGGCGGCATTGTCCTGGACGTGACCCATATAGGCTTCGACCAGATCGAGGCCGAAATGCGCGACCATCTTGCGCAGCTCGGCGACGCCCTTCTCGTTCGCGGCGATCTGCGCCTTGAGATCGGCGATGTTCTGGTGCGGATTGCGTGCCGGGTAGGGATGGTCGGTGAGCAGCGTCTCCACGTCCTTTTCGCGGAACCGGCCGCGATCGAGGATGCGGAAATTATCGAACAGCACGCCTTCCTCGTCGACGGTAGTGGCAAGCGGCGTCATCGAGCCGGGCGCCGTGCCGCCGATGTCGGCATGATGGCCACGCGACGCTACGTAGAAGAGGATCTCCTCCCCCCTCGAAGGGGAGGTGGCGGCGAAGCCGCCGGTGGGGGTCGTTGCGGCAGTGCTCGACGCACTTGTGGTGCCTTCTGAGAGGACCCCACCCGGCCGCTTCGCGGCCACCCTCCCCTCGAGGGGGAGGGAAAACACCGGTGTCACCACGGTGATATCAGGCAGATGCGTGCCGCCATTGTAAGGGGCGTTCAGGGCAAAGACGTCGCCGGGGTGAATGTCGCCGGAGTTGCGCCGGATGATGGTCTCCACCGAGCGGTCCATCGAGCCGAGGTGCACCGGCATATGCGGCGCGTTGGCGACCAGCGCGCCATTCCGGTCGAAAACGGCACAGGAGAAGTCGAGCCGCTCCTTGATATTGACCGAATAGGCGGTGTTCTGCAGCGTTACGCCCATCTGCTCGGCGATCGACATGAACAGATTGTTGAAGACCTCCAGCATCACCGGATCGGCTTCGGTGCCGAGTGCGGCCTGCCGGTGCTTCTTCTCGATGCGGCGCATCAGTACATGGTCCTTGGCGGTGATCTCGGCCTGCCAGCCGAGCTCGACGACGATGGTCTGGTTCGGCTCGATGATCAAAGCGGGGCCGGCGATCTTGTTACCGGGCTTCAGCGTTTCGCGAGGGAAGATGCCGGCGTCGCGCCAGATGCCGTCGACGAAAATTTTCCGCGTCCCGGAAGGGCTTGCGGCCTTGTGTTCAAGAACTGAATCGCTTTCGTCGCGGCCGGTGCTGCCGGTATCGGTACCTTCGACGCCGACCGATTCGACGATCATCGGCTTGTCGTCATAGACGAAGCCGAACTGCGCCTTGTGCGCCAGTTCGAAGTCCGCCTTGGCCTGCGCAATCGAGCCGTGCCCAAAGTTCACAGGCAGCGCGGTATCGGTGCCGTCATAGCGGATCTGCAGCACCGGCTTCGAGGCGACCGCGTCTTCGGTGATGCCTTGCGCGGCGAGTTCGTCGATGACGGCTTTGCGCATCGTTGCGATGAGCTCGTTGATCGCCGGCCCGGAATCGTTCGCCAGCGGCTTCAGCAGCGCCTGCTGGCGTGACGCAAACACCGAGGACAGGCCGATGCCGTATGCCGAGAGCAGGCCGGAAAAGGGATGGATCAGCACAGCCTCCATGCCGAGCGCATCGGCGACGAGGCAAGCGTGCTGGCCGCCGGCGCCGCCGAAACAATTCAGCAGGTATTCGGTGACGTCGTAGCCGCGCTGCACCGAAATCTTCTTGATGGCATTGGCCATGTTTTCGACGGCGATGGTGACGAACCCTTCGGCAACGGCTTCCGGCGAGCGGCCGTCGCCGATTTCGGCGGCAAGTGCGGTGAACATCTCGCGAACTGTCCGCACGTCGAGCGGTTCGTGCTGGCCCGGCCCAAAAATGGCCGGAAAGAAGTCGGGCTGCAGCTTTCCCAGCATGACATTGGCGTCGGTGACCGCAAGCGGACCGCCGCGCCGGTAGGCGGCCGGGCCGGGATTGGCGCCGGCCGAATCCGGCCCGGCGCGAAAGCGGCCGGCCTCATAGTGCAGGATCGAGCCGCCGCCGGCGGCGACGGTGTGGATGCGCATCATCGGCGCGCGGATGCGCACGCCGGCGACCTCGGTGTCGAAGGCGCGCTCGTAGTCGCCATCATAGTGGGCGACATCGGTGGAGGTGCCGCCCATGTCGAAGCCGATGACTTTGCCGAAACCGGCGAGTTTTGCCGTCTCGACCATGCCGACGACGCCGCCGGCCGGGCCTGACAACAGCGCATCCTTGCCCTGGAACATGTCGGCGGCGGTGAGGCCGCCCGACGACATCATGAACATGAGGCGGGGGGATTGGCCAATCTCCCCCCTTGTGGGGGAGATGCCAAGTGGCGGCAAAGGGGGCAGGGCAGAGGGGGGCGTGACAGACTGAGATGTTGGCGGGACAGCGCCCCCCTCTGTCGGCTTCGCCGACATCTCCCCCACAAGGGGGGAGATTGGCGCGGCACCCAGTTCCGCCGCAACCCTTTGCACATACCTTGCCAGGATCGGCGACAGATACGCGTCGACCACCGTGGTGTCGCCGCGGCCGACCAGCTTGATCAGCGGCGAGACCTCGTGGCTGACCGAGACCTGCGAGAATCCGAGCTTTCGACAGACTTTGGCGACCGCCTTTTCGTGATCGGGATGTTTCCAGGCATGCATGAAGACGATCGCGACCGCATCGATACCGTCAGCCTTGGCCTGTTCGATGGCAGGACGCACGGAGGCGATGTCGAGCAGGCGTTCGACACGACCGTCGGCGCGCAGGCGTTCGTCTATCTCGATGACGTGCTCGTAGAGGTGTTCGGGAAGGATGATCTGCTTGGCAAAGATATCGGGCCTGGCCTGATAGGCAATCCTCAGCGCATCGCGGAAGCCCTTGGTGATGAGCAGCAGCACGCGGTCGCCCTTGCGCTCGAGAAGCGCATTGGTGGCAACCGTGGTGCCCATTTTGACGTCGCCGATCAGAGCGGAGGGGATTGGGGCGCCGGGCTGGACGCCGAGCAGTTCGCGAATGCCCTGGATGGCAGCGTCGGCATAGGCTTCGGGATTTTCCGAAAGGAGTTTCCTGGGATGCAGCCCGCCTTCCGGGTCCCGGCCGATGATGTCGGTGAAGGTACCGCCGCGGTCGATCCAGAAATCCCATCTTGCGGTCATGGCAGCGCCTCCGGCATTTTCATTTTACGCATCCTGTTAGTGCTCAACGCTTTGTACGGCCAAGCGCTTGATGTTACACGCGGAAACGCAACGTTACGAAACTCATCATGACCTGATGCATTGTGTCCTCGATCGTCGCCGGTAACGGTGGCGTGATTAGAGGAGAGATATCATGAAGAAACTCATTCTTGCGTCGGTCTCGGCGCTTGCCTTGCTTGGCGTTGCGGCCTGCAGCGACAGCGGCACTGACAACACTACGACGCAGAGCACTAACCCGCCGGCATCCGACCAGACGATGAAGCCGGCTGCTCCTGACGCCAACAAACCTGCCGAGCCGGCCCCGGCGCCCGCTCCTGCGCCGGCTGCCCCGGCGCAATAATTGATGTGACAACCAAGAGAGGCCGGCCTCACACGCCGGCCTTTCTGCTGCTTACGATACCCGCGCTTTGCGGCCGAGTGCGCCGACGCAGGTAACCGCAACGCGAAAAGTACGCCTCGCCCCTTACTTGCGCCGAAACGACGACCCAAGGCGCCAATCGCCAGGCTCGCCGTTTGCGCGGCGAGGCTGCCGTCTGCGGATTTTCCATGGGTGAGCGCTAGCGCCAGCCGCCTCAGGCATTCCGCCAAATCGATTGGGCCAGCCCCTGCGGCACTGTCTTGGCTTGATAGCGATGGGCGGTTGGCCCTATGAAACCCTCATGTCGATTTGGGACCGCCTCGGCGACTTCGTCACACGCGTTTCATCTTCAGCGTCGTCAGGCGTCGCCGAAGTGGTCGAAGCCGTGCGCACGGTTTTCTCCGGCGATGCCGATCTGCGCCGGCGCGTCGCCTTCTCGGTGGCGATGATCGCGCTGTCGGCCAAGATGGCCAAGGCAGACGGCATCGTCACCCAAGACGAGGTGCGCGCCTTCCAGGAAATATTCGAGGTGCCGAAGGAACAGAGGCGCAATGTGGCGCGGCTCTACGATTTGGCCAAACGCGACATTGCCGGTTTCGAAACCTATGCCGAGCGGATGGCGCAGCTTTGCGGTTCGGGCCATTCGAATTGCCTGATGCTGGAGGACATACTCGACGGGCTGTTCCACATCGCCAAGGCCGACGGGCTGGTGCATGAGCGCGAGCGCCAATTCCTGCATCGCATCGCCGAGATCTTCCGCATCGATGAGGCGCACTACCAGAGCATCCTGGCGCGGCATGTCGATCTGGGCGCCGCCGATCCTTATGTTGTGCTCGGCATCGAGCGTGGGAAGCCGTTCGAGGAGGTCCGCAGGCGCTACCGCAAGCTGGTCTCCGACAATCATCCGGACCGGCTGATCGCACGCGGCCTGCCGCAGGAATTCATCAAGATCGCGACGACCAGGCTGGCGGCGATCAACGCGGCCTATGAGATGATCGAGCGAGGCCTGCGGCACGCATGAGCGGCTTTCCGCCCGACGAGCCGAGCGCCGAGGTCAGGGTAGCGCCGAATTTCGGACCGCGGCGCGGCACGCTTAGACCCGATATGATCGTGCTGCACTACACCGGCATGGCGACCGGCGCCGGTGCCGAGGCATGGCTGTGCGATCCGGCAAGCGAGGTCTCGTCGCACTATCTGGTCCATGAGGACGGCCGCATTGTTCAGATGGTAAGGGAAAGCGACCGCGCCTGGCATGCCGGCACGAGCTCGTGGTTCGGACGGAGCGACGTCAACTCCTGTTCGATCGGCATCGAGATCGTCAATCCGGGGCATATGCTCGGCTATCGCAACTTTCCAAAACCGCAGATCGACGCGGTGATCGGCCTGTGCGCCGGCATCGTCGAGCGCCATTCCATTCCGGCGCAGCGGGTGCTCGCCCATTCCGACGTGGCACCGGGGCGCAAGGTCGATCCGGGCGAGAAATTTCCATGGAAAGCCTTGTTTGCCGCCGGTGTCGGCCATGTTGTGCCGGCAGCACCGATCCGGCGCGGCGCCGTACTGAAGCCAGATGATACCGGCGCCGAGGTCGAGGCGCTGCAGTCGATGCTGTCGCTCTATGGTTATGGCGTCGAGATCACCGGCGCTTTCGACCGGCAGACCGAAATCGTGGTCGAGGCATTTCAGCGGCATTTCCGGCAGCGCCTGGTCGATGGCATGGCTGACGGATCGACGATCCGCACGCTGGAAAGGCTGCTCGCTTCCGCAAGGATAGCCTCTCTCAAATAATCTTTTCCCAGATTAAAAGTTACAATCTGTTACCTAAAGTGACTTGCGCCGCCTTCTTTGGCGCCAATTCCGTCGTCAAAGGCGATCCGTACAGATTGTCGGACCTCTATCCCCCCAGATGTTCCGATGTTGATTGAGGGTATCTGCGCGAAGTTCTTTGTGCAGATCAAACAGAACAGGATCACATGCAGAAATTGACCGTTTTAACGGCAGCCATTGCTGCCGGCGTAATGACTTTTGCCTTCAGCGCGGCGAACGGCGCACCGCTGAGCCAACGGGCCGATCAGGGCTTCAGTGCCGCAGCCGGCAAAACCGCCATGCCGAAAGGTGGTGCAAAAGTAGAGAAGACCACCACCGCAAAAGTGGAAAAAGCGGCCGCGGTAAGAACGAAAAAGCCAGTCTCCGCGAAAAGGCCAACCGCTGCGAGAAAGACAATCTCCAAACAGCATGTGAAGCGTAACCGCAAACGTATCGACCACATGGCAACGGCGTCAGTCGCTCCGAAGAGCAGGCCAGCGCCCCAGGCGGCGGTTGTCGGCGGCAGCGGACAGTATTCGGCGATCATTGCGCGATATGCCGCCAGCTACGGCGTGCCGGTGTCGCTCGCCAATGCCGTCATCAAGATCGAGAGCAACTACCAGCCGAACCAGGTCGGCAGCGCCGGCGAGATCGGCCTGATGCAGATCAAGCCGGCGACGGCAAGAATGATGGGCTATAGCGGTTCGGTTCAGGGTCTCTACGATCCCGATACCAACATCAAATACGGCATGAAGTACCTTGCCATGGCGCGGGATCTCGGCGGCGGCACGACCTGCGGCACGATCCTGAAATACAATGCCGGCCACGGCGCCACACGGATGAACCCGGTGTCCGCAGCCTATTGCGGCAAGGTCAAGGTGCAGCTGGCAGCACTTGGAGCGCCCGCCTGACAAGCGATAACTTGCTTTTTCGTTTGCGTTTTCGGGCCTGAACCCCTTTATACGCCTTGCCAGCTGGCCGGGCGGCCGCACCCGCGAAGCCGAAAGGCTGCGGGTGAGGAAAGTCCGGGCTCCATGGAGACACGGTGCCGGTTAATGGCCGGCGGGGGCGACCCCAGGGAAAGTGCCACAGAAAGCAAACCGCCACGATCTAATCGTGGCAAGGGTGAAAGGGTGGGGTAAGAGCCCACCGCGCGACTGGCAACAGGAGCGGCACGGTAAACCCCACCGGGAGCAAGACCGAATAGGGGCGGTGCGAGGGGAAACCCTCGAGGGCCGTTTCCGGCTCACCGTCCGGGTAGGTTGCGTGAGGCGCATGGCAACATGCGCCCAAGATGAATGGCCGCCACGTTCTCGCCCCGTACGGGGCGAGGGCCATACAGAACCCGGCTTACAGGCCAGCTGGCAGTTTCCCCGATAAAAGGAAATCTCCTGATATCAGCAGGTTACGTCTTCGGGCGCAGCCGTTGATTCGCTTTTCGACCCGCAATCGAGCGCGACATTCCTTGAAAATGGTGCGATTAAATCGTACCAGTTGATGACGATATTCAGGAGCGCGTCATGGGACAGGTCGATAAACGTAGCATCACGCTGTCGCCGGAGTTGGCCGCGGCAGTCGACGACGTGGTCGCCGCCGGCGAATATGCCTCGGCGAGCGAGGTGATCCGCGACGCACTGAGGCAATGGAAGGACAGGCGCGACCTGCTCGGCTACACGGTCGAGGAATTGCGCAAGATGGCGCAGGAGGGGATCGACAGCGGGCCGGGGCGATTTGCGTCGATCGACGAAATAAAGGCCGAAGCTCGGAGACGATTGAAACCCGACAGCGCGGCATGAATTTGTTGCCCATTATCCGAACTGCACATGCAGAAGAGGATTTGATCGCGATTTGGCTTTATGTTGCGCAAGACAGCGGGGCTGCAGCGGATCGGTTGCTCGATCGGATCGAAGCCCGCTGGCAGCAAGTGGCCACTTATCCCTTCTCAGGTGCCCGCGCGAAGACATCGCGCCCGGCATCCGTCACCTGATCGTCGGCGAATACCTCACCCTGTATCGTGTCGTCGAAGAGGCGATCGAAATCGTTCGCGTCCTCCACGGCCGGCGCAAGATCGACGCCGGCTCAGCCACCGATTGCATCTAGCGACGCTTCGATCGCTTGCCAAAGCTCTTCCACCGGCTCGCAGCCGACCGACAGGCGAACGAAGCCGGGCGGAACGGCATCTCCCCTTTTTGATCGCCGTTCGGCCGAGGTGTGTACACCGCCGAACGATGTCGCGGCCTGCATCAAGGCGCAACTGTTGATGAAATCCTCGGCCTTGTCCTCCGAGGCGAGCACGAACGAGATGAGAAATCCGAAGCGCTCCATCTGGGCGCGGGCAAGATTGTGCGATGGGTCGCTCTCCAGTCCCGGAAAACGCAAGCCGCTGATCGCGCGATGGTTTTTCAGCCGTCGCGCTATCATTTCTGCGGAAGTGCACATGCGGTCGAAGCGCACGTCCAGCGTTTCGAGGCCGCGATGCACCAGCCATGCCTCGAACGGCCCGGGGATGGCGCCCGACGTCTCGCGCCAGTCGGTCACCCTCGAGATAATGTCCGCGTCGCGGCTGGCGACATGGCCGAACAGCACATCGGAATGGCCGTTTGGTGCCTTGGTGTCGGCAGCAATGACGATATCTGCGCCGAGATCGAGCGGGCGCTGGCCGAAAGGTGTCATCGTCGTGTTGTCGACCACAAGCACCGCACCCGCTCTATGCACGGCTTCGGCGACGGCTGCGATGTCGCATATGTCCAGTCCTGGGTTGGCGGGTGTTTCGACGAAGGCAAGCCGATAGCCGTCGAAGCCGCCGTCGAGGAAGCTCGACGTCGGCCGGACATCGTAGGCAACGCCGAAGGATTTCAGGAAACGGTCTGCCAGCGCTCGCGTCGTATGGTAGCCGTCGGACGGCAGCAGGATACGGTCGCCGGCTTTGAGCAGGCCGAAAAACACCGCCGAGATGGCAGCCATTCCCGAGGGAAAGGCGACGCATGGGGCGTCTTCCAGATGCGCCAGCATGTGCTCGACCGCATCCCAGGTCGGATTGCTGAAGCGGCCATATTGATCGAAGCCGGTGGCGTCGCCGGGCGCATGAAAGATGGCGGCCATGGTCAGGGGCAAGGGGATCGGCTCGCCCTTGGCCAGCCCGCCGCGGCGCAGATGGGGAAGTGCTGCGGCGCGTGACTTGGCTGTTTCGGACATGATTTCAAACCTCGTTACTGACCGGAAAAGGAGATGCCGAGGCTATGCGCGGCAGCGATCCGCAGCAAGTCGGCTCCGGTTGGGCCACACGGCTCTAAACGCTTCGTTAGGCTTAATAGACGATAAAGACGGGAGTGCCGTCAAAGCTGCTCTCCCCAGTCGTGGCAGGCGCGTTTTGAAGACTGTTCCCGTTGACGCCCATAACACCCCATGATATCCCATTACGATACTCAAGCCTTCGTTCCGTGTCAGGGTGAAGCGTACGCCAATCGGGCAGCCGCGGCGGCTGCGCGTTTGCCTGCGTTCGCCCGTCATAACGAAGTGGGTTTTGGACGCCGACCGGGCTGGGGCGGCGCGGACAGGAAGATGCAGAGGGGTGCGGCGGCGCAAGCGGTCGTAACGCGTAATGGACCGGTTTCTGTCGAGCGCGGTGAACAGGATCGATGCGAAGGGACGGGTGTCCGTGCCGGCGCATTTCCGTGCCGTTGTGCAGAAACGCGGCTATTCGGAACTTTATGCGCTACGCTGCCTGGATCGCCCGGCGATGGATGTCGGCGGGCTCGACCTGCTCGATCGCTACGAGCAGCGTATCGCCCAGGAAGACCCGTTCCTGCAGACGGCGGGCGACATGTCCTTCTTCTGCCATGGCGATGGAACGTTTCTGAAGCTCGACCAGGACGGCCGTATCACGATGAGCGATTTCATTCGCGAGCATACCGGCATTTCAGCGGAAGTGGCCTTCGTTGGCCGCGGCAATTTCTTTCAGATCTGGGAGCCGGGACGGCTCAGCGCCTATGGGACGGAAGCTCGCGCCCGGCTTTTGCAGCTTCGGCAGGGGACGAAGCCCGGGGAGCGGCCGGAATGATGGCGGGCGACGGCGATGAAGTTCATGCCGTTGGCGGACCAGCCCGTCACATTCCGGTCCTCCTTGCCGAAGTTCTGGAGGCGCTGGCGCCGACAAAAGGCGAGGTGATCGTCGACGGCACGTTCGGTGCCGGCGGCTACACGAAGGCCATTCTGGCAAGCGGAGCCTCGGTCGTCGCCATCGACCGCGATCCGGATGCGATCGCGGCGGGGCGGACCCTTGAACAGCAGTCCGGCGGCAGGCTCAGGCTTGTCCAGGCACCGTTCTCAACGCTCGACGAGCAGGTTGAAAGTGCCGATGGCGTCGTGCTCGACATCGGCATCTCCTCCATGCAGATCGACCAGCCGGAGCGCGGCTTTTCATTCCGCGCCGATGGACCGCTCGACATGCGCATGGCGCAGGCGGGCCTGAGCGCCGCCGACGTCGTCAACACTTTCAAGGTGGGCGATCTTGCCCGCATCTTCGGTTTTCTCGGCGAAGAACGCCATGCTGGGCGCATCGCCCGTATGATCGAGAGCCGTCGCGAAAAACGCCCCTTTGAGCGCACGCTCGACCTTGCCGATGCCATCGAGACGCATATCGGCCGCGCGCCGAAAGACAAGATCCATCCAGCCACCCGGGTTTTCCAGGCGCTGCGCATCTTCGTCAACGACGAGCTCGGCGAACTGGCAAAGGCGCTGTTTGCCGCCGAGCGCGTGCTGAAACCGGGCGGGCGGCTTGCCGTGGTGACCTTCCATTCGTTGGAGGACCGCATGGTCAAGCGCTTCATCGCCGACAGAGCTGATTCAGCGACCGGATCGCGGCACCTGCCCGAGGCGCAGGCGCGCACCGCCACCTTCACCAAGAAGGGCAGCGGCGTGACGCCTGGCGATGCCGAGATTTCGGCCAATCCGCGGGCGCGCTCGGCAAGGCTGCGCGCTGCGATCCGTACAGAGGCGCCGGCGCGCGCTGGTGATTTTTCGATTTTCGGCCTGCCAAAACTGCCTGGCCCAAAGCTTCCCGGTGCCGATCGACCGGGAGAGAGGTGAACACGTGTTTCGTACCAGCGACATAGTCCTGATCGCCGTCATGGTTTCGGCGGCTGCCTTGACCTACAAGACCAAACGCGAGGCCGAGGAGCAACTGGCGGCAGTGCACAAGATCCAGGCGCAGATCCGTTATGAAGAGGACACGATCGACCTGCTCAAGGCGGACTGGAGCCTGCTTACCCAGCCGTCGCGCCTGCAGAAGCTCACCGAAATCTACAAATCGCAACTCGGACTCGAGCCGGTCAATGCGCGCCAGATCGTCGGGCTGGACGATCTGCCGGCCAAACCCGTCAACATCGAGGACCTTTCATCGCAGCGGCTGGGCGGCATGGCTGATATTGGCGGCAAGGATCCGGTGGTGACCGGAGGCATCGTCCAATGATCACCGGATTTCCAATGGCCGCCAGATTTCCACAGGTTGGCAGGCTGCTGAAGCGCGGTTCGAAGCCCGGCGCGGGCGGATCGATCGTGGTCGAAGGTGCCCGCAAGGCAACCGGTGGCAAGGGCAGGACCCGCATTGTCATGACGATGGCGGTGTTCTTCGGTATCTATTCGACCATTGCCGGGCGGCTGGTCTATCTGGGTTTCCAGAACCCCGACCTGTCGGGCGGGCCGCAGAGCCGGGTGACGGCATCGCGGCCCGACATCGTCGACCGTAACGGCGAAGTGCTGGCGACCGACATCAAGACGGCGTCGCTGTTTGCCGAACCGCGCCGCATCGTCGATGCCGACGAGGCGATCGAAAAGCTGTCGACGGTGCTTCCCGAGATCGACTACGAGCAGACATACAACAAGCTGAAGAGCGGCGCCGGCTTCGTCTGGCTGCAGCGGCAACTGACGCCGAAGCAGCAGGCCGATATCATGCAGCTCGGCATCCCCGGCTTCGGCTTCCGCACCGAAAAGCGCCGGTTCTATCCGGCCGGCGAAACCTCGTCCTACATTGTCGGCCTCACCAACATCGACAATCAGGGCATCTCCGGCATGGAGAAATACATCGACGAACAGGGCTTGAGCGATCTTCAGGCGTCGGGCCTGGCGGTGGCCAAGGATTTGAAGCCGGTCCAGCTCTCGATCGATCTGCGCGTCCAGCATATCGTACGTGACGAGGTCGCCACCGGCATGGAAAAGTACCATGCGATCGCGGCGGGTGCCGTCGTGCTCAACGTCAAGACCGGTGAGGTGCTGGCGATGGCGTCGGTTCCAGATTTCGATCCGAACAACCCCTATAACGCGCAGGACAAGGACCGGCTCAACCGTATGTCCGCCGGCCTGTACGAAATGGGGTCGACCTTCAAGAGCTTCACCACCGCCATGGCGCTCGATTCCGGCAAGATAACGCTGCAAAGCCGCTTCGACGCATCGCGCCCGATCAGGATCGGCCATCAGACCATCCATGATTTCCATGGCAAGGGCCGGGTGCTGTCGGTGCCGGAAGTGTTCATCTACTCATCCAATATCGGCTCTGCCAAGGAAGCCGAAGCGGTTGGCATTGACGGACACCGCGAATTCCTGCATCGCCTGGGAATCCTCGAGAAGATGCAGACCGAACTGCCGGAAGTCGCCCGGCCGACCGAGCCCAAGGTCTGGAAGCAGGTCAATTCGATTACCATCGCCTTCGGCCACGGCGTGTCGACGACCCCGCTGCAGACGGCGGTCGGCTGCGCCGCGCTGATGAATGGCGGCTATCTGATGGACCCGACCTTCCTGCCGCGCACCCAGGAGCAGGCGATGGCGGTGGCCAAGAAAGTGGTCAGCGACAAGACCGTCGAGGGCATGCGCTATCTCTATGCCCTCAATGCCGAAAAGGGATCCGGCCGCAATGCCCGGGTGCCAGGATACCGGGTGGGCGGCAAGACGGGAACGGCGGAGAAGGTCGTCAACGGCCGCTACTCGAAGGAAAAGAATTTCAACGCTTTCGTTGCGGCTTTCCCAATGGACGATCCGCAATACATAGTGCTTACGATCGCCGACGAACCGAAGCCGGAAAAGCCCGGCATGGGTGCCACGGCTGCCTCGAATGCGGGCATCATGGCTGCAAACATCATCCGACGTGCGGCTTCCATGCTTGGCGTGAAGCCAGATTTCAGCCATGAAAATGGTGCAACGCTGGTTTCCTATCAGTGATTCTTGGGGCGCGCCGGCAACTGCGCGCTATTTTGTTGCGATGAACGGGGTTCGATGAAGCTGAAAAATCTAGCCGGTATCCTGCCTGTCGAGGGGACAGCTTCCTTCGACATGGAGGTTACAGGGATTTCGTCGGACTCCCGCCAGGTAACACCGGGTGTTGTCTTTTTCGCGCTCACCGGCTCCAAGGCGGATGGCGCAGCCTATGCCGCCGATGCCGCGAGCCGCGGCGCTGCCGCGATTGTTGTCGGCAAGGGCAGTGCGGTCGCCGGGCTGCCAGTTCCGGTTCTTGTCGTAGACGATCCGCGCCTTGCGCTGGCGCTGAGTGCTGCCCGTATTTTCGGCAAGCAACCGCAAACCATGGTCGCGGTGACCGGCACCAGCGGCAAGACCTCCGTCGCCGCATTCACCCGACAGATATGGGAGCAGGCGGGTTTGGTCGCCGCTTCGATCGGCACGACCGGCGTGGTGGCGCCGGGCCGCAATGAATATGGCTCGCTGACCACGCCGGATCCGGTGGCACTGCACAGGCTGCTCAAGGAGTTGGCGGAGGCCGGCGTCACCCACGCCTCGATGGAAGCGTCCAGCCATGGCCTCGACCAGCGCCGGCTCGATGGCGTCAGGCTTGCGGCCGGCGGCTTCACCAATCTCGGCCGCGACCATATGGACTATCATCCGACGGTCGAGGACTATCATCGCGCCAAATTGCGTCTGTTCGATGCGCTGCTGCCGAAGGGCGCGCCGGCCGTCATCTTTGCCGACGACCCGTGGTCGGAGCCGACAATCAAGGCGGCGCGGGCAGCGGGACTGAACGTGCTGACGGTCGGCCGCCACGGCGATTTCCTGCGGCTGAAGCGGGTCGAGCACGAGCGCCACCGCCAACGCGCCGAGGTCGAAGTTGACGGCGTTCTCCATGAAGTCGACCTGCCGTTGGCGGGCGACTTCCAGATCGCCAATGCGCTGGTGTCGGCGGGCCTCGCCATTTCGACTGGAACATCTGTTGCCAAGGCGTTGATGGCGCTAGAGAAATTGAAGGGTGCGCCGGGGCGGCTCGACCTCGTTGGGACGGCCGCCAATGGCGCACCGGTCTATGTCGACTACGCGCACAAGCCGGACGCGCTGGAAAACGTGCTGGCTTCGGTGCGTCCCTTTACCACCGGCCGCGTCATCGTCGTATTCGGTTGCGGCGGCGACCGTGACCGGGGCAAGCGGCCGATCATGGGCGAGATCGCCACAAGGCTGGCCGATGTCGTCATCGTCACCGATGACAATCCCCGCTCGGAAGTTCCCGAGACGATCCGCGCCGCGATCCTGGAGGCCGCACCTGGCGCCATCGAGATCGGCGACCGGCGCAAGGCCATCCACGAGGCAGTCGGGATGCTTCACGCTGGCGACACGCTGATCGTGGCCGGCAAGGGCCATGAGGAAGGCCAGACCATCGGCACCGAGACGCTGCATTTTTCCGATCATGAGGAAGTTCGCTCGGCGCTCAGGGAGCAAGCGGCGTGAGCTATCTGTGGACCTCCGAGGCGCTGGTTGCCGCCATGGATGGCCGGCCGCTCGGTCCGATGCCTGAAGGCATCGCCGGCATTTCCATCGACAGCCGCAGCCTGCAGCCGGGAGACGCCTTCTTCGCCATCAAGGGCGAGGTGATGGACGGCCATGATTTCGTCACCGCCGCCATCAAGGCGGGCGCCGGCGTGCTTGTCGTCGCCGAGGGCAAGCTGCCGTCGCTGGGGCGGCTGACGGCACCGATGATCGTCGTGGAGGACGTGCTCGTCGCGCTGGAAAAGCTCGGCGTTGCGGCGCGCGCACGCTCGAAGGCGAGGGTGATTGCCGTGACCGGTTCGGCGGGCAAAACCACCACCAAGGAAGCACTGCGCCACGCTCTGTCCGCGGTCGGTACGGTGCATGCATCGGCTCAGTCGTTCAACAATCACTGGGGCGTGCCGCTGACACTGGCGCGCATGCCGCAGGATTGCGACTATGCCGTCTTCGAGATCGGCATGAACCATCCGGACGAGATCCGGCCCCTCGTCCAAATGGTCCGGCCGCATGTCGCCATCATTACGCTGATCGCGGCCGCTCATCTCGGCTTCTTCCGCAACCTGGACGAGATCGCCAAGGCCAAGGCAGAGGTTTTCGAGGGACTGGAGCCCGGTGGCGCCGCCCTTCTCAACCGCGACGACCAGCGCTGGAAGCTGCTGGAGAAGATGGCGAAAGAAGCGGGCGTCGAGCATGTCTACGGGTTCGGCGAGAATGCACGGGCGACCTTCAAACTGATCAAATGCGAGCTCAATGCCGATCACTCCGTGATAGCCGCCAAGATTGGCGGACACGAGATTGTCGCCAGGATCGGCGCGCCGGGCCGCCATATGGTGCAGAATGTGCTGGCCGTGCTGGGTGCCGCGCATCTGGTCGGCGCCGACGTCACCAGGGTTGCGCAGGCGCTGGCCGATCTTTCGCCCGAACGCGGACGCGGCAAACGCTATGTGTTGCGCCATCCCAAGGGGCCGATCACACTGATCGACGAGAGCTACAACGCCAATCCGGCGTCGATGACCGCTGCAATGGCACTGCTCAACACCACACCGGTGTCGGGCGAGGGCAGGCGCATTGCCGTGCTTGGCGACATGCTCGAGCTCGGCAGCCATTCGGCGAAATTGCATGCCGCGCTTGCCGACCTGATCGTCGGCACCGATACGCGCACGGTTTTCCTCGGCGGCCCGGAAATGCGGGCGCTGGCCGACGTGCTGCCGGGCGAGATCAAGACGGAATACCGCGCCGGCGCGGAAGATCTGAAACCGGTGCTTCTGTCGGAATTGAAGCCCGGCGACGTGGTCATGATCAAATCGTCGAAGGGCATAGGCTTTTCAAAGCTGGTCGAGGCGTTGCTCGGCAAGTTTCCGGCGGAAGCCACAACCAGCAGACAGACCTAGGATCGGTCCGGGGGACGCAAGCGCATGCTAACACTGCTCGTCGAATTTGCGGACAAGATCTCGGTCTTCAACGTCTTCCGCTACATAACTTTCCGCACCGGCGGAGCGCTGATCACAGCGGCGCTGATCGTGTTCATCTTCGGACCGACCATCATCAATTCGCTGAGGCTGCGGCAAGGCAAGGGCCAGCCGATCCGCGCCGACGGGCCGCAGACGCATTTCAAGAAGGCGGGAACGCCGACAATGGGCGGACTGATGATCCTGTCCGGCATCGTCGGTTCGTCGCTGCTGTGGGCGAACCTGTCGAGCATCTACGTCTGGGTGGTGCTGCTGGTGACGCTGGGGTTCGGCTCGATCGGCTTCTACGACGATTATCTCAAGGTGACGAAGCAATCGCATCTCGGCTTTTCCGGCAAGGCGCGGCTCGGGCTCGAATTCGTCATTGCCGGCATCGCCGCCTGGGTGATCATGCATAACGGCCAGGTGCCGTTCTCGTCATCGTTGACATTCCCTTTCGCCAAGGAGTTTCTCGTCAATCTCGGCTGGTTTTTCATCCCGTTCTCGTGCTTCGTCATCGTCGGCGCCGGCAATGCGGTGAACCTGACCGACGGCCTCGACGGGCTGGCGATCGTGCCGATCATGATCGCGGCGGCGTCCTTCGGCGTCATCGCCTATCTCTCCGGCAATGCGGTGTTCGCTGAATATCTGCAGATCCATTTCGTTCCCGGCACCGGTGAGCTTGCCGTGGTCCTCGGAGCGGTGATCGGTGCCGGTCTCGGTTTCCTGTGGTTCAATGCGCCGCCAGCGGCAATCTTCATGGGCGATACCGGCTCGCTGGCGCTGGGTGGGCTGATCGGCACGGTCGCGGTGGCGACCAAGCACGAGATCGTGCTGGTCATCGTCGGCGGCCTGTTCGTCGTCGAGATATTCTCGGTCATCATCCAGGTCGGCTATTTCAAGATGACCGGCAAGCGCGTCTTTCTGATGGCGCCGATCCACCATCATTTCGAAAAGCTCGGCTGGACCGAAAGCCAGGTGGTGATCCGCTTCTGGATTATCGCCGTCATTCTGGCGCTGGTCGGGCTGTCGACCCTGAAGCTCAGATAGGAGGCCGCTTGATCCCCGCCGCATCCTTTTCAGGCAAGCGCGTTTCGCTCTTCGGGCTCGGCGGCTCGGGGATTGCCACGGCGCGCGCGCTGATCGAGGGCGGCGCGGACGTCCTCGCCTGGGACGACAATCCCGACAGCGTTGCCAAGGCCGGCGCGGTCGGCATCGCCACCGCAGACCTGCGCGGCGCGGACTGGGCGAGGTTTTCCGCCTTCGTGCTGTCGCCCGGCGTGCCGCTGACGCATCCCAAGCCACACTGGACCGTCGAGCTCGCGCGGGGCTCAGGCGTGGAGATCATCGGCGATATCGAGCTTTTCTGCCGCGAGCGGACGGCGCGGGCGCCGGCAGCAGCCTTCATCGCCATCACCGGCACCAACGGCAAGTCGACGACCACGGCATTGACGGCGCACATCCTCAAATCGGCCGGGCGCGACACGCAGATGGGCGGCAATATCGGCCGCGCGGTGATGACGCTCGATCCGCCGCAGCCCGAGCGGCACTATGTGGTTGAGTGCTCGTCCTATCAGATCGATCTTGCCCCTTCGATCAATCCGACGGCCGGCATCCTGCTCAACCTGACGCCGGACCATCTCGATCGCCATGGCACGATGCAACACTACGCCTCGATCAAGGAGCGGCTGGTGGCCGGCAGCGAGACGGCAATCATCGGTGTCGACGATTCCTGGTGCGCCCAGATCGCCGACCGGCTGGAGCGAGCGGGCCGGCAGATCATTCGCATCTCCAAGCGCCTGCCGCTGACCGACGGCTATTTCGCCGAAGGCACCAACCTGATGGAAGCCGTGCACGGCCGCTACAGCCGGGTCGCCTTTCTCGAAGGCATCGGCTCGTTGCGCGGCCAGCACAACGCGCAGAATGCGCTGGCCGCCGCCGCCGCCTGCCTCAAGGTCGGGCTCGAGCTCGGCGAGATCCAATCCGGACTGGAGAGTTTCCCGGGGCTGGCGCACCGCATGGAGCAGGTCGGCCGCAAAGGGCATGTGCTGTTCGTCAACGATTCCAAGGCGACCAATGCCGATGCCGCGGCACCGGCGCTGTCGAGCTTTGCGCGTATCTACTGGATTGCCGGAGGTCTGCCGAAAGAGGGTGGCATCGAGCCGTTGCGCGGCTTCTTCCCGCGTATCGCCAAGGCCTATCTGATCGGCGAAGCCGCACCGGCCTTTTCGGCGACGCTGGGCGAAGCGGTGCCCTACGAGATATCAGGCACGTTGGCTGCGGCGGTCGAACACGCCGCCCGCGATGCGGCCAAGGATAGTAGCGGCGAGGCGGTGGTGCTGCTGTCGCCGGCCTGCGCCAGTTTCGACCAGTTCAAGAATTTCGAAGTCCGCGGTGAGGCGTTCAGGCAAGCCGCAACCGCCATTGATGGCGTGAAGCCCATCGGAGGGACACGATAATGCAAAGCCGTCTCGACAAAAGCCCCGTGGCGACCTGGTGGTGGACGATCGATCGCTGGTTCCTGGCGGCGTTCCTGTCGCTGATGGGCCTCGGCATCGTTTTGTCCTTCGCCGCAAGCCCGGCGGTGGCCGAACGCATCGGACTAGACAGTTTCCACTTCGCCACACGCCAGATCATCTTCACCATTCCGGCACTTGGAGTGATGCTTGCCGTCTCGTTCCTTGAATCCAGGCAGATCCGGCGCATGGCGCTGGTCATGCTGTGCATCACGCTGTTTTTGATGGTGGCGGTGCTCTATATCGGCGTCGAGGTGAAAGGCGCGCGGCGCTGGGTATCGCTTGCCGGCCTGTCGATACAGCCGTCCGAGTTCCTGAAACCGGGCTTCGTCATCATCTGCGCCTGGCTGTTCGCCGAGCACAAGCGCCAGCCCGACATTCCGGGCAATCTGTTCGCCATGTTGCTGCTTGCGCTGGTCATCTCGCTGCTAGTGGCGCAGCCTGACCTGGGGCAGACCATGCTGGTGCTCGGCACCTGGGGGGTGATGTTCTTCATGGCCGGGCTGCCGTGGCTGTGGATCGTCGCGCTGGGTGCTGCCGGCGTCGGCGGCGTGTTCGCCGCCTATGCGGTGTTCCCGCACGTTGCCGGCCGCATCGACCGCTTCATGACCGGCGAGGGCGACACGTTCCAGGTCGACATGGGCCGCGAGGCGCTGATCAATGGCGGCTGGTTCGGCGTCGGGCCGGGCGAGGGCACCGTCAAGCGGGTCATCCCCGACAGCCATGCCGATTTCGTCTTCTCGGTCGCTGGCGAGGAATTCGGGCTGATCATGTGTTTCTTCATCATGTCCATCTTCGGCTTCATCGTGCTGCGCGGCCTCAACACGGCACTCAAGGAGCAGGACGATTTCACGCGCTACGCGGTTGGCGGCCTGGTCACCGTCTTCGGCCTGCAGTCGGTCATCAACATGGCCGTCAATCTGCAACTGATGCCGGCCAAGGGCATGACGCTGCCGTTCATCTCCTATGGCGGTTCCTCCCAGATCGCGATCGCCATCTCGATGGGCATGGTGCTGGCGCTGACGCGCAAGCGCCCGGAAAAGCGCAAGCAGCTGGGCTTCATGCCGTCGCCGCGTGCGATGCCGGCGGAGTGAGATGGCGAAGGGGGTCATCCTTCTAGCTGCTGGCGGAACGGGCGGACATCTGTTCCCGGCCGAGGCGCTGGCACATGAGCTCAAGGCGCGCGGCTGGGCGGTACATCTGGCCACCGACGACCGCGCCGAGCGCTTTGCCGGGCAGTTCCCGGCGACCGCCATCCATCCGATCCAGTCGGCGACGATGGGCTCGAAGAATCCTTTTGCCATGCTCGCCGCGTTTTGGAAAATCTGGCGCGGGGTGCGGCAGGCGTCGGCCGTCATCGCCAGCATCAAGCCCGCCATCGTGGTCGGCTTCGGCGGCTATCCGACACTGCCGCCGCTTTACGCGGCGACCCGGCGCAAGGTGCCGACGCTGATCCACGAGCAGAATGCGGTGATGGGCCGCGCCAATCGGGCGCTCGCCGGCCGCGTCGACGCCGTTGCCGGCGGGTTCCTGCCGGAAGACATCAGTGCCACTGGCGCCAAGACGGTGACCACCGGCAATCCGGTCAGGCCGCAAGTGTTGGAAGCAGCGAATACACCCTATGCTGCATCGGCCGGCGAAGAGCCGTTCCGGTTTCTGGTGTTTGGCGGCAGCCAGGGTGCGCAGTTCTTTTCCGATGCGGTGCCGGCGGCGATCGCCCGGTTTTCCGATGCAC
This sequence comes from Mesorhizobium sp. M1163, assembly GCF_040318415.1. Lineage (NCBI taxonomy): Bacteria > Pseudomonadati > Pseudomonadota > Alphaproteobacteria > Hyphomicrobiales > Phyllobacteriaceae > Mesorhizobium > Mesorhizobium sp. M1163. Next base: position 57,621 of record NZ_JAMYMF010000008.1, on the reverse strand, counting down.
AGCGTAGGCGACTGGCGATCACGCAGCAGGCCCGCGCCGACGATGTGGCGCGGGTGGAAGCCGCCTATGCCGCGGTTGGCATCGAGGCCGAGGTGTCGCCCTTCTTCACCGACATGGCGGCGCGGCTCGCGGCGGCGCATCTGGTGATGTCGCGCTCCGGCGCGTCGACCGTATCGGAAATCGCGGTGATCGGCAGGCCGGCGCTGCTGGTGCCTTATCCGCACGCGCTCGACCACGACCAGGCGGCGAATGCGGCCGCCCTTGCCGCAGCGGGTGGCGCCGAGGTGCATCCGCAATCCACGCTTTCGGCGGAGCGGATCGCTGCGCTTGTCGGCGGGCTAATGGATGATCCAGGCAGGGCGGCGACAATGGCTGCGGCGGCGAAATCGTCCGGTAAACCGGATGCCGCGCGGTTGCTCGCCGATCTGACAGAGGCTATTGCGTCCAGGAAATCCGTTTCGGAATTCAGGAAGGAGACGCATTGATGAAGATGCCACAGACGATCGGCCTCGTGCATTTCATCGGCATTGGCGGCATCGGCATGAGCGGCATCGCCGAGGTGCTGCACAATCTCGGCTACAAGGTGCAGGGATCCGATCAGGCCGACAGCGCCAATGTGCAGCGGCTGCGCGACAAGGGCATCGAATGCTTCGTCGGCCACCAGGCCGAGAACCTCGGCGAGGCCGAAGTGGTCGTCGTCTCCACCGCAATCAAGAAATCCAACCCGGAGCTGAAGGCGGCGAGAGAGAAGTTGCTGCCGATCGTGCGGCGCGCCGAAATGCTAGCCGAGCTGATGCGCTTCCGGCAGGCGGTCGCGATCGGCGGCACGCACGGCAAGACAACGACGACTTCGATGGTGGCGACGCTACTCGATGCCGGCGGGCTCGACCCGACGGTGATCAATGGCGGCATCATCAATGCCTATGGCACCAACGCCCGCATGGGCGACGGCGAATGGATGGTGGTCGAGGCCGACGAGAGCGACGGCACCTTCCTCAAGCTGCCGGCCGAGATTGCCGTCGTCACCAATATCGACCCCGAGCACCTCGACCATTACGGCTCCTTCGATAAAGTGCGCGAGGCGTTTCGCCAGTTCGTCGAGAATGTGCCGTTCTACGGCTTCGGCGTGATGTGCACCGACCATCCCGAGGTGCAGGCGCTGGTCGGCCGCATCGAGGACCGGCGCGTCATCACCTATGGCGAAAATGCGCAGGCCGACGTGCGCTTCACCAATCACCGCATGGACGGCCCAACCTCGGAATTCGACGTGGTGATCCGCGACCGCAAGACGCACGGCCAGATAACGATTGCCGGTCTGCGGCTGCCGATGCCCGGACGCCACAACGTTTCCAATGCGACGGCGGCGATTGCCGTCGCGCATGAGCTCGGCCTTTCGGCCGAGGCGATCAAGAAGGGCCTGTCGTCCTTCGCCGGCGTCAAGCGGCGCTTCACCCATACCGGTTCGTGGAACGGTGTCGATGTGTTCGACGATTACGGTCATCATCCGGTCGAGATCACGGCGGTACTGAAGGCGGCGCGCAGCGCCACCAAGGGCCGCATCATCGCCGTTACCCAACCGCATCGCTTCACTCGGCTGCGCGATCTGTTCGACGAGTTTTCCGTCTGCTTCAACGACGCCGATACGGTAATGGTGGCGCCCGTCTATGCGGCCGGCGAGGAACCGATCGACGGCGTTACGTCCGACGCACTGGTGTCGCGCATCCGCTCCGGCGGCCATCGCGACGCACGCTACATCGAAGGTCCGGCGGCGATTGCGCCGATCGTGCGCGAGGTGGCGAAGCCGGGCGATTTCGTCGTCTTCCTCGGCGCTGGCAACATCACCCAATGGGCCTATGCGCTGCCCAAAGAACTCGGCGGGACTATCTCATGATGCGCGGCCAGGCGTTGATCGACAAGCTTGGCGACCGGCTTGCCGGACTGCGCGGCCGCATCACGCCCAATGCCGAGATGGACAAGATCACCTGGTTTCGAGCCGGCGGGCTCGCGGAGGCATTGTTCCAGCCGGCCGACGAGGACGATCTTGCCGCGTTCCTGAAGGCGGTGCCCGAGGAAATACCGCTGACCATCGTCGGCGTCGGCTCAAACCTGCTTGTCCGTGACGGCGGCATTGCGGGCTTCGTCATCCGGCTTTCGGCCAAAGGCTTTGGCGAGACCGAAGTGATAGCGCCGACCACGATCAAGGCGGGGGCCGCGACACCCGACAAGCGCGTTGCGGCCGTTGCCTACGAGGCCGGCATCGGCGGCTTTCATTTCTACCACGGCATTCCCGGCGCCATCGGCGGAGCGCTGAGGATGAACGCCGGCGCCAACGGTGTCGAGACGCGCGAGCGCGTGGTCGAGGTGCGGGCGCTCGACCGCAAGGGCAATGTGCGTGTGCTGAGCAACGCCGACATGGGCTATGCCTATCGCCATTCAGCTGCGCCGTCCGGGCTGATCTTCACGTCGGCGCTGTTCGAAGGCGTTCCGGAGGACAAGGCGGCGATCAAGGCCGCGATGGATGCTGTCCAGAACCATCGCGAGACCGTGCAGCCGATCCGCGAAAAGACCGGTGGCTCGACCTTCAAGAATCCCGAGGGCACCTCGGCCTGGAAGGAAATCGACAAGGCCGGCTGCCGCGGCCTGATGGTCGGCGGGGCACAGATGTCGCCGATGCATTGCAACTTCATGATCAACACCGGGACCGCCACAGGCTACGAGCTTGAATATCTCGGTGAGACGGTGCGTGCGCGCGTGCTCGAAAGATCGGGCATCCGGCTGCAGTGGGAGATCAAGCGCATCGGCAATTTTCGGCCGGGCCATGCCGTCCAGGAATTTCTCGGGCAGCTGCTTTAGCGCAAGCCGAAGACCGTTGCCTCCGGACCTCATGAATTCACATTTTGCTGCCGTTTTTGCGGAAAGTGAATCCATCGGAATCGTAAGCACTTGCCAGCGAATCAACTCTCTGATTCTCTGCCCTGAAGCGTTTCCTGATTTGAGTCGTTTCGACGCGTTACTCGCGTTTCCGTCTGGGGGGCAACCTGCCGGGAGACTCGGACTCAATGTTGCGGAAACACGGGAGCAAAGCTGCTCGGCGTATTTGAGTGCGCGCGATGCTTTTCGGGCCATGCACGATGGTGCAGGCCTGCTGTGAGAGGAAATGACGGGGAATGACAAGCAAGCACGTGGCCGTCCTTCTGGGGGGATTCTCGTCCGAGCGGCCCGTGTCCCTGTCGTCGGGCAAAGCCTGCGCCGATACACTCGAGGGGGAGGGCTACCAGGTCACCCGGGTCGACGTCTCGCGCGACATCAGCTCGGTGCTCGTCGAGCTCAAGCCCGACGTCGTCTTCAACGCGCTGCACGGCCCCTTCGGCGAGGACGGCACCATCCAGGGCATCCTCGAGTATCTGGCCATTCCGTACACCCATTCCGGCGTGCTTGCCTCGGCGCTCGCGATGAACAAGGAACAGGCCAAGAAGGTCGCCAAGGCGGCCGGCATTCCGGTAGCGGAATCGAAGGTGGCCAATCGCTTCGCCATCCAGAACAAGCACCCGATGAAGCCGCCCTATGTGGTCAAGCCGGTCAACGAAGGATCGAGCTTCGGCGTCGTCATCGTGCATGAAGGCCAGTCGCATCCACCGCAGATCATCGGCTCGTCCGAGTGGAGATATGGCGATACGGTGATGGTCGAGCGTTATGTGCACGGGCGAGAATTGACGTGCGCGGTGATGGGCGATGTGGCGCTCGGTGTCTGCGAGATCATCCCGACCGGCCATTCCTTCTACGACTATGATTCAAAATACGTCGCGGGCGGATCAAAACACGAATGCCCGGCAAAACTTTCACCGAATATTTACCAAAAAATACAGACACTGACGCTCAAGGCTCACCAAGCTATCGGCTGTCGGGGCGTTTCCCGGTCGGACTTCCGTTATGACGATCGTCACTCCGAAAACGGTGAAATTGTCTGGCTCGAGGTCAACACCCAGCCGGGTATGACGCCGACGTCTTTGGTGCCGGAAATCGCCGCGCAAGCGGGACACTCGTTCGGCGATTTGTTGAGTTGGATGGTGGAGGACGCTTCGTGTCTGCGTTGAAGTGGGGACAGGGCAAGGGGAAGGGCGCGGCCGGGCCGGTGCTGTTCGGCATGCCGTTGTCGTTCGACCATTTCGTGCTGCCACGCCTGCTCCGCCGGCCGGTGCGTGTGCTGGCGCGCCTCGGCGAGGGCGATTTCGAAGCGCCGCCCTATTGCGCTGCCATCCTGTCGGCGGCACTGCTTATTTCGAGCAGCGCCTATGGCGCCTATCTCGGCGGGCATGCCGACGCCATCGTCCAGAGTGTCACCGCCCGCACCGGTTTTGCCGTCGACCAGGTCAAGGTCGTCGGCAACCGCGAAACCTCCGAGATCGATATTCTCGACAGGCTGGAACTCGACGGCTGGACCTCGCTGATCGGCTTCGATGCGGAAGCTGCGCGCGAACGCATCACCACGCTGCCCTGGGTCGAAGCCGCGGCAGTGCGCAAAGTCTACCCGCATACGCTGGAAGTGCGCGTCGAGGAGCGCGAGCCGTTCGCGCTGTGGCAGCAAGGGAGCGCGCTTTCGGTCATCGAGAAATCCGGCACCGTCATTGCGCCGTTCTCCGGCGGCAAGCAGATATTGCTGCCGCTGATCATCGGCACCGGCGCACCGGCCAAGGCGCCGGATTTCCTGGCCAGGATCAAGAATTATCCGGAGCTTGCCGCGCGGATCAAAGGCTATATCCGCATCGGCGAACGGCGCTGGGATCTCAAGCTTGAGAATGGCATCACCGTCAAGCTTCCCGAAGACGGTGAGGACCAGGCGATTGCCGACCTGGTCAGGATGGACCACGAGAACGGGCTTTTGACGCGCGACATCGCAGCCGTCGACATGCGCCTTTCCGACCGTCTGGTCGTCCAGTTGACGCCGGAAGCGGCGACGCAGCGCGAGGCTGCGCTTAACGAAAAGCCCAAGATGCTGAAGCGCAAGCCGGAGACGAAGATATGAGCTGGCTTGGCGGCAACAGCGATGCCTCGTCGCGCCGGTCCGGCATCCTGACGGTGCTGGATGTCGGTTCCAGCAAGGTCTGCTGCGTGGTGGCCAAGCTCAAGCCGCGCGACGATGGCAAGCTGCTGCGCGGACGCTCGCATCGCATCCAGGTGATCGGCATCGGCCACCAGAAATCGCAAGGCGTGAAATCGGGCGTCGTCATCGATCTCGACCGTGCCGAGCACGCCATCCGTCTTGCCGTCGACGCCGCCGAACGCATGGCGGGACTGACGGTCGATTCGCTGATCGTCAACATGACCGCCGGCCGGCTGAAGAGCGAGGCTTTTTCGGCCACCATCAATCTCGGCGGCCATGAGGCTGACGAGGCCGACATCAAGCGCGTGCTTGCCGCCGGCGCCAAGCAGGCGCTGCGGGCTGAGCGCGAGGTGATCCATTCGCTTCCCGTGGCCTTTTCGCTGGATGCCGAGCGCGGTGTGCGCGATCCGCGCGGCATGGTTGGCGACCAGCTTGGCGTCGACATGCACGTGCTGACAGGCGACGCGGCGCCCCTGCGCAATCTGGAGCTCTGCATCAACCGCTCGCATCTGTCGGTCGAGCGCATGGTGGCGACGCCCTATGCCAGCGGGCTTGCCGCGCTGGTCGACGACGAGCTCGAAATGGGCGCGGCCTGCATCGATATGGGCGGCGGCACGACGACGATCTCGGTATTTTCGGAAGGCAAGTTCGTCCACGGCGACGCCATCGCGATTGGCGGCAACCACGTCACGCTGGATATGGCCAAGGGCCTATCGACCTCGCTCGATGCCGCTGAAAGGCTGAAAGTGATGCATGGCTCGGCGCTGCCAGGAAGCGCCGACGACCGCGACCTGGTCTCGATCCATCCGATCGGCGAGGACGGCGAGGTGCCGTTGCAGATCCCGCGCTCGGTGATGACGCGCATCATCCGCGCCCGCATCGACGAGACGCTGGAACTGCTGCGCGACCGGCTGAACAAGTCCGGCTACGGCAATGCCGTCGGCAAGCGTGTGGTGCTGACCGGCGGCGCCAGCCAGCTTGCCGGCCTGCCCGAAGCAGCACGCCGCATTCTCGGCCGCAATGTACGTATTGGCCGCCCGCTCGGCGTGGCAGGCCTGCCCGAGGCGGCCAAGGGGCCGGCTTTCTCGACCCCGGTCGGACTTCTGATCTACCCGCAGATGGCGAGCTTCGAGAGCCGCCCGGCGAAGGGAATTTCCGGTCTTCGGATGACCGGAACAGGCGGAAAACTGCATCGAATGAGCCAGTGGTTGAGAGACAGTTTTTAATTTGACGGGGACAGCCCCATAGGCGGCCGCGGCGGCGAAGCGGCGGGAAAGGCAAAGGACGAAGACAATGACCATCAATCTGCAGAAGCCGGACATCACCGAGCTCAAGCCGCGCATCACCGTGTTTGGTGTCGGCGGCGGCGGCGGCAATGCCGTCAACAACATGATCACCGCCGGCTTGCGCGGCGTCGAGTTCGTGGTGGCCAACACCGACGCGCAGGCACTGACGATGTCGAAGGCCGAGCGGCTGATCCAGCTCGGTGCGCATGTCACCGAGGGTCTCGGCGCCGGATCGCAGCCTGAAGTCGGGCGCGCGGCGGCGGAAGAGTGCATCGACGAGATCATCGATCATCTCTCGAACACGCATATGTGCTTCGTCACCGCCGGCATGGGCGGCGGCACCGGCACCGGGGCGGCGCCCGTGGTCGCGCGCGCTGCCCGCGAAAAGGGCATCCTTACCGTCGGCGTCGTCACCAAGCCGTTCCACTTCGAAGGCCAGCGCCGCATGAAGACGGCCGACATGGGTATCGAGGAACTGCAGAAATGTGTCGATACGCTGATCGTCATTCCCAACCAGAACCTGTTCCGGCTGGCCAATGACAAGACGACCTTCGCCGACGCCTTCGCCATGGCCGACCAGGTGCTCTATTCGGGTGTCGCCTGCATCACCGACCTGATGGTCAAGGAAGGCCTGATCAATCTCGACTTCGCCGACGTCCGCTCGGTCATGCGCGAAATGGGCAAGGCGATGATGGGAACCGGCGAGGCTTCGGGCGAGGGCCGCGCAATGGCCGCCGCGGAAGCCGCCATCGCCAACCCGCTGCTCGACGAGACCTCGATGAAGGGCGCCAAGGGCCTGCTGATCTCGATCACCGGCGGCCGCGACCTGACACTGTTCGAAGTCGACGAGGCCGCAACCCGCATTCGCGAAGAGGTCGACCAGGACGCCAACATCATTCTGGGCGCCACCTTCGATGAGGAACTCGAAGGCGTTATCCGCGTGTCGGTGGTCGCCACCGGCATCGACAAATCGGCGGCCGAAATCGCTGCAGCGCCGATCGCCATCCGCACGGCTCCGCCGAAGCCGGTCAGCCGCCCGGCGACTCAGGTCATGGAAATGCGCCCGGCGCCTGTCCAGCAGCCGATCTATGAACCACGTGCTGCCGATCCGGTCGCCGAGGCCATTCAGCTCGCCGAGGCGAATGCGGCAGCGATGGCGCAGGCCCGCCCGGCACCGGTCGCGCATTCGGAAGACTTCCGTCCGCAGAGCAAGATCTTCCAGGCGCCTCCCGCTCAGCCGCAGCCGATGATGCAGCCAGTGGTTCAGCAAGCGATGCAGCCGGCTCCGCATCGTGAAATGCCGCAGCCGATTGCCGCGGCACCCCAGCGCATGCCGCGGGTAGAGGATTTCCCGCCGCAGGTGAAGGCTGAAGTGGAAGCCAAGGCCCGCCCGGCCGACCACGAGAACAGCGGCCCGATGGGCTTGCTCAAGCGCCTGACCAACGGCCTAACCCGCCGCGAAGAGGAACCTGCACGGCTGCAGCCGGCGCAGCCGCGCGAACCGAAACTGCGCCAGGCGCCGGCGGAAGTGCGCCGCCTAGCCAGCCAGGATCCGCAGCTTTACGCGCCGCGCCGCGGCCAGCTGGACGAGCAGGGCCGACTGACGCCGCAGAGCCGGGCTGTCCAGGAAGACGATCAGCTGGAGATTCCCGCCTTCCTGCGCCGGCAGGCCAATTGATCTGTTGACGGTTCGTAACAGTTGTTAACAGGCGAGCAGGAAACTGTTCGCCTGTTAATATTAAAAGCGATTTTAAAACAAGGACTTATGGGGCAATCCCGCGCTGGACCGCAGTTACAAAGAGTAAGAAACCGTGATTTGGAGTCTCCCTGTGGGACCATTATCTTCGCCACCGACCAAAGTCGGTTTGCTGGGAGTCTCGGGGAAGTGGCCCTGCCTGCCGATCAATCAAGAGCCGCGCCCTCAGGGCAGATGAAGCGGACCTAGGCAGTACGGGCTATGGGGATTGTTTTGCACGACTATCAGACGACACTTAAATCGCGTGCGACGCTGACTGGTATCGGCGTCCATAGCGGCAATCCGGTCACCGTCCATTTCCTGCCGGCAGATGCCGATACGGGTATCGTCTTCCAGCTTTCGAATGCAAGCGGAAGCCACGAATTTCGCGCGCTCGTTTCCGAGGTCGGTGCCACCGACCTCTGCACCATGCTTGGCGATCCGCAAGGCGAGCACATTGCCACGGTCGAGCATCTGATGGCGACGCTCTTTGGGCTTGGGATCGACAATCTCGTCATTGAAATCGACGGCCGTGAGGTGCCTATCCTCGACGGCAGCGCGGTCATGTTCATCGAGGCCATGGACCAGGCAGGCATCGAAACGCTGCCGGTCAAGCGTCGCTACATCAGGGTGGTCAAGCCGGTTCGCATCGAGAACGGCGCCTGCTGGGCGGAGTTCAGGCCCTATGATGGCACGCGCTTCGAGATCGAGATCGATTTCGAAAGCCCGGCGATCGGCCGCCAGCTTTTCGCATCCGATATGAATGCCGACATTTTCCGCCGCGACGTCGCGCGGGCCCGCACTTTCGGGTTCATGAAGGACGTCGAGCGGCTATGGGCAGCTGGCTACGCGCTCGGCTCCTCGCTGGAGAACTCGCTGGTGATCGGCGATGACAACCGCGTGATCAACATGGGAGGCCTGCGCTATCCCAACGAGTTCGCGCGGCACAAGACGATGGATGCAATGGGCGACCTGGCGCTCGCCGGTGCCCGGTTTATCGGCTGCTTCCGCTCCTATCGTGGTGGCCACAGGCTGAACGCCGCGGCGCTGCGCCGTCTCTTGTCCGACCGTTCGGCTTTCGAGATCGTCGAGACGACGCGCCGCGAGCGCGGCCGTGCCGCCGAGATGAGCGCCGTCAATGCCCCCCTCTTTGCGCCCTGGATGATCTGATTCTTAACGTTTTTGCGGCTCTTATTGCGATCAGCTGTGTTGCAAGGATGCATCACTGGCCGGCCAAATCGCACAGCTTTCCAGGTGGCGCCAAACCGCCACAAAAATGTGCGATTGGCCGGGGATAGCGTTGCCGGGCAAGGCGGTTATGGTTTATGGCTGCTGCCGTCGACTGAAATGACGCCGAAAGGGCGGAATCCAATCATGTTTTTCAAGCGAGTTGGTCAATCGAAGGCGCCGCGGCGGGCTGTTTTCCTGGCGCTTTCGGTCGTCGTTCCATCGCTGTTTCTGTCGGCCTGCATGTCGTCCGAGAAGGACGTCGATCTATCGACCTATGTCGATCAGACCGAGCCGGCCGACGTGCTCTATAATCAGGGTCTCGCCAATCTGAATGCCGGGCGCCTGCAGGAGGCAAGCCGCAAATTCGATGCCGTCGACCGCCAGCATCCGTATTCGGAATTCGCCCGCAAATCGATGGTGATGGGCGCCTTTGCCGACTACCGTCAGGGCAATTACGACGAGGCGATTGGTTCGGCCAAGCGCTACCTGACCCTTTACCCGTCGACCGACGATGCAGCCTATGCCCAATATATTATCGGGCTGAGCTACTACCGCCAGATCAAGGACGTCACCCAGGACCAGAAGGAAGCGCGTCTTACCGTGCAGACGATGCAGGACCTGGTGACGCGCTGGCCCACGTCCGAATATGCCGACGACGCCAAGGAGAAGATCCGCTTCGCCAACGATCAGCTCGCCGGCAAAGAGATGCAGATCGGCCGCTATTATCTCGAGCGCCGCGAGTACATCGCAGCCGTCAAACGATTCCGCAACGTGGTGGAGAACTATTCCAACACACGCCATGTCGAGGAGGCGCTGGCGCGTCTGACCGAGAGCTACTACGCGATGGGGCTGACGTCGGAAGCGCAGACCGCCGCGGCCGTGCTCGGCACCAACTATCCCGACAGCCAGTGGTACAAGGACTCCTATAAGCTCCTGCAGAGTGGTGGGCTCGAGCCGCGCGAGAATGCCGGATCGTGGATCTCCAAGGCCGGGAAGCTGATCACCGGCGCCTGAGCGGCGCGTCACCATGCTCTCCAGGCTGTCGATCCGCGATATCGTTCTGATCGAGAAGCTGGACATCGACTTCTCGTCCGGCCTTTCGGTGCTGACCGGCGAAACCGGCGCCGGAAAGTCCATCCTGCTCGACGCCTTGTCGCTGGCGCTTGGCGCCCGCGGCGACGCCTCGCTGGTGCGGCATGGCGCGGCACAAGGCCAGGTCATCGCTGTGTTCGACGTGCCGCGCAACCACCCGGCCCGTATGCTGCTCGCCGAGAACGCCATCGAGGACGACGGCGACATCATCCTGCGCCGCGTCCAGACGGCGGACGGCCGCACGCGCGTTTTCGTCAACGACCAGCCGTCCAGCGTGACGCTGATGCGCGACGTCGGCCATGCGCTGGTCGAGATCCACGGCCAGCACGACGAGCGCGCTTTGGTCGATCCCGGTGCGCATCGGGAATTGCTGGACAGCTTCGGCGGTCATCTGGGCGCCGCGCGTGCAACAGGCGAGGCGTGGCGGCACTGGCGCGCCTGCGAGCAGGAATTTTCACGGCACCGGGCCAAAGTCGAGGCGGCTTCCCGCGAGGCCGATTATCTGCGTGCGGCGGTCGCCGAATTGACCAGGCTCGATCCGCAACCGGGTGAAGAGACCGAGCTCGCCGAACTGCGCGCCTCGATGATGCGTGCCGAAAAGATCGCCTCGGAAATCCACGATGCGCAGGATGTGCTCTCGGGCCCGTCCTCACCCTTGCCGCAGTTGGCCAGCCTGCTCAGGCGGCTGCAGCGCAAGGTGACGGAAGCGCCCGGCTTGCTTGAAGAGGTCGTCAAATCGCTCGACGAGGCGATGCTGTCGCTCGACGCGGCGCAGTCGGGCGTGGAAGCAGCACTTCGCGCCACTGAATATGATCCGCAGCGGCTGGAGGAGGCCGAGGAGCGGCTGTTTGCGCTGCGTGCCGCCTCGCGCAAGCACAGCGTCGCTGTCGACGATCTGGCGCAACTGCGCGACACCATGGCGGCCGACCTTACCGATCTCGACGCTGGCGAAGAGCGCCTGCATGCGCTGGAGAGACGGGCTGCAGCTGCGCGTCAGGCCTATGACATTACGGCGGCCCAGCTGTCGTCGCTTCGCCATGCGGCGGCCGCAGGGCTGACCAAGGCGGTAATGGCCGAACTGCCGGCGCTGAAGCTCGAACGTGCTGAGTTCATCGTCGAGATCGCAAGCGATGCCGGGAGCCGCATGGAAGAAGGCATCGACCAGGTCGAGTTCTGGGTGCACACCAACCCCGGCACCCGGCCCGGCCCAATGATGAAGGTCGCTTCCGGCGGCGAGCTTTCGCGCTTTCTGCTGGCACTCAAGGTGGCGCTGGCCGATCGCGGCTCGGCGCCGACCCTGGTCTTCGACGAAATCGACACCGGGGTAGGCGGCGCGGTTGCCGACGCCATCGGCCAGCGGCTGGCGCGGCTGGCAAAGCGCGTGCAGGTGCTTTCGGTCACGCACGCGCCGCAAGTGGCGGCGCGCGCCGCGACGCATTTCCTGATCTCCAAGTCAGGCGGGGCCGACCGGGTGTCGACCGGCATCGCCGAGATGGACCGGGCGGCGCGGCAGGAGGAGATCGCGCGCATGCTCGCCGGCGCCACCATCACCGACGAGGCGCGCGCGGCGGCCGAGCGGTTGCTGCGGGAGAACATCGCGGCAGCCTAGAGCCGTTCATCACGCCGAACCGCTCTACCTCTTTGTTTTGCGCAATTCCGGACGGAAAACCGTTTCACACTTTTCCTGGAATTGCTCTAGACGAGTTCGTTTCCGGCGCTCGTGACCTGAGTCAGGGTCTGGCTCCATCCTGCTGTTCAGGAATGATTTCCCGTGTCTGGTCTCTCCCTCATGAGAGAATCCTGTTCTATTGTGTCGCGCCACCGTGGAGGGAGCAGTGTATGGACGAAAAACCAGTCGATTCGCTCAGCGAAAGCGAGGCGGCAAGCGAGTTGAAGCGGTTGGCGCAGGAGATCGCCGAGCACGACCGGCGCTACCATGGCGAGGACGCGCCGATAATCACGGACGCGGAATATGACGCGCTGACGCGGCGCAACCTCGCCATCGAACAGCGCTTCCCCGCTTTGGTGCGCGAGGATTCGCCCTCACGCAGGGTCGGCGCACCGCCGGCGGAAGGCTTTGCCAAGGTGCGTCATGCGGTGCCGATGCTCAGCCTCGCCAAGGCCTATACCGACCAGGACGTCACCGATTTCATTGTACGTGGCCGGCGGTTCTTTGATCGCGACAAGGATCTGGACATCGCCTTCACAGCTGAGCCGAAGATCGACGGGCTGTCGGCTTCGCTGCGCTATGAAGGTGGTGTGTTCGTGCAGGGAGCAACGCGCGGCGACGGCGCCGTTGGCGAGGACATCACCGCCAATCTGAGGACCATCGCCGACATTCCCAAGACCTTGAATGGATCGGGCTGGCCCGAGGTCATCGAAATACGCGGTGAGGTCTATATGACCTACGCGGAATTCGAGGCGTTGAAGCAGCGGTCGGCGGCGCTCGGCGGCCAGGACTACGTCAATCCGCGCAATACCGCGGCCGGGTCGCTCCGTCAGAAAGACCCGTCCGTTACCGCCAGCCGCAACCTCAAGTTCTTTGCCTACGCCTGGGGCTTTACCACAAAGGATCCGGCTCCGACCCAATACGATTCCGTGCAAACATTCGCGGAGTGGGGATTCAAGGTCAGCCCGCTGATGGTCCGGGCAAGATCGGTCGAGGAACTGGTCGCGCATTATCACCTGATCGAGACCCAGCGCTCATCACTGGGCTACGACATCGACGGCGTCGTCTACAAGGTCGATCAGCTGGAATTGCAGCGCAGATGGGGTTTCGTCACTGGCGAACCGCGCTGGGCCATCGCCCACAAATTTCCGGCCGAACAGGCGATGACAACCGTGCTCAGGATCGACATTCAGGTGGGCCGTACCGGTACGCTGGCGCCCGTTGCCCGGCTTGCACCCGTCACGGTCGGCGGCGTAGTGGTCGAAAACGTCACGCTTCACAACGAAGATTACATCAAGGGTCTGGACAGCAACGGCCAGCCGATCCGCGACGGCTATGACGTGCGTATCGGCGACACAGTGGTCATCCAGCGGGCAGGGGACGTCATTCCGCAGATCGTCAGCGTCGTAGCCGATAGGCGTCCGGCAGATGCCGTGCCCTACGAATTCCCGCACAAATGTCCGATCTGCGGCTCACCCGCAACGCGCGAGATCAACGAGAAGACCGGCAAGGAGGATTCCCGCCGCCGCTGCACCGGCGAACTGATCTGCCCTGCGCAGGCCGTGGAAGGATTGCGCCATTTCGTGTCACGCGGCGCCATGGATATCGAAGGCCTGGGCGCTGAAAACATAGATCTGTTCTTCAACGCCGGGTTGATCAAGACAGCCGCCGATATCTTTACGCTCAGGGATCGTCGTCCCGCCGTTACCAAGGCGCTGGCCGAGCGGCGGGAAGAGCAGGCCAGGCAGCGTGAGGCCGCGTCGGGCAAGACGCGCAAGAATGTACGCAGTGTCGAGGAACGCAACTACGACGGCCTCGACAAGCTCTTCGCTGCCATCGACGCTCGCCGCGAACCGGAACTCGATCGCTTCATCTTTGCGCTGGGCATCCGCCATATCGGCGAAACGACGGCCGCTGTGCTTGCCCGAACCTTCTCGACGATCGAGGAGTTGATCCGCATTGGCAAGGAGACAGCAGCGGCAGCCGATCCACACACCATTTTTCCTTCGATCAACGGCATCGGCGATACGGTGATAGGTGCGCTTCGCGATTTCTTCGGCAATGAACGCAACGACGCCGTGCTTGAAGCGCTGCTCACACAGGTCCACCCGAAGCCATACATCGTGAACGTCTCAGCCGATAGTGCGGTCGCCGGCAAGACAATCGTGTTTACAGGCACGCTGGAAAAGATGACGCGCCCCGAGGCCAAGGCGATGGCCGAACGTCTCGGCGCGAAGGTCGCCGGCTCGGTTTCTGCGAAGACCGATCTCCTGGTAGCGGGGCCGGGCGCCGGTTCCAAGCTGAAGGACGCGACCAAATTCGGCATCGAGGTGATCGACGAGGACACCTGGTTGCAGCGGATCGGCAAGGGCGCGTGATGGCGGCTGCGTTCAACGGTTTTGGGCAAAAGGCCATTCCCTTCCTCAAGGCGCTGGATTTTCATCAGAGCCGGGAGTGGTTTTTGGAAAACCGCGACCTTTTCGAACGGGATCTGCGCGACCCCTTCGGCGATCTGGTCGAAACGCTCTCCGAGCGCTTCACGGCCGCGGGGCTCGGCCTGCGCGGCGACCGCAAGAAGTCGCTGTTCCGGATTAATCGCGATGTGCGTTTCGCCAAGGACAAACGGCCTTATAACCGGCATTTGTCGGCGATCCTTTCGCCTGACGGCACCAAGATGGAACAGGGCGTGTTTTACGTCCATATCGGGCTCGATCGCTGCTTTGCCGCCGTTGCCTGGTGGCAGCCCGGACCGGAGCTATTGCTGGCGCTGCGCAACGCGATCGCGAAGCGGCCGGCTGAATTCCGCACCCTCGTCGCGGCGCTGAAGAAGAACGGCCTCGAGCTCGACCCGGACGGCTGCATGAAGCGCACGCCGCGCGGCTTCGAGCATATCGCCGAGCCCGATCTCGCTGCCGCGATCCGCAATCGGCATTTTGCCGTCCGGCACGCAGTCGAGCCGGCGGATATTTATGGAGCTGGATTGGTCGACGAACTCGTCGACTTCGTCATGCGGGCAAAACCGCTGCTCGACTGGGGCAGGGCGATCGAAGGCAAGGCTTCGCCGCGCTAGCGGATAAATCAGACAGTCAAATGCGCCGCGCAGTGTAGAGGCTGGTGGTCATGTTGCGGGTTATGGAGCCTTGGAACTCGTCGCGGACGATGCGACCCAGCTCCGCCAGGATTGCTTCGCGGTCGCTGCGGATGTTGATGTTGGAAAAAGTGGCATAGAGGGCGACCGTCTGGTCAGGATCGAGGACGAGCGACCAGACACTTGTCCCATGTTCGATGGAATCGAACGCGCCGGTTCGCTCCAGCGCCGCCACGCGGGCCTCGGCATCAAGGGCGAACGGAATACCATTTGAGCCCGCCGAAGGGCTCGAAGGCCCTTCAAGCAGTGCCTTCGTCGCATCATGAAAGGGATCGGGGCGACTGTTGTCGCCGAATACATTCCAGACCATTGCCCACCAGCCGCCCGGCCGAAGCAGCTCGGCGACCTTGACCAGCGCGGTGTCCTCATCCAGCCAATGAAAGGCAGTGGCGCTGACGCCGAGATCAAAACCGGCCTTCTCAAGGACGGCATCCTCAAACGCAGAGACGCTCACCGAGAGCGCCTTGTCCTGAATAGTCTCGCAAAGGAAAGTCGCGAGGCGAGAATCCGGCTCGATGGCGAGCATCGGGCTCGCGCCCAGTTCGAGTAAGCGGCGCGTAGCAGTTCCTGTACCTGCGCCAATCTCGAACGTCGCCGTGCCAGGGGCGAGACGGCACCGTTCACATAGAATTTCGAATACCCAATCAGGATAGCCAGGCCGCGTCGCGTGATAGCTGCCGGGATCGGCGCCGAAGGCCAGGCGGCCGAATTTTGGATCGATGAAAAATTCGCTCATTGCAACCACCTCTGGGGAAGCACCTCTGGCCTTGGGTCTGTGGCCGCCACTTTTGGCAAGGACCGATGGGCGCAAACGGATATGCCCTCCCAGGTGCCAAGCGTCTGATTTTTATCCACTGGCACTGGAGCGCCTTGCCGCCCGCCTCACCCATCACTTCCGCTGATCATTTGCCTCAATCGAATTGGTGTGACAAGCAGGGCGGCCCTCCCTACATACGACCGTCCCGAGGAGGCGATTGATGTCGGCGGAAGCAATCTCCGAAAACAGTGCGAAAAGCGATTTCTGGGACGGCGTGCGGCTCAGCATGCCCGTCGTGGTGGCATCGGCGCCGTTTGCATTGCTGTTCGGGGCGCTCGCAGTCGACAACGGGTTTTCCGTGCTCGAAGCGTTCCTGATGAGCGCAACGGTGTTCGGCGGCGCCAGCCAGATGGTCGGCATCGAGCTGTTCGGCCAGCATGTCGCGCCGTGGCTGATCGTGCTGTCGATCTTCGCGGTGAATTTTCGCCACGTGCTCTATTCGGCCGGTATCGGCCGGCGCATCGCGCATTGGCCACTGATCCAGCAGGCGATAGGCTATTTCGTGCTCACTGATCCGCAGTTCGCGATGGCCGAGCGCAAGGCGGAGGCCGGCGAAACCGTCGGGTTTACCTGGTATATGGGGCTTGGGCTGCCGGTCTATGTGTTCTGGGTCATCGAAAGCGCGCTCGGCGCGATGTTCGGCAAGCTTATTCCCGACACCCATGTGCTGGGCATCGACTTCCTGCTGCCGATCTATTTTCTCGGCCTGGTTATGAGCTTCCGCAAGCGGCCGCTGTGGCTGCCGGTGGTCATCGCCAGCGCTGCCGCCTCCATCATTGCGTACAAAACCGTCGGCTCGCCCTGGCATGTCTCCATAGGTGCGCTGGCCGGCGTGCTGCTCGCCGTCATCCTGCCGCCCCGCCACAGCGGCGTGGAGACACGGCCATGAGCACGACCTTGTGGATCATCGTCGCCGCTTCGATCGCGACCTATCTGACCCGCATCGGCGGTCATCTGGTGATCTCACGCTTCGACCATATCCATCCGCGCGTCGAGGCCGGGCTCAGCGCCGTGCCGGCGGCGGTGCTGACCACGCTGGTGGCGCCGGCGGCGCTCAGCGCCGGACCGGCGGAATGGGCAGCCTTGATCGTTGCCGGCCTTGTCTCACTGCGCGGCGGCCTGATGGCGATGTTCCTGGCGGGTGCTGCCGTGCTGATCCTCGCGCGGCAGCTCGTCGGGTAGTGGACCGACGGAGTACGCCTGTCTTCCTGCCAGATCGCCGCTTCACGGTATTTTGCCGTCCATCTTCGGGAACAGAACGACACTCTCCTGTGCGGTCGGTTCGTTGCGGGCGCCAATAAAGGCGGCCGGCGTGCTTGCCCGGTTCACGGCAACGTGAAGCACGTTGGCGGGAATGTAGAGATAGTCGCCGGGATGCACGAGGTCGCGAAACTGCAGTTCGTCCCCGCTCCACATCTCCAACTCGTCTCCGCTCAGCATATAGAATGCTGTTTCGTGGCGCGCATGAACATGGGCTTTGGTCCGCTTGCCCGGCGGGATTGAGGCGACGCCCAGCCAAAGGGCCTTCGCTCCGACGGTCTCAGCACTTATTCCCGGCAGATAGTCCGACCCCTGTTCGGCCCGATAAGCCTCGCCGCCCCTAACAACCAAAGCCTTTCCCTCGCTGGGCGCAGCACTGTCCATTGCGGCCGGCTGTTTCAACATCATCATCTTGAACCTCCGTTTGTGTTAGTCTGTGCGAAGGACGGCCAGAATGATCAGTCCCCCGTCCGAAGTCCTTAACAGGAGGCGAAAAGTTCCGAATTCTTCCGAAGCCGGAAAGCGAGATGCTTCAGCACCGCGACGCTTCGCGTTCGGGCCGTTCGTGCTCGACCTGCTGCGCGGGACGCTTGTTCGCGAGGGCAAGCCAGTTGCGGTCGGGCAAAAAGGCTTGTCGTTGCTTCAGGCCCTGGTGGAGGCACCGACGCAGGCGCTGAGCAGGACGGCCCTCATGGAGGCCGCCTGGTCCGATGCCGTCGTCGAGGAAAGCAATCTTTCGGTGCAGATTGCCGCCCTGCGCAAGCTACTCGGCCCGCAGCCGGACGGCAGCGAATGGATCGCCACCGTCCCCCGCACCGGATATCGCTTCGCCGGCAGTGTTCATGTGCTTGACCCCGCTGCAGACGATGCGCTTCCGAGCCAACTGGCGGGTCTCTCCGAAAGGGCGTCCATTGCGGTGTTGCCGTTCGCCAATGTCAGCGGCGACAGGGAACAGGCCTATCTGGCTGACGGCATCACCGAGGACATCATCACCGCGCTGACAAGGTTCCGATGGTTCCGGGTGATCGGGCGCAATTCCAGCTTCGTCTATAAGGACAAGTCGGTCGACTCCAAACAGGTGGCCCGCGAGCTTGGCGCCCGTTATGTCTTGGAAGGAAGTGTGCGCCGGTCCGGCCAGCAGATCCGGGTCTCGACGCAACTGGTCGATGCCGCCTCGGCCAATCAGATCTGGGCCGAACGATACGAGATGGAACTGACGGAGGCGTTCGCCGTCCAGGATGCCATAGCCGAGCGGGTGGCTGGTGCGATCGAACCCGAACTGCTCAAGACGGAGTCGCTCCCAGCCGTTGGACGCAACAGCGGAAATGCGACGGCCTGGGACCTGGTGCGGCAAGGTACCTGGCATTTTCACCACGTCGGCCGTCAAACTCACTTGCGTGGCCGCGAGTTATTTCGGCTGGCGTGCAAGCTCGATCGTGAACTCGCAGAGGCCCATCTCTGGCTCGGTCGGGTGAGCGCCGGCATCGTCGCTTACGGCTGGAGCGACAAGCCGGCACAGGATATCCGAGAAGGCCTGGATGCAGCCCTGAAGGCGGTTCGGCTCGACGAGAAAAATCCCTATTCGCATTATGCGCACGCCATCTGCAGCATCTATGCCAATGCGCAGGAACAAGCCGTTCTTGCTGCGGAAAGAGCGATCGAGATCAGCCCAAGTTTCGCCCTTGGTCATCTGGCTATGGGAATGGGGCAGCTTTTCCGCGGCAGCGCATCCGAAGCGATAGCGCCGCTCGAACACGGCCTTATGTTGAACCGGTACGATCCGCAGAACTTCGTCTGGTTTAATGTCCTGGCGCTCGCTTATCTATTTGCGGGGCAGGCAAACGAGGGGCTCGTCGCGGCGATTGAGGCTCGCAAGGTCGGTCCCACGTGGCGACCCACCTATGAAACACTCGCCTGCTGCTACGTCTCGCTTGGCCGTCTGCCGGAGGCAAGATCTTGCGTCGAACTGATGCGGGAGATGGAGAACCCTACAGGCGATGCCTTGGCGCCGCTCAGGCTGCGCAATCCACATTGGGCAGACCAGATGGCGGATCTGTTGAAGAAAGCCGGTTGGCAGCAGTAAGGCTGCGGTCAATCCCCTGCAGATTGGCGTCGTCTGTGTGATGTCGGTCACGCAGTTGTTGGGCAGCACAAGCCAGGTCGGCTTCGCACTCAGGGTGATGCTGGGGTCCGGTCGATAGCCGACCCACCGCCATTGCGAAAATCACCACTTCTGATCGTGCGGCTTCGCCGCAGCGCTCATCTGCGCTGCAAACCATGTAATAGCTCCTGCCCAGCCAGCAGGTTTCTTGAATATCGACGCGACCTGCGACAGGCTCAGCCGGATCGCCTCCGCTCTCTCCTGGTGGGCGCGCCGCACGGCGCCGCTATAGAGCGCTTCACGCTGCTTTGGCGTCAATGCGCTTAGATCGATCGGCTGGATGCCGAAGGGCTCGGGCGACATTTCCATCTCCCCCTGGTTTGCCGTTTTGATAGGCAGCTACACCGACGATTTACGGGAAAGGGCTAATCAGCTAAAATGAATAATTAAGATCGTTACGTTCTCCAGGAGAGATGTATGGATTTGGCCGATCTGCGCATCTTCCGCACGGTGGTGCGCGAGGGCGGAATCACCAGGGCAGCGGAAAAACTGTTTCGCGTGCAATCGAACGTGACCACACGCATCCGGCAGCTCGAGGAGGATCTCGGCGTGCAGCTGTTTATCCGGGAGGGCAAGCGCCTGCACGTATCGCCGGCCGGTCACAAATTGGTCGGCTATGCGGATCGGCTGCTGGCGCTTGCGGAGGAGGCGCGAACGGCGATGCTCGATCCACGCCCGCGCGGCACGCTTCGCCTAGGTGCCATGGAGAGCACCGCCGCGGCACGGCTTCCAAGTCTGCTCGCCGACTATCACGCACGTTATCCCGAAGTGGAAATCCAGTTGCGCACCGGCAACCCGCAGGTTCTCGCGACCGCCATGCTTGCCGGCGAACTCGATGCAGCCTTCGCCGCCGAGCCGATCGCCGACGCTCCGTTCGAAAAGCAGTCAGCATTCCAGGAGCAACTGGTCATTGTCTCGGCGGCATCGCGCGTTTCGATCGACGACCGCCTGGACATGCCCAAAACCATGATAGCCTTCGAGCACGGCTGCCCGCACCGCAAGCGGCTGGAACAATGGTACGCGCGCAGAGGGTTCATGGCCGAGAAAACCATCGAGCTTGGTTCATACCATGCCATCCTTAGTTGCGTGGTGGCTGGCATGGGCATAGCGCTGATGCCGAAAAGTGTGCTTTCGGGTTTCCCGGAGAGCCGCTGGCTAAAGCTGCACGAACTGCCCTCTGACGAAGACAACGCCGTCACGGTGTTGTTCTGGCGCAAGGGAGCCGGTTCTCCCAACGTCACGGCTTTGCAAGAACTGCTTGCGGAGCAAAGCCTGTCAACCGGCGTTGCCGCCGCCGCTATTGCTTGAAGTCGTGCGGCAGCGGGGCGGTTGCCTTTTCCAGCCAGGCCAGCGTCTCGCCGTCGAGCATCGGTCCGATCTCGGCCAGAACCCGCGCGTGGTATTCGTCGAGCCAATGCAACTCGTCACGCGTCAACAGATCCGACCGGATCAGCCGCTTGTCGATCGGCGCCAGCGTCAGCGTCTCGAAGCCATGCATGGCGATGTCACCGCCTTCGACCATCTCAGCCGGAGTGACCAGGACGAGATTTTCGATGCGGATGCCGTAAGAACCTTCCTTGTAGTAGCCGGGCTCATTGGAGACGATCATGCCGGCCAGCAACTTTTCGGTGCCGGTCTTGGCGATACGCTGCGGGCCCTCATGTACGGCAAGATAGGAGCCGACACCGTGCCCGGTGCCATGGGCGAAATCGCAGCCGTGTCTCCATAGCGCCAGGCGCGCTACGGCATCGAGTTCGGAGCCGCGCGTGCCCAGTGGAAAGCGCAGCATGGAGATGCCGATCATGCCTTTCAGCACCAGCGTGAAGCGCTCGCGCATCTCTTCCGTCGGCGCGCCAATCGGCACTGTGCGGGTGATGTCGGTGGTGCCGTCCTGGTACTGTCCGCCGGAATCGAGCAGGAACAGCTCGCCATGCTCCAGTTTGCGATTGGTGGCGCGGGAGACGCGATAGTGCATGATGGCGCCGTTGGGACCAGCGCCGGAGATTGTGTCGAACGAGACGTCGCGCAGCGGCATCTGTGTTTCGTCGCCGGTTTGCCGGCGCGTCTCCTCGAGCCTGGTGACAACGGTGATCTCGTCGAGCGTGCCGGGTTCCTGACGGTCGAGCCAGCACAGCAGCTTGGCGACGGCGGCTCCGTCACGGCGATGCGCGGCGCGGGCGCCGGCGATCTCGGCTTTGTTCTTCGTTGCGCGTGGGATGCGGGCCGGATCCGGTGCGGCAGTGACGGTGCCGCCATTGTCCTCGACCAGCATGCTGAGCTTCTCCGCCGCCAGAGCGGGGTCCAGCGCGATTTTTGCACCGCCCTTGGCCAGGGTGACGATCGCTGTTTCGAATTCACCGGGTTCGTGCAATTCGGCGAGCTGCGTCAGATAGGCTGCGACGGTGCGTGAGAACTTGCGCTGGTCCATGAAAAGCAGATGCGATCCGTCGGCGGCGAGCACGGCAAAGCCGAGCGCCAGCGGTGTGTGCGGCACGTCGCCACCACGGATGTCGAAGGCCCAGGCGATGGAGGAGGGGTCGGTCAATACGGCATGGGTGGCGCCCTCCTTCTCGATGGCTGCCGCCAGCCGGACCAACTTGTCCTTGGCCAGTTCGCCGGCAAAGCCGATCGGGTGGATCTCGACCGGCGCCAGTGGCGGCCCGGGCTGGTCCTGCCAAATGGCGTCGATCGGATTTTGTTCGAGCGGCACCAGTATCGCGCCGGACTTGACGGCCGAGGCCCTCAGCGCCTTGACGTCGCTGATCGTATGCAGCCATGGATCGAAGCCCAACCGCACGCCCTTGCCGAGATTGTCCTTGATCCAGTTGGCCGGCGGGTTGTCGACAAGGCTCTCGATCGAAAAGATGTCGAGATCAACCTCCTGGCGCACCTGCAGCGTGTAGCGCCCGTCGACAAACATGGCGGCGCGCTTGCCAAGCACAATGGCGACGCCGGCCGAGCCGCTGAAGCCGGTCAGCCATTTCAGCCGTGCCGAGCGGTCGGCGACATATTCGCCCTGGTGCTCATCGGCGCGGGGCACGATGAAGCCGTCCAGCCCATTCGCCGCCAACCATTGGCGTAGCATTGCCACGCGCGGCTTGCCAACGGCCGGATCGCCGGCGGAATCGAAGGTCTGGAACATGTGGGCTCTCCTCGAATGCTGGCGCGACCGTAGCGCATGACCTCGAAAATCGGAATCGATTTTCGGAACGATCATGCCTGGTCGCGACAGCCTCTTTTTGCGCATGGAGGCCATGCAGAATCGGCGATTTCAAAAAGCGTCAGCAAGGCTTACCTTCTTAACGTGGAGGAACGTGTCTTATTGCCTGCAAAGGAGACCATCATGTCCACGATTTCAGCCAGACGCGGATTTTTCAGAAGCGCTGTGAACGCGCTGATCGAAGCTCGCCAGCGCGAAGCGAGCCGGTATGTGAGCGGCGTTTTGCTTGGCTTTGATGACGAAACGCTGAAAGCTCACGGCTACGATCGCGAAGAGCTGAAGAAAGCGGCGAACTCTCGCTAGGTCCGAGCGGATGCGTTGAAGGCGCGGCGCCTCAGCGCTTGAGATGGATCGTCACCCAGCCTTCGCGGTGCAAGGTGCGGACGTGCCGGAATTTCTGGCCGACATAGGCCGCGATCACCGCGTCGCGCTGGCGCTCGAGAATGCCTGACAAAACGATCGAGCCACCGCGCGCGATATGCCCGGCCATTTGCGGCGCCAGCCGCATCAGCGGCCGCGCCAATATATTGGCAATTATCAGGTCGAAGGGCGCACGCGCGGCAAAGATCGGATGATGAAAACCGGGTGCAGCCACCGTTTCAATGAGCGCCTTGACATGGTTCAGCCGCGCATTGGCGGCGGCCACCTTGACGGCGACCGGGTCGATGTCGGTCGCCAGCACTGGAATATGAGCGAGCTTGGCCACCGCGATGGCGAGCACCGCGCTGCCGGTGCCAAGGTCGAGCGCGTTGCGCGGATGCTCGCGCTCTATGACCTGCTCCAGCATTTCGAGGCAGCCGGCGGTGGTGCCGTGATGGCCGGTGCCGAAGGCAAGGCCGGCCTCGATCTCGATGGCGAGCTCACCGCTGTGGCGCTTCCTGCGGTCATGCGCGCCATGGACGAAGAAGCGCCCGGCCCGCACCGGCTTCAACCCCTCCAGCGAGCGCGCCACCCAGTCGATGTCGGGCAGCGCTTCGCGCTCTATCGATTTCGACAGCGACAGTCCGGCAAGGATGTCCCTAAGCCGCGCCTCGACCGCATCGACGTTGTCGTCCGCATAGAGCGATACTTCGTGGATGTCGCGGTCCTCGTCGACCTCGAGCACCGCAACCGGCAGGCCCTCATCGTCGAACGCCGCACCGAGCGCCGCGAAGATGCGATTAGCCTCGATCTTGCCCGCGGTGAAATACAAACGCGTCTGCGTCATTACCGGATATGTCAACCTTCCGCCACCAGCCGTTTGAGCTTGGCGATGGCGGCGTCCGGGCTTTCGCCATAGGCAATGGTGCCGGCGAAATCGCCCTTGGCATTGAGCAGCAGCACCGAAGCGGTGTGGTCCATCGTGTAGTCGCCGTCGTTCGTGTCGACTTTCTTCCAGTAGATACCGAAGGACTTGGCCATGGCGTGGACCTTGTCGGGATCGCCGGTGATGCCGAGGATGCGATCGGAGAAATTGCTGACATAGGTGTTCATGATTTCGGGCGTGTCGCGCTCCGGGTCGACCGTAACGAAATAGGCGCGCAGGTTCTTGCCGTCGTCGCCCATCGTCTTCAGCCAGCCGGCCAACTCGAAAAGCGTGGTCGGGCAGACTTCCGGACAATGCGTGAAGCCGAAGAAGACGACGCTGGGGTGGCCGCGAAAGGCGGCTTCGGTGACCGGCGCGCCCTTCTGGTCGACCAGCGTAAACGGCGCTCCGAACGGCTCGCCGCCATAATGTCCGCGGTACCAGTCGAAGGTGAGCCAGCCGATGCCTGCGGCCATCAAGAGCAGAATGCCGACCAGAATTGAACGCATCATCAGTGAAAGTCCGTCGTGATTTCCATCGGCCGCCATATTGGCGCCGTGAAGGCCCTGGCTTGGCGAACACTCTTAGCGGTTCGGTCGCGCCGACGCAAAGATGTCGCGTTGCCGCAACCGGCAATCCAGTGGGAAGGCGATCTGCTTGCAAAGCGCTGCCGTTCGTCCCACCTGAGGTCGGCAAAATTCGAACCGCAGGAGGCCTCTTTGCGAAAATTGATTGGCGGCGCGTTGGCCGCATGCCTGGTCATTGGTGCCGGCGCGGCCGTCGCCGAGGAAGTCGGCAAGGTCGGCGTCGATTGGCTCGGCAACGACATCATCGTCGAGGCGATCAAGGATCCGAAGGTCGAGGGCGTGACCTGCCACGTCTCCTATTTCGACCGTGGCATGATCGACCGCCTGCAGAAAGGCAACTGGTTCGAGGACCCGTCCGATTCTTCGATCTCCTGCCGCCAGACCGGGCCGATCACCATTGGCGATATCGACATGAGCGAGGCCGGCGAGGAGGTGTTCAAGCAAGGCATCAGCCTGATCTGGAAAAAGCAGGTGGTGAACCGGATCTACGACAAGGCCAACGAGACGCTGATCTACCTCTCGCATTCGCGCCAAGTGCAGGATGGCTCGGCAAAAATGTCGGTCACCACCGTGCCGCTCTACGGCCAGAACGTGGTGTGGACCAGCGGCAAGCCGAAATAGAGACTGAAGGTGCTACAGGGTCCTTGGCGCATCCAAACGGATGCGCGGCGCTGCACTCGGCTTGCGAGACTATGCGTGCCGGCGTAAAGCGCGCGCATGGACCGTCCCGAACACCTTGTCCTGAAAGATCCCGAGCCGCGCATCCATCCGACGGCGGAGCTGAAGGCTTGCAAGCTTGGACGCTATGCGTCGATCGGCGAGCGGGTCATCCTGCGCGAGGTGGTGGTCGGCGACTTCTCCTACTTCGAGCGCCACGCCGAGGCGATCTACACGACGATCGGCAAGTTCTGCTCGATCGCCGCCAACAGCCGCATCAATGCGCTGGAGCATCCGGTCGAGCGGCTGACGCAACACAAGATCAGCTACCGGCCCAACGAGTACTTCCGCTGGCTGGGTGTCGATCAGGCGTTCCGCGACCGGCGGCGGGCGAAAGCCGTCAGCATTGGCCATGATGTCTGGATCGGCCATGGCGCGGTGATCATGCCTGGCATAGTGATCGGCAATGGCGCGATCGTCGGTGCCAACGCGGTGGTGACGCGCGACGTGCCGGCCTATGCAATCGTCGCCGGCGTCCCGGCCAAGCCATTGTACCAGCGCTTCAGCGCGGAAACTGCGGCACGGATCGAACGTCTTGCCTGGTGGGACTGGCCGGTCGAGAAACTGGCCAGGGCAGTCCCCGACATGCAGGCCTTGCCTATCGAGGCTTTCCTCGACCGCTGGGAAAACGACGCCGCCTGATCGTTGCGAGCGCGGCGCGTGCGCTGTTTGACCGTGAATTCCTCCTCGCAGGGAACTCGAAGCAGTTGCCGATTGTTTCTCCCTGCCATGATCGAAAAGCTGTTCACCAGGATCGCCAACCATATCGCCCATCTTGCCGGTCTGCCGCCGACGTTTGCCGTCTGTTTCCTGATCATTGTGGTCTGGGCGGCAAGCGGTCCGGTCTTCGGCTTTTCCGACACGTGGCAGCTCGTCATCAATACCGGCACCACGATCGTCACCTTCCTGATGGTGTTTCTCATCCAGAACACCCAGAACCGCGACAGTGCAGCGATCCAGGCCAAGCTCGACGAGTTGATCCGCGTCAGCAAAGCCAAGAATACCTTTATCGGCATCGAGCACCTGACCGAATCCGAAGTCGAGGAAATCCGGGCCAAATGTGAACGCGCGGCGAAGCGGCACGACGAACAGGTTGCCGACATGGCCGCACCCAAAGCCGTGGCCAAGAAGCGCAACGCGAAGAAGCACGCTTCGGCGTGAGGGAGCCTGTTGTCCGGGTTCCTGCGCGACGTTCGCCGGATCATTTCATGAATGCTGCAAAGGCTTCCTTGTAGTCCGGGTGCCAGCGCGACAGGGCAGGGCGGTTCTCGATGATGTCGCCAATCGCCCAAGCCATGCGCTTTTCGTCCATGGACCGGGTCGCCTCGTTATCGGGACACAGGATGTAGAAATCGCCACGCAGCACCGAGGCCAGCATGAAGTCGATGACCTGCTCGCCGGTCCAGGCGCCGGCCGGCTTTTCGGTCGCACCTTCGGTCAGGCCGGTAAAGGTAAACCCGGGAATGAGCAAATGCGCCGCGACATTGGCGCCGGGCTCGTTGCGCAGCGCGTGTGCAAGGCCCTCGGTATAGGTCTTCACGCCAGCCTTGGAGACGTTGTAGGCGAGGTTGCCGGGCGGCGTGGTGATGCCTTGCTTGGAGCCGGTGTTGACGATCAGACCCGGCTTTCCCGCCGCCAGCATGCGCTGCGCAAAGGCCTCGACGCCATGGATGACACCCCAGAAATTGATGTCCAGCAACTGCTTCCAGGCCTCGCGGTTCTCCCAGGGCTTGCCGGGGTTGTTGCCGACGCCGGCATTGTTCATCAGCAGCGAGACGTCGCCGAAGGCGCCGAATGTCCGTTCGGCCAGTCGGTCGAGCTCGTCGGCTTTCGAGACGTCAGTTGCAACGGCAAGCACGGCGCTCTCGCCGGCGATGGCGGCGACGGCGTGTCGGGCCTCATCGAGGCGTGCGCCGCCGATGTCGGCCAGCACGATCTTCATGCCCATCGCCGCTAGTCGTTTGGCCGCGGCAAGGCCGATGCCGCTGGCCGCGCCGGTGATGACGGCGACATTACCGGAGGCAAGTGCGGGCAGGGCGGTCTGGATCTCGGCGTTGGTGGTCATGATTTTCTCCTGTTCTGGCCGCGGCGAACTTAGCGCGGAACGAGGCTCGCGCAAGCCGATGCCGGTATCTTCGGGTTGACCGCGTCGGCGGGCGCTGCGCATGCTGATATCGAAAAAGGAGACTGACGATTGACCGACTGGATCGAGATCCTGAAAGAACAGACCGCAACCGGCGACCAGATGAGCCGCGAAGTGCCGCAAATGCTTGCCAATCCCGACATCAGCGAAGCGCAAGTGAAAACGCTTTTTTCGGCGCTCGAAAAACAGGCGGAGTTCGTCGAAAAGCTGCGTATGGCGCTGGAAAAGTTCGGCCATGATTTTTCAGTGATCAAGGCGGCCGAGCGGCTGGAGGAGCGCTACGCCGACCTTGCCGCCTCGGTAGCGGAAAAGCTGAAGGAAATGCGAGGCTAGAGCCTGTTCCATCCCGATAAAATTCGGGATGGGCTCTATCTTCTCGTTGGACCATGATCTTTTCCGAAAACCGGCATCCACTTTTCGCTGACGCGGTCCTTCGGTTCGGGATCATGGTCTGTCTATTTCTCGATTAGCCGCTCGAAGCGCCTGTCCGGCACTAACCAGATCAGCGCTACCAGGACATAGATCGAGACACCGATCCAGTGATTGACGAAGGTCAGTGCGACGGCGGCGATATAGAGGGCCAGCGAGATCTTTCCCTTGAGGTCATTGCCCAATGCCCTGGCGAAAAGGGTTTCGCTGCTGTGCAGTCGATGCAGGGCCATGGTGAGGATGTTGAAGCCGATGGCGCAGAGCGCCAGGTCGACGCCATAGACGGCGACCGGCACGGGCGCGAAATGGTTCTCACCCATGAAGGCTGTCGTCGCCGGCATCAGCGATAGCCAGAACAGCAGGTTGAGGTTCGCCCACAGCACGCGGCCGTCAACCCGCTGCACGGTATGGAACATGTTGTGCAAATTGTTCCAGTAGATGCCGACATTGATAAAGGACAGCACATAGCTGAGGAATATCGGCCAGAGTGGTGCCAGCGCGGAAAAATCCTCGCCATGCGGCACCTTCAATTCCAGCACCATGATGGTGATGATGATGGCGACCACGCCATCGGTGAATGCCTCGACCCGTCCTTTGCCCATGAATCTCCCCTGACAATCCGCTGAGGTTAAAAGAGGATCTCGCTCAGCGCCATCGGCAAAGCTGCCAAACTTGTCAGGAGCAAGTCGGGAAGGGGGAACGGCTGACGCGAAAAAGGCGTTTGGTGTCAGATCCCGAACAGCAAAAGGTCGAAAAATGACAGCTCACGCTCAAGTCATGACGCGCGATCACGAACTCGGCGGCAGCGCCGCAGCGGCTGCCGTGGCTGCCATGATCGCGGCTCTTTTCGCCGGCAGCACGGCGCTGACGCCGCTTTACATCATCTACAAGCAGGTCTTCGGCTTCTCGCAGATCACTTTGACGCTGGTCTACGCCGTCTATGTCATCGGCAATCTGGCAGCGCTGCTGATGTTGGGCCGTGTGTCCGATGTTATCGGGCGCCGTCCGATGGCATTGGCCGGGATGGCGGTGGCCGTCGTCAGCGCGGTGTTTTTCCTGTTCGCAGAAAATGTCGCGTGGCTCGACATCGCCCGGATTTTGAGCGGATTGGGAATTGGCGTCGGCGCCGGGACTGGGACGGCCTGGCTCGCCGAATTGCTCTCGGCCAACGACAAGTCACAGGCGGCGACGATTGCCACCAGCACCAATTTTCTCGGCCTCGGCATTGGTGCGCTGGGGGCCGGGTTGCTCGCAGAATACGCACCTTGGCCGCTCAGGCTGATATTCGTCGTCCACCTGGCGATGCTAGCGATCGTAACCCTGCTGATCTGGCGTACGCAGGAAACCGTTTCGCGGCCGGGAAAACTGGCTGACGTCTCGATGCGGCCGCGGCTTTCCGTGCCTGATGACATCCGCGCAAATTTCGTTGCGCCGGCGGTGACCGGCTTTGGCGCGATGGCGCTCGTCGGCTTTTATGCGGCACTCGCGCCGAGCATCCTGGCGCAGCAACTGCAGGTAGCCAACCATGCGGTAGCCGGCGCTCTGTTCTTTGAATTGTCGATCGTGGCGGCCGGCACCATTGTGGCGACGACGCGTCTTTCGAGCCGGGCCGCGATGTTTGCGGCACTTGCGCTGATGATCCCCAGCGTCGCACTGATCGTTGCGGCGCAGCTCTTCGCCTCGATGGCCATCATGGTCGCCGCAAGTGCTCTGTGTGGCGTGTCGGCAGCGCTCGGCTATCGCGGCGGCTTGCAAGTGGTGAACGAGATCGCGCCGGCGGACCGGCGCGCCGAAGTGGTCTCGGCCTTCTTCATCTGCTGTTTTTGCGGCAACGCGCTGCCGGTCATCGGCATCGGCATCCTGTCGACCGTGGCAAGCGCGACCGTGGCGAGCCTGGCCTTTGCCGGCATGATTGTCGTCTTTTCCCTGGTGGCGCTCGGGTTTGGCGCGAAATACGCGCGCTGAGCCGGCCTTTCAGCCGTTCGGCGTCTCGGGCGAAAGATGCGCGCGCTGGCGCGGCACGCCGAGGCCGGTATCCGGCGGTTCGCCGGCAGCCGGCCGGCTCTCGATCATGTGCACGCTGCGCCAACCGCCGAAGCGATAATAGGCCGTGGCCAGCACGAGCGAGGTTATCGAGCCGGCCGGAAAGCTCCACCACAACGCTTCCTCACCGATCGCACTTCGAAAGAAATAGGCGAAGCTGGTGCGCACCAGAAGTACCGAGATCACCAGGATGATCAGCGGCGGCATCACCGCGCCCGTGGAACGCACAGTGGCGAAGAGCACGATGGTGATGCCGAACAGGATGAAGGACCAGGATGCGACCTTGTTGATGTGAGTGGCGATGTCGATCGCTGCACTGTCGCTGCTGAGGAAGAGGCTGAGCACCGCGCGATCGAATACGAACAGCAGCGCGACAAGCACGCCGGTAAGCACAAGGTTGAAGCCGACGCCGGACGCGGCGATGCGGCCGATCCGGTCCCAGCGCCCGGCGCCGACATTTTGCGCCGCCATGGACGAGACCGCGGCGCCGATGGCGAGCGCCGGCATCTGGATATAGGTCCAGAGCTGGGCGGCTATGCCCTAGGCAGCCGCGACCTGCGAGCCGTAGGCATTGACCATGCCCATCACAGTCAGCGCCGCGGACGAGACGACGATCATCTGCAGGCCCATCGGCACGCCCTTGAAGACGACAATGCGCAGCAGCGCCGGGTCCGGCCGCAGCAGAGCAAGATTGGCGCCGGCCAGCCGCAGCGGGTGCTTGCGCGCATAAAGCACGATCAGGATGGCAAGCACGCTTACCGTCTGGCCGATCAGCGTCGAGGTGGCCGAGCCGGCGATGCGAGCGACTGCAGAACATTGGAGCCGAGCACCGGCAGGGCGAACAGCAGCAATGTACGCGGGATAGGTCCACTGGTGAGGTCGCTGGTCCGCCGGCGTGCGGGCATCTTGTCGTCCATGGCAGGCAACTCGGCGAAGGCTTATCTTGAGTCCGGTCCGCAATGATTGCCGATTTAACGAGACAGGTCGACGCAGCGTTGCGAATTCCGCCTGGCGTGCCTTGATCCAATCATGTTCTCAAAGCTTCCGGAATCGTATATTGATCCTGCACGCGTGGGGCCGCATCTTTCCTGGATCTCATGGGCAAGCCGGGGGTTCATGTCCGATATTCCGCTGTTTTTTGAGCGCCTGAACCGGCGTGCGTTTCTTGGTGCATCCGCTTTGGGCGCGGCCTCCGTGGCTCTTTCGGCGTGCACCACGACGGACGTAGCGGCGCCGCCAGTGACCGCGGCGCCAAGCGATCCGGCTTTCGGCGATGCCGCAAGTATGTATGCGGCGCGCGTCGACGAGGGCTATCAACTGCCGGCAATCCCGGTAGCCAAGGTCGATCCGAAATTCGTGCGCCAAATCGTGTCCGATCCGACCGGAGAAAAACCCGGCACGATCGTCGTCGATACCTCCGAGCACTTCCTCTATCTGGTGCGCGACGGCGGCAAGGCAATTCGCTATGGCGTCAGCCTCGGCAAGGCCGGTTTCGGATGGACCGGCAGCGCCGTGGTTCAGGCGAGGAAGAAGTGGCCGGTCTGGACGCCGCCGCCGGAGATGATCCAGCGCCGGCCGGAACTGGCGAAATACAAGGACGGCATGCCGCCCGGCCCGCACAGCCCGCTGGGCGCACGCGCGCTATATCTCTTCCGCGACGGCAAGGACACGATGTACCGGCTGCACGGCACGCCGGAGTGGGATTCCATCGGGAAGAACGCTTCCTCCGGCTGTGTGCGCTTCATGAATCAGGACATTATCGACCTCTACAGCCGCGTCGACGGCGTCGCGCCGGTCTTCGTGCGCCCGAACCTGTCGGCCGCCGGGAAGATCGCCGCCGTGTCGGACAGGACGGCCGAGCCGATCGATGCGGGCGTGCCAAAGGACGCGGAGATGTTGAGGTAAGTGCCTTCGACGGATCATCAGTCTTAGGTTTTGCAAACCCACTAGAACACAATCCTTGTGCCGGCGAGCCGCAACTGAAGGGCCCGACCGTTCGATCGTGCCAGGCAGGCGGACGCGTTCGGCGCATCCGCCTGCCTGGGGGTGTCGCTACTTCCCGGCGAGGCCTGGAAGCGTGACCTGATAGACCAGGAACATCGTGTCGACATCGGCGCCATCTTCGGCCTTGTAGGCCGCGCCGACCTGGAAGCCGTCCTGGGTGAGAAAGTCATTGTCGTTGGCGACGAACAGGAAATAGTCGTCGGGCCGTGTTGGATCGAGGACGCTCACCACCGACATCGCCTCCCACTTCTCCGAAAGGTTGTTGCGGTCATTGGGCGCGCCATTGTGCAGCCCGAAGCGGCCGAGCTCGGTCTTGTCGTTGATGTCGATGAACGGCGTCAGCTTGGCCGGCGTCACCGAGGGATCGAGCTCACCTTTGGGCGCAACCGGCTTGTCCTTGTCGAACTCGGTGCCGGCGATGTCGGTTGCCGCCGACACATCGACGACGCTGATCTCGCGATAGAGCGAGGTGTCGCCCTTCACCCCCTGGCCGTTGCCGCTGTCGCGCGCCAGCATCAGGAAGGTCTTGTCCGACAGAGCCACGATTTCGCTCTGCGCGGCAATCTTGGTCTTGCCCTTGGCATCGGTGAACACCGGCAGCGGCACAACATATTCATGCGCAAGCTTGAGTTGGGCCGGATCCGAGGCATCGTAGACCAGCGCGCGCGTGTTCTGGCGCGTCGAAGCGGAATCGCCGCCATCCTGTCTGGGGGCCGATTGCAGCACAGCGATCAGGAACTTCCCGTCCGGCGTCAGTGCCATGCCTTCGAGGCCCTGGTTGTTCTGACGGCCGGTTTCGGGAGCCGTCGGATCTGGGTCTGCCGCGCCCGGTCCCGGATTGTTGGACGCGAAGTTCGGCGTTCCATGACGCATCGGGACAAGCGCCGCCGGCGACTGCGTTGCCGACATCAGACGCCCATCGGCGGAGAAGTGGTAGATGTTCGGACCATATTCGTCCGAGATGAACATGGTGCCGTCGGGCAGCCGCACGATCGCCTCGTTATCGAGCGCGAGCTTGCCGTTGGCTTCGGGCAGGATCGGCATGTCGTCGGTCGCGGCGCGCACGCCGTTGAGCGGATCGAGGCCGGTTGCGTCGGCGCCCTTGTCGTCGGTCAAAAGCATGGTGTCGGCAAGGGTTGCCTTGAGGCCCGACTGTTCCTGGCCGGCGGCTGGTGCCGCACCCGGTGCGATCGGGGCGAATTCGATGGCAATCGTGTTGATGCGCGGACGGTAATCGGTGGTGCCGACGACATTGTAGCCACGATCCGGCAGCAGCCACAGCGAGCCCTTATAGCCATCGGCGCCATGCGTCCAGCCGGCAGCGTCGATCGCCATGCCCGAGCCGGAGCCAAACGTCTCGCCGAACTTGTCCCTTTGGCTGGCCGGGATGCGACCGACACCGACCAGGCCCTTGTTGACGAAGCTGACGCCGCCGACGGTCGCTGCGTTTTCAGCCAAGGCCGGAGTCAAGGCGGTGAACATCGCCAGCGCGACTGCGAGGGACGCGTTTCGGTGCAGGTTTTTCATGGAAATCCTCTTTGTGACAAAACAGCCGGGATCTGAAAAAGCGCCGCGTCGCATCGAGAATGCCGCGAAAGCCTTCGGAGAAGCGATCTAGGACGCGAACATGATACTTGCGTGACAGTGCTGCGCTTGCCTGGGCCTCATGTGGTCGCAACTAGCCCGGGCATGGCGAATCCGTCGCCACCGAGAGCAATTAACAACTTTACAAATAATCATTCTTATGTGAAGTTATGACAATGAAAGGTCACCGATGACAGTCTGTCGTTTCGCTACCCGCCTCAATTCCTTTGCCTCGCGGCCACAGGCCGAGTGGCCTGATCTTGTTGGTAAACCGTCCATGCTGCAAATGGCGGCGCGTGCGGCGAAGGTTGCGGAATTGACCGATCTCGACCTCAACTTCCCCGACCATGTCGATGAAAAACCTGCGGAAATGGCACGCAAACTCGGCGATCTCGGGCTTTCCATCAATGGCTTCGCCATGCGCTACTACTCTAATCCGGCCTTCAAGCTCGGCGCCTTCACCAATCCGGATCCTTCCGTTCGCCGCGAGGCCATCGACCTGACCAAGGCCGGCATCGACGCCGCGCGCGAGGCCGGCGCCAGCCTGATGACATTGTGGCTCGGGCAGGATGGCTTCGACTACGCCTTCCAGGCTGACTACGCAACACTCTGGCAACACGAAATCGATGGCATTCGTGAAGTAGCGGCGCATGATCCGGGCTGCCAGATTAGCCTTGAATACAAACCCAACGAGCCGCGCTCCTACAGCCTGATGCCCGATGCGGCGACGACATTGCTGGCGATCCGCGAGATCGGCCTGCCCAATCTCGGCGTGACGCTCGATTTCGCTCACGTGCTCTATGCCGACGAGCAGCCGGCTTTCGCTGCCGCCCTCATAGCACGGCACAGCAAGCTGCTCGGCGTGCACCTCAACGACGGCTACGCCAAGCGCGACGACGGCCTGATGGTCGGTGCCGTGCACACGCTGCAGACGATCGAGCTGCTCAGGCAGATCCGCCGCGACGGCTATGCCGGGGCCATCTACTTCGACACGTTCCCCGACATGACCGGGCTCGATCCCGTCCACGAATGCGAAGTCAACATCGCCACCGTCAAGCGCATGCTGCGCGTCGTCGAGCGGCTGGAAAAGGACAACCGCCTGTCAGCCGCCGTCGATCGTCAGGACGCGGTCGCGTCGCAGGCCATCATCCAGGAAGCCATGCTCGGGCCGGACAGCTGAGGCCGGCGCCATCACCGTTTTTCAACAAGGGAGGAAAGACCATGAAATTTCTGCTCGTCACCGCTACCGCTGCCCTGATGACGCTGTCCATCGGCTCGGTGTTTTCCGCGGATCTCGCGCCGCTCAATTCCGACACCGAGAAGGATCGCATCGACTGGTCGCAGCTCGAGGCCAAGTTCGGGGCTTTCCCCAAGCTGCCCGAGGGCACCAAGGCGGGTGCGGTCTCCAAGACGCTGACCAACGAATACTGGCGCTCGCTGGGTGAGGGCTACAAGTCGTTCGGCGACCGCATCGGCGTGCCCGTCGTCTACCAGGCGGCGCAGAGCGAGGGCGACCAGCTCGGCCAGCTCACCATCGCCGAAGGCCTGGTCACGCAAGGCTACAACGTGCTGCTCGTTTCACCGCAGACCGACTCCAATTTGCAGCCGATCATGGAACAGGCCAGGGCCGCCAACGTGCCGGTGGTCAACGTCAATGACGCGGTCATCCCGCAGGCCGAGTACTATGTCGGCAATGTCCAGCGCGACAATGGTGTGCGTGTCGCCAAATGGTTCATCAAGAACCGGCCGGATGGCGGCAAGGTTGCCATCGTCGAAGGCCAGGCCGGCGTCTACGCCGCCGTCCAGCGCACCGACGGCTTCAAGAGCACGATCACTGAAGGCGGCAAGTTCGAGGTCGTCGCCAGCGTGCCGGGCAACTGGGATCGCCAGACCTCCTACGACGCGGCCACCAATATCCTGCAGCAGCACCCCGACCTGATCGGCTTCTATGCCAATAATGACGGCATGGCGCTGGGCATCGTCGAAGCGGTCAAGGCGGCCGGTCTGCAGGACAAGGTGGCCGTCTTCGGCACCGACGGGATTTCCGACGCTTATGCCTCGATCCGGGCCGGCGAGCTGACCGGTACCGTCGACAGCTTCCCGGTGCTGACCGGCGAGGTGGCGCTGGAATCGGCGCTGCGACTGGTGGCTGGGCAGAAGCTGCCGCGTGTTGTTGCCACCCCGCAGGCGCTGATCACCAAGGACAATGCCGACCGTTACTCGGGCGGCGGCGACGCCGTGCGCAAAGCGCTGCTCGAGGACGCGGCAGCAGGCCAATAGAGCAGGGCGGCGGGTGCCGGCCTTGGGTCGGCACCCTTGCTTGGAGAACCGAAGCAATGTCAGCGCGGCTGCAATTCGAGGGCATTTCCAAGCTGTTTCCGGCCGTGCGGGCGCTGAGCGACGTGTCCTTTTCGGTCGGCGCCGGCGAAATCCATGGCCTGCTTGGCGAGAACGGCGCCGGCAAGTCGACGCTGCTGCGCATCCTGTCGGGCGTCTACCGGCCGACAGCGGGAAGCGTTTTCATCGACGGCAGGCCGGTGACGCTGAACAACCCGGCCCAGGCGCGGGCCGCGGGCGTCGCGATGATCCATCAGGAATTACAGCAGGTGCCACGTCTCAGCGTTGCCCAGAACATGTTCCTGGGCCATCCGCTGAC
Source organism: Mesorhizobium sp. M1163 (assembly GCF_040318415.1). Taxonomy (NCBI): domain Bacteria; kingdom Pseudomonadati; phylum Pseudomonadota; class Alphaproteobacteria; order Hyphomicrobiales; family Phyllobacteriaceae; genus Mesorhizobium; species Mesorhizobium sp. M1163. Next base: position 21,454 of record NZ_JAMYMF010000008.1, on the reverse strand, counting down.
GCGCGGCGGCGTCTTCGTCGCACGGCGCGAGCAGGAGCGCCGCGCTGCGGAAGCCCTGGCCGCCATCGACCCGACCATCGATCCGGCAGCCCCGCTTGGCTCGCTGAAGGTGGCGCAGCGGCAAATCGTCGAGATTGCCCGGGCGCTGCTCGACCGCGCCAGGATCGTGGCGATGGACGAGCCGACATCGAGCCTCACGCCGAGCGAGTTCGAACGGCTGGCCGAAGTGATTGCGGGCCTGGCGCGCGACGGTGTCACGGTCGTCTATGTCTCGCACAAGCTGGATGAGGTGTTCGGCATCTGCCAGCGCGCCACCATCATGCGCGACGGTGTCGTGGTCGAAACCGTTGATCTCGCGCAGGTGTCGGAAAAGGCCGTCGTTTCGATGATGGTCGGCCGCGAACTTGCGCAGGAACAGCACCGCTCGCATGCTTCCAGCGAGATCAGGCTGAGCGTGCGTGGCCTGGCCTCGGCGACCAAGGTCCATGACGTTTCGTTCGACCTGCATCGCGGCGAGGTGCTGGGCATTGCCGGCCTGGTCGGCTCGGGCCGCACCGAGCTGCTGCGATTGCTGGCCGGCGCCGACCGGGCGTCATCAGGCACAATGGAGATCGACGGCAAGGCGATAAAACTTTCCAGTCCGCGCGGCGGCATCGCCGCCGGCATCGGCCTTGTGCCGGAGGAGCGCAAGCGCGAAGGCATCGTGCCGTTGCGGTCGATCTCCAGCAACATGGCGCTGGCGTCGATGGGCGTGTTCGCGCCGCGCGGCGTCATCGACCACCGCCGGCTGAAGCGCGTGGCAGCCGAGAAGATGAAACGCGTCAATCTCAGACCGTTCCTGCTCGACCGGCCGATCCGCCTATTCAGCGGCGGCAACCAGCAGAAGGCGATCATCGGCCGCTGGCTGGCGGCGGGAACGCGGATCCTTCTGTTCGACGAGCCGACGCGCGGCATCGATGTCGGCGCCAAGGCGGAGATCTACCACCTGATCGAGGAGCTCGCCGCCGAAGGCCATTCGGCAATCGTCGTTTCGTCCGAGTTGCCCGAGGTGATCCGGCTCGCCGACCGGGTGCTGGTCATGCGCGACGGCACGGTCGCCGCCGAACTGGGCCGCGCAAGTCTCAGCGAACAGGCGATCGCCGCGCACGCCATACCCCAAACGGAGATTGAGGCCGGCAAGGCGCAAGGCCGTCGGGCCGGTGCATAACGGACAGGACCAGCGGATGACCGATATAACCCAACACACAGCAGCGCGCCCAAGCGCAGATTTCCTGCACCGGTTTTCGGTGCGCGACGCTGGCACGCTGATCGGCCTGGTGGTGATCCTCGCTGTCTTCGGGGCGCTGGTCCCCGGCTTCTTTGCCGAGCGCAATTTGATCAACATCCTGCAGCAGTCGAGCATCAATGCCTGCCTGGCGTTGGGCATGACGCTGGTCATCATCTCGGGCGGCATCGATCTGTCCGTCGGGCCGACGGCAGCTCTTTCGGCAGTCATCTCGGCCTCGATGCTGGTTGGCGGCGTGCCGTTTCCGCTGGCCATCGCCGCCGGCTTCGCCATCGGCCTTGCCTGCGGCCTGCTCAACGGCGTGCTGGTCGCCTATGTCGGGCTGCAGCCCTTCATCGTCACGCTGGGAACGCTCAGCACCTACCGGGCGCTGGCGCTGATCTATACCGGCGGCAATCCGGTGCTCGGCCTGCCTGCCGGCTTCCGTGCCATCTTCAATGGCTCGCTGTTCGGATTGCCGTTGGCGGTCATTATCGTGGCCGTGGTCGCGCTGATTGCCTGGATCATCCTCAAGAAGACGCCGTTCGGCGAATATCTGCTCGCCGTCGGCGGCAATGAGGAAGCGGCCTATATAGCCGGCGTGCCGATCGCCCGCACCAAGATCGCCGCGTATATGATCTCGGGCCTGCTGGCGGCGCTTGCCGCACAGATCCTGATCGGCCGGTTGGGTGCGGCCGAACCCATTCTCGGCAATCTCTGGGAGCTCGACGCCATAGCAGCGGCGGCGATCGGCGGTGCCTCGCTGATGGGCGGCAAGGGCAGCGTCGTCGGCACAATCCTGGGTGCCGTCATCCTTGGCAGCATGCGCAATGGCCTGACGCTGATGAACGTGCAGTCCTTCTATCAGCTCCTGGCAACTGGCCTTATAATCCTCGCCGCGATGCTTGTCGATCGCGTGACGAGGGGACGTGGATGACATTGACCGGGCTGGATCTGAAAGCGGTAGGGCCGCGCATCCGCATGATGATGCCGCATCTGACGCCGCTCGAGGCGAAGGTGGTGGAAACCGTCTTCGGCAGGCGCGGCTTCGACGAGACTATCCCGCTCAAGCAGATCGCAGAGGAGGCCGGCGTCTCAGAGGCGATGGTGGTCAAAATCGCGAAGAAGCTGGGTTTTTCCGGCTATCGCGATTTCCGCACGGCGGTCTATGAATACAGCCGCCTGCCGACCGCCGAGATGCATCAGGAGCTGTCGGTGGACGACAGCTCGGCCGAAATCGTGCAGAAGGTGTTCCGCACCTCCATCCAGGCGCTGGAGGAGACGCTCGCCATCCTCGACATGGACGATTTCGACCGCGCCGCCGATCTGCTTTACCGCGCCAGGAACCGCGATTTCTACGGCGTCGGCGGTTCGGCGCAGATCGCACGCGACGTCTCGCACAAATTCCTTCGGATCGGCATCCGCACCTCTGTCTACGACGATTCGCACATGATGCTAATGTCGGCCTCGTTGCTCGGCGCCGACGACATCGCCGTCGGCTTTTCGCATTCCGGCAACACCAGCGCCGTCATCGACGCTATACAGCTTGCGCGCAAAAGCGGCGCACGCACGCTGGCCATCACCAACTACGATAACTCGCCATTGGCAGCCGTCGCCGACATCGTGCTCTGCTCGACCGCGCAAGGCTCGCCGTTGATGGGTGAGAACGCCGCGGCGCGCATTGCCCAGCTCAACATCCTCGACGCGCTGTTCGTCGCGGTGGCGCAACGCGACTACCAGGCGGCGGAGCGCAATCTCGGCCGCACCATGTCCGCGGTGACGTCGAAACGGAAAGACAAGAACTCATGAAAGGCAGCGGCTCGTGAAAGTCAAGGGCACATGACGGCTTCCCCGCCGCTGGTCACCGTATTCGGCAGCCTGCATTACGACATCATGGTCGAAGCCCCCGATCGCCCACGCAAGGGCGAAACGGTGACCGGTCATGCCTGGCATCCAAAATGCGGTGGCAAGGGCGGCAACCAGGCGGTATCGGCAGCGCGGGCCGGCGTGCGTGCGGCAATGATCGGAGCTGTCGGCGATGACGATTTCGGCCGCACGCTTCTCGACAATCTCGATCGCTGGGGCGTTGACCGGCGCTCCGTGCGGGAGGCTTCCGGCGCCGGCTCGGGCATGAGCGTAGCGATTTTCGACGACAGCGGCGACTATGGCGCGGTGATCGTCTCGGGCAGCAACCTCACTCTCAGCGAAAAGGACATTGCGGAGGCGGCCGAGCTGATCGCGCAAACGGCGGTGCTGCTGCTGCAAAACGAGGTGCCGGAAGCCGCCAATATCGCCGCGGCGCGGGCGGTGAAGGCGCAAGGCGGCCGCGTCCTCCTCAACGCCGCACCCGCCCGGAAACTGTCCGCCGAGCTGATCGCGCTCACCGACATCGTCATCGTCAACGCCATCGAGGCGGAATTCCTGGCCGGTGTTCCGGTCGTCGACACGCTCGAGGGTGCTGCGAATGCGGCCGGTATGCTCGTCGGCTCCTACCCGGCTGCCATCGTCACCGCCGGCGGGGAGGGGGTCGCCTATCGCGACCGCGACGGCCAGGCGTTCGCCTTGCCTGCGATGCCGGTGAAGGTCATCAGCACCCACGGTGCCGGCGACGAATTCGTTGGCGCCTTCGCGGCGGGGCTTGCGCGTGGGCAGCCTGTCGAGGCGGCACTTGCCGCCGCCAATGCCGCAGCGGCCTTGCTGGTTGCAACGCCGGAGCGCGAGCGCGGCGGGCCTTGATCAATCTGAACCTGCTCGGTGACCGCCGCGCTCAATCGCTGTCGCGCGCGATAAGCTCCAGCGGCCAGACTTCGCGGATGATGCGGGCGCCTTCGGTGCCGGCGAAGGCCGGAATCGATGCCAGCAGCATTTCGGCCAGCCGCTCGCCCATCGGCTCCAGCGCCGGGCGGAAGCCGGTCAGCGCCGGCGAAAAATAGCGGCAGAGCGGCGTGTCGACGATGACGATCACCGCGATGTCGTGGCCGGGCTTGATTCCCGCCTCGGCCAGAGCCTTGCAGCCGCCAAGCGCCATCGCGTCGTTGTTGAAGATGATGGCGCTCGGCGGGTCCTTGGAGCGCATGACCTTCGGTGTCACCGCGTAGCCGCCGGCCTCGTTGATGAAGCCGTCGGCGATCAACTCGGGGTCGAATTCGATGCCGTGCCGCCGCAACGCCTTGCGATAGCCGGCGAGGAACAGATAGCCGAAATTGAGGTCGAGCGACGGGCGGATGGCGGCGATGCGCCGGTGGCCGCGCGCGACGAGACGATCGACGGCGTCAGCTCCGGCTTTTTCGAAGTCGAGGTCGAGCGAGGGGTAGGCATCGCCGCCGGAACGGCTGCGGCCGAGCGTCGCGAACGGGAAACCGGCCTGGGTCAAATAGTCGATGCGCTCGTCTTCGCGCCGCGTCCAGGCCAGCACCACGGCATCGGCCCGGCGGGTCTCGACGACACGGCGCAGGCGCTCCTGCTGATAGTCGCCTGGCGCGCCCATCACCACGATCAGGTCGAGCCCGCTTTCGGCGAGCTTGGCCTGCAGCCCGGTCAGGAATGGAATGAAGAACGGCTCGCCATACTCCTGGTCGCCCGGATGCGGCTGCAGCATGAAGGCGATCGAATGGGTGGCGCCGCGCCGCAGGCTGCGGCCGGACTGGTTCGGTGAATAGTTCAGTTTCTTGGCCGCATCGAGCACGCGCTGGCGTGTGTCGGCATTGACGTCGGCGCGACCGTTGAGCGCGCGCGACACCGTGCCGATCGAAATGTTCAGGTGACGCGCAAGGTCGTGAATGCTGGACGCCAAAGGACAGTTCTCCCCCTTGCTTGGCTAGCACCGGCTGCTCTCCGGGCCAAGCCGACACCACGATTTTTCGCAACCGGCCAATTGACATTCTACGCCATCGGGTGTGTTCTCGTAAACGTTTACGGAAAAACATTCACGGCCCTGCCGTGAATGCCGTGAGGATCGGTCTGGAGGGGCCGAGAGGGAGGAACACTGGATGATCAATGTCGTCCTGGTCGGCTGCGGAGCGATGAGCAAGGCCTGGCTCGATGCGGTCAGGCAGATCGACGGGCTCGCCATTGTGGGCCTGGTTGATATCGACGCCGAAAGGGCGCGGGCGAGGGCGCGCGAATACGAGCTTTCCGGCGCTGTCATCGGAACCGACCTCGACGCCGTGCTCGACCAGACCAGGCCCGACGCGGTATTCGACGTGGTGGTTCCCGCCGCCCGCCGCGAGGTCGCGTTTTCCGCCTTTGCCCATCATTGCCACCTCTTGACCGAAAAGCCGCTGGCCGACAGCCCGGGCAATGCGCGTGCCATTGTCGAGGCCGCCCGCAGCGCCGGGCGCATCCATGCCGTCGTGCAGAACCGCCGCTATGTCGCCAATGTCAGGCGCATCCGGCGCTTTCTCGCTTCCGGCGTCATTGGTGCTGCGACCAGCATCCACGCCGATTTCTTCGTTGCGCCGCATTTCGGCGGTTTTCGCGAAGAGATGCGCCATGTGCTGCTGCTCGACATGGCGATCCACACATTCGACGCGGCCCGCTACATGGTGGCCGGCGAACCGACCGGAGTCCATTGCCAGGAGTGGGAGCCGGCCAATTCTTGGTATCGGCAAGGGTCGTCGGCAACCGCAAGCTTCGACCTCGGCGGCGGCAAGCTGTTCACCTATGCCGGCAGCTGGTGCGCGGCCGGCTTCCGTACCAGTTGGGACAGTAGATGGCGTATTGTCGCCGAGCGCGGCAGCATTGTCTGGGACGGCGAGGATGGGCTGAAGGCGGAAGTCGTGCGGCCGGTCCGTGAAGGCCTGTTCGACCGCACCGAACCGATCGCCGTGCCGCCGCTCGACCCGGCCGATCGCGTCGGCGGCCATCTCGGCATTATCCAGGATTTCGTCCGCGCCGTCGAAACCGGCACCGAGCCGGAGACGCGCGGTGCCGACAACATCAAGAGCCTGGCCATGGTTTTCGCTGCGATCGAGAGCGCCGAGACCGGGCATCGGGTCGCTATCACTGCACAGGAAGGATCATGATGCCAAACCCGCTGCTCGACATCAGGATCGGCACCATGGTGCGCGCCAATCTCGACGACCCGGCCGCCTATGTCAGGCAGATCCTGCCGCTCGGCTTCGAGAGCATCCAGCCGTTCTTCTGGCAGACGCTGGGCGGCAAGGACATTCCACGGCTGGCGGGCGAGATCCGCGAGGCGATCGGCGATGCCGATGTCGTCATCTCGTCGATCGGGGTGTTCGGCAATCCGCTGGAGAGCGGTGAAGTTGATCGCGGCGTGCTCCAGGCGTGGGAAACGATCATCGACAACGCGCATCTATTCGGCACCAACATGGTCAGCGGCTTCACCGGCCGCATTCGCGGCAAGCCGCTGCCAGACAGCCTGCCGCGTTTCCACGAGGTATGGGGGAAGTTGGCAAAACGGGCTGCCGACAAGGGCGTGCGCATCGCCTTCGAGAACTGCGCCATGGACGGCAACTGGGCCAGCGGCGACTGGAACATCGCCCACAATCCAGACGCCTGGGAGCTGATGTTCAACGAACTGCCGGACGACAATCTCGGCCTGGAGTGGGAGCCCTGCCACCAGCTGGTCTACCTGATCGACCCGATCCCGCAGATCCGCAAATGGGCGCCGCGCATCTTCCACGTCCACGGCAAGGACGCGACGGTGCGCTGGGACGTGATCCGCGAACATGGCGTGTTCGGCCGCCTGCCGTTCGTGCAGATGCGCACACCGGGGTTCGGCGACAGCGACTGGACGCGAGTGATCAGCGAGCTGCGGCTGGCCGGCTACAAGGGCGCCATCGACATCGAGGGCTGGCACGACCCCGTCTATCGTGGCGATCTCGAGATCACCGGCCAGGTGCGGGCACTGGATTATCTCAAACAATGCCGGGGAGGCGCGAGCTATCTGCCGAACCCGGTGTGAGAAGTCGGCCGGCGGGAGGTGCCGGCCAGCGAAAGATTGCGGCGCGTTGCCGAAGCGATCGTCAAAACCCCTCGGCTAGCGAGGGAACAAAGGGAGGAACGTGCATGAGCATTACGATGAGAAGGACAGTTCTGCGCTCGACCGTCGCGGCGGCCGCGATGGCGTTCGCCGCCGCACTCTCGACCTTGCCGGCGCAGGCGCTCGATGCCCAGTGGTGCAAGGATGTCCATATCCGTTTCTTCGCCGGCGGGGCGGAGGGCGATGCGTTCGGCACCATCGTCTATAATGGCGCCAAGCAGGCGGCCGCCGATCTCGGGCCCAAGGTCGACTATATCTTCTCTGGGTGGGACGTGGAGAAGATGGTCCAGCAATTGCGCGAGGCTGTTGCGGTCAAGCCCCAAGGCATCGCCATGATGGGCCACCCGGGCGACGCCGCCATCATGCCGCTGGCCGAACAGGCGCACAAGGACGGCATCAAGATGATGTACCAGAACGTGCCGGTGCCGACGGTCACGGCGGCGTTCGGCGGCGGCTATGTCGGCGCCCAGCAGGAGCAGCAGGGCCGGGCGCTCGGCGCCGAGGCGTTCAAGCTGGCCGGGCTGAAGGCCGGCGACAAGGCGATCATGATCGGCCCGTTCGAGAACGAGAGCCGCGGCGCGCGCGAACGCGGCACGGTCGCCGCACTGAAAGAGGCCGGCATCGACGTCGTTCAAATCAATTCTCAAACCGAGTGGGCAGCCGATCCCAATCTGGCCATTCCGGTGATCACGGCAGCACTGCTCAACAATCCCGACGTCAAGGCGGTCGGCTATCCCGGCGGGCAGCTGCTAGGCAATGTGCCGACTTACATGCAGGCGGCGGGCAGAAAGCCGGGCGACATCTTCAACTTCGGCTTCGACACCAGCCCGCAGATCGTCGAGGGCTTCAAGGGCGGCTGGGTGCAGCTGACGGCCGACCAGCAGCCGTTCATGCAAGGCTACCTACCAATCCTCAGCCTCTGCCAGCAGGTGGTGCTGGGTCTGGCGCCGATGAATGTCGACACCGGTGCCGGCTTCGTCACGCCGCAGAATTATGAGATCGTTTCCGAACTCGCCAAGCAGGCGTTGCGCTGATCGCCCGATCTGCCGGCCGGGTTGAATCCCGGCCGGCGACGACCGACAAACAAGCGAGGACCGCCATGGCCGAACGCCTCATCGAACTGCGTGAAATCAGCAAGTCCTACGGCCAGGTCTATGCGCTTGGCGGCGTCAGTCTCAGCGTCGACCGCGGCGAGGTCGTCGGCCTGATCGGCGACAACGGCGCCGGCAAATCGACGCTGATCAAGATCCTTTCCGGCGTGGTCAAGCCGACCAGCGGCGAAATCCTCATTCGCGGCAAACCGGTGACCGGGTGGAGTGCTGCGCGCTCGCGCGACGCCGGCATCGAAACGGTGTTCCAGGACCGGGCGCTCGCCGTGCAGCAGACGATCGTGCGCAACATCTTCATGGGCCGCGAGCTCACCGGCTGGCTTGGATGGCTGAAGGTCAACAAGGAGATCGCGGAGGCGAGCCGGCTGATGCGCGAGATCGGCTTCACCTCGAAGGTGTTCACGCCGCAGTCGATCGTCGGCCAGCTGTCGGGCGGCGAACGCCAGGGCGTGGCGATCGCCCGCGCCATCTACAAGCAGGCCGACCTGATCATCCTCGACGAGCCGACGACGGCGCTGTCGCTGACCGAAACCGCGAAGGTTTTTCATTTCGTGCGCCAGGTGCGGGCGAGCGGCCGGTCGATCCTGTTCATCGGCCACAACATCCACCACGTCTTCGATATCGCCGACCGCTTCGTGGTGCTCGACCGCGGCAAGGTCGCGCTCAGCGCCGACCGCAGCGAGGTCAAGTCGGCCGAAGACCTCATCAATTTCATGGAAGACGTGGCACATCCCGGCGGATTGCCGGGACTTCGCGACGCCGGGGAGCAGATAGCGCGATGAGCAAGACCATGGATCCCGATCTGCAGACCCCTCTAGGCAGCAGCGATGCCGCCCGAAAGGCATGGAAACACCCGTCCGATAACTGGCTGCGCGGCTTTGTCCTCGACAACCGCGCCGCACTCGGCACGCTTGCCGTGTTCATCGTGATGATGGCGGTGTTCATGATCGCCAATCCGACGGTCTTCACCAGCTGGTATCTCTATAGTTCCGTGCTTACCACGCTGCCTGTGGCGCTGTTCGTGGTGGTGCCGCTCGTCTTCGTCGTCACCTGTGGCGAGATCGACCTGTCGTTTCCGGCGACGATGGGCTTCGCCTCGTGGGTCTTCGCGCTGGTCGTGCAGGCCGGCTACGACCCGTTCGTCGGCATCGCCGCCGCAATCGTCACCGGCATGCTGCTCGGCTTCCTGGTCGGCTCGCTGGTCGTCTATGGCGGGCTGTCGTCGCTGATCGCCACGCTCGGCATGAATTTCCTGCTGCGCGGCCTGATCCAGATCATCAACGAGGGCAGGTCGACCGCGCTGACCGGCCTTGCCGACAGCTGGGCCTACAAGATCTTCTCCAGCCAGCTTTACGGCATCCCGGTGCAGATATTCTGGGCCATCGCCTTCGTCGTGCTGTCGGCGCTGCTCTACAACCGCCATCGCTTCGGTGCCCAGGTCAAGGTGGTCGGCGACAATCCCGACAGCGCCCAGCAGATGGGCATCGATGTCAAGCGCGTCAGGGTGAAAGTGTTCGTCTTCGTCGGTATCGGCGCGGCGATCGCCGGCACGTTCTCGGTAATGATCAACTTCACCTGGTGGCCGACGGCGGGCGACGGATACCTGCTGCCGGTGCTGGCATCGGTGTTCGTCGGAGGCACGCCGACCTGGGGCGGCATCGGCACCGTCGTCGGCGGCGCGATCGGCGCGGTTACGGTGTCCTTCATCCAGACCGGCGTCGTCGCGGCGGGACTGAGCGGCTTCTACGTCCAGTTCTTCAACGGGCTGATCATCATCCTGTCGCTGCTCGGCCATAAGTGGAACCAAGCGCGGTATCGGTGACCGGCGGCCTCAAACCCCCGTGACAAACCCGTCCAGCACGCGTTTCTGGCCGGCCTTGTCGAAGTCGATGGTCAGCTTGTTGCCTTCGATGGCCGAGATGTTGCCGTTGCCGAATTTCTGGTGGAAGACGCGGTCGCCAACGCTGAAGGGGGAGGGCGTGTCGGCGACGGATTTGGCGACCAGCTCGCCGTCGATGGTGCGGCCCTTGATCGAGGTGCGGCCGGCACCGTAGCCCGAGTCGGTTTCGCCATAGCCGATGCGCTCGACCTGGTGGCCGGAGCGCGTGCCCCAATTGCGGTCGGTCGCTTCGGTGCGGTTGGCCTGAGCACGTTGCCAGCCCGGTGTCGCATAGGTGCTGGAGAAGGCGCCGGATTTCTCGGCGCCGTTGTTGCCACCGATGTTATCGAAGCGCGACGCCCCATAAGGATTCTGTCTTCCAGCCCCCTGGCCGCCACGACCGGGAGCGAACGAGCCGCCACCATAGGCATTGCCGTAGCCGCCATAGGAGTTGCCGCTCTCGGCGACCTCGACATGGGCTTCCGGCAGCTCGTCGAGGAAGCGCGACGGGATGGTCGATTGCCAGAGGCCGTGGATGCGGCGGTTGGAGACAAACCAGAGATGCAGGTTCTTCTTGGCGCGGGTCAGGCCGACATAGGCAAGGCGGCGCTCCTCCTCGAGCCCGGACCGGCCACCCTCGTCGAGGGAACGCTGGTGCGGGAACAGGCCTTCCTCCCAGCCGGGCAGGAACACGGTTTCGAATTCGAGGCCCTTGGCCGAATGCAGCGTCATGATGTTGACGGCGTCGAGCTCAGCGTTCTGCTCGGCGTCCATCACCAGCGCGACATGTTCGAGGAAGGAGCGCAGCGATTCATACTCCTCCATGGAGCGTATCAGCTCCTTTAGGTTCTCCAGCCGGCCGGGCGCTTCGACCGAGCGGTCGTTCTTCCACATGTCGGTGTAGCCGCTCTCCTCCAAAATGGTCTCGGCGAGTTCGGTGTGCGGGGTGGTTTCGAGAGCCTTTTGCCAGCGCTCGAAATTGGCTGATACCTCGCGGAGTGCGGCACGCGGCTTCGGCTTCAGCTCGTCGCTTTCGGCCAGTTTTGCCGCCGCCTCCAGCATCGGGATGCGCAGCGCGCGTGCGGTGTCGTGGACCTGGCGGATGGTGGCCTCGCCCAACCCGCGTTTCGGCACGTTGACGATGCGCTCGAAGGCGAGGTCGTCGGCGCCTTGTGCGACGACGCGGAAGAAGGCCAATGCGTCGCGAATCTCGAGCCGCTCATAGAAGCGCGGGCCGCCGATGACGCGGTAATTGAGCCCGAGCGTGACGAAGCGGTCCTCGAATTCGCGCATCTGGAAAGACGCGCGGACGAGAATCGCCATATCGTTCAAATTGTGCTTCTGGCGCTGGTAGGCCTCGATGGTCTCGCCGACGGCGCGGGCCTCCTCCTCGGAATCCCAGGCGGCGTGGACATGCACCTTCTCGTCGTCCTCGGCGATCTTCTCGGTAAACAGCGTCTTGCCGAAGCGGCCCTCATTGTGGGCGATGAGATGCGAGGCGGTGCCGAGGATGTGCGCGGTCGAGCGGTAGTTGCGCTCCAGCCGGATGATGGTGGCGCCGGGGAAATCCTTGTCGAAGCGCAGGATGTTGTCGACTTCGGCGCCGCGCCAGCCATAGATCGACTGGTCGTCGTCGCCGACGCAGCAGATGTTAACTTTGCTTTCGCTCACGGCCGCGCGCGAGCTTCGCTCGCTGGCCTCCGCGGGGGCGGCCTGGCCGGCCGACGCCCGGTCGGGCTTGCGGCCTTCGGCCGAAGAGCGCCCAATCTCCCCCCTCGTGGGGGAGATGTCGGCGGAGCCGACAGAGGGGGGCGCTGTCCCGCCAGCGTTTCCGCCAGGACCATTGGAAGCGTCGCGATCCTTCGCGCCCCCCTCTGTCCTGCCGGACATCTCCCCCGCGAGGGGGGAGATTGGCTTGCCTTGAGGCCGCTGGGCCAGCAGGCGCAGCCAGATGTACTGTGCGGTGTTGGTGTCCTGGTACTCGTCGACAAGGATGTAGCGGAAGCGCTTGTGGTATTCCTTCAGCACGTCCGGATTGGCGCGGAAGATGCGGATCGGGTGACATAGGAGATCGCCGAAGTCACAGGCATTCAGCGTCTGCAGCCGCTCCTGATAGGCCTTGTAGAGTTCGCGGCCCTTGCCGTTGGCGAAGGCACGGGCATCGCCCTCGGGGATGTCGGCGGGACCGAGGCCCTTGTTCTTCCAGCCGTCGATCATCTGGGCGAACTGCTTGGCCGGCCAGCGCTTGTCGTCCAGCCCTTCCGCCTGGATGAGCTGTTTGATCAGCCGCACGACATCGTCGGTGTCGAGAATGGTGAAGTCGGATTTGAGCCCGGCCAGCTCGGCATGTCGGCGCAGCAGCTTCACGCCAATCGAGTGGAAGGTGCCGAGCCACGGCATGCCCTCGACATCGCCTTCGCCGATCAACAGGCCGATGCGCTGCTTCATCTCGCGCGCCGCCTTGTTGGTGAAGGTGACGGCGAGGATCTGCGAAGGGAAGGCCTTGCCGGTGGCAAGGATGTGGGCGATGCGGGTGGTCAAGACGCGCGTCTTGCCGGTGCCGGCGCCGGCCAGCACCAGCACCGGGCCTTCGGTGGTTTCCACCGCCAGCCGCTGCTCGGGGTTGAGGCCGTTGAGATAATCGGGCGCGTTGTTTTGATTGCTGCGGGCAGCCATGGCGCGCGCGGCGATGCCCGACGGGGCCACGGGCCGCGCGTTCGGTTCGTCAAAAAAGGGCATGTCTTCCGAAAAGCCGGACATCTCTCCCCGAATGTAGTGATTCGGCAGCGAAAGGCCAGAAGTGTCTCCGTTTTGTTCTCTGTCCAGTCGGTAGACTCACAATCTGAATGGGTCCGCTAACCAAAACGCCGAGCTTGCCGTGGGTCGACGCCGTAAAACGCCGAGCTTGCTTGACAGGGGAAGCGGGCCGGAGAAAGTTGCGTGGGGGCAGGCACGCAATGCGGGGTTGCCCATGGACGCGTCGCGGAGCGCACCAGTCGAAGGAGCACCGTCTTGGCTGTGGTCATCACCTCCCTGATCCTTTTCCTCATCGGCCTGGCGCTTGGCGGCGGCGGCATCTGGCTCGTGACGCTGGGCGGCAGCTGGTATTACGTCATCGCCGGCATAGCTTTCCTGATCGCTGCCTGGCTGCTCTACAGGCGCAGATCCACGGCGCTGTGGCTCTACGCGGCGATCGTGCTCGGCACGCTCGCCTGGGCTGTCTGGGAAACCGGCTTCGACTGGTGGGAGCTCGGCCCGCGCGGCGGCATCATCGTGCTTGTCGCGCTGTGGCTATTGACGCCATGGGCGCGGCGCGGGCTTACCGGTCCCGACGGACGAGCGCCGCTGATCCTCGCGGTGCTGGCATCGCTCGGCGTCGCCGGTTATTCGATGACGACGGACCCAAAGGATATTGCCGGCCAACTCAACACCGACAAGGTGACGCCGACGGCCGAACTCGGCGGCAATGTGCCGGCCGGCGAATGGCACTATTACGGTCGCACGCAATATGGCCAGCGCTATTCGCCGCTCGACCAGATCACCCCCGAAAACGTTGCCAATCTGCAGCCGGCCTGGACCTATCGCACCGGCGACGTGAAAGGGCCCGACGACATCGGCGAGACGACCTATCAGGTGACGCCGCTGAAAATCGCCGACACGCTCTACATCTGCACGCCGCATAATTTCGCCATCGCCATCGATGCCGCGAGCGGCAAGGAGAAATGGCGTTTCGATCCGCAGGTCAAGCTCAACAAGGACCGCCAGCACCAGACCTGCCGCGGCGTGGCTTACTATGCCGATGCCAAGATCGCCGCCGGCCAGCCCTGCGCCACGCGCATCTATCTGCCGACATCGGACGCCCGGCTGATCGCGCTCGACGCGGCGAATGGCCAGGTCTGTCCGACATTTGCCGAGGGCGGCACGCTGAACCTGCTCGCCAACATGCCATATCCGAAGCCGGGCTATTACTATTCGACTTCCGCGCCGCTGATCGTCGCCAACAAGATCATCGTCGGCGGCGCGGTCAACGACAATTATTCGACGCAGGAGCCGTCCGGGGTCATCCGTGCCTACGATGCCGACACCGGCGCGCTGTTATGGAATTGGGATTCCGGCAATCCGGACCAGACGACGCCGCTGCCGCCGGGCCAGACCTACACCAACAACTCGCCCAATATGTGGTCGACGGCGAGCGCCGACGAGAAGCTCGGCCTGCTCTATGTGCCGCTCGGCAACAAGACGCCGGACCAGCTCGGCGCCGGACGCAGCGCCAATGACGAGAAATTCTCTTCCTCGATCACCGCGCTCGATCTCAACACCGGACAATTGCGCTGGGTGCGGCAGACCGTGCATCACGATCTCTGGGACATGGACGTGCCGGCGCAGCCGACGCTGGTCGACATAACCACGGCCAGTGGTGTGGTGCCGGCGCTGGTCGGGCCGACCAAGCAGGGCGACCTCTATGTGCTCGACCGGCGCAGCGGCGAGCCGATCGTTCCGGTCAAGGAAGTGCCGGCGCCGGGCGGCGCGATCGAAGGCGACCATACCTCGCCGACGCAGCCGGTCTCGGACCTCAGCTTCAGTCCGAAGCCACTGACCGGCGCGGATATGTGGGGCATCACCATGTTCGACCAGCTGGCCTGCCGGATCGAGCTTCGGAAGCTGCGGTATGAGGGCCGCTATACGCCGCCGTCGCTGCAAGGCTCGCTGATCTATCCTGGCAATTTCGGCACCTTCAACTGGGGCGGCGTGGCAGTCGATCCGGTCCGGCAGGTGATGTTCGGCATGCCGACATACCTGGCGTTCATCTCCAAATTGGTGCCGCGCGCCGACGTGCCGCCGCCGGGCGATACCAAGGGCAGCGAACAAGGCCTGAACCGCAATGACGGTGCGCCTTACGCAGTGATATTGAAGCCATTCCTGTCGCCGCTCGGCATTCCCTGCCAGGCGCCTCCGTGGGGCTATGTGGCCGGCGCCGACCTTCGGACCGGCAAGATCGTCTACAAGCATCGCAACGGCACCGTCTACGACATGACGCCGCTGCCGCTGCCGTTCAAGGTCGGCGTGCCGGGCATTGGCGGGCCGATGATCACTGCCGGCGGCGTCGCCTTTCTCGGTGCGGCGGTCGACGACTATGTGCGCGCTTATGACCTGACGACCGGCAAACAGCTCTGGCAGGCGCGGCTGCCTGCCGGCGGGCAGTCGACACCGATGACCTACACGGTAGCCGACGGACGCCAGTTCGTCGTCATCGTTGCCGGCGGCCACGGCTCGGTCGGCACCAAGCCGGGCGATTATGTGATGGCCTATACGCTGCCGAAATAGAGAAGTTCCTCAGAGCCCGAGATGCCCTTTCAGGTCGGGTACCGATGCAAGTACCTCGTTGGTCAGCTGCGGGCCGGCGGCTGTCTCGGCCTGCTGGACCAACGCGGCATCAAGGCCATCGTGCAGAGACTTATGGCAGCCCTCACTCAGCCGTGACTGGACCAGCCAGGCTTCGACCCTATGTTGCTGCCGGGGGCCGAAGACCTAGGAGCGCGCCATGACAACACCTGCCGGCCCCGCCAAGCCTGTCATTACCCAGGCGATGATCGATGCCTATGATGAATACACGCATCTGACGCTCGACCGGCGGCGCTTCATGGAGCAGTTGACCAGGCTTGCCGGGTCGGGTGCGGCAGCGGCCGCGATCTCGCCGCTGCTGGCGGCGAATTCGGCCCAGGCGGCAATCGTCGCGGAAAACGATCCGCGCGTGAAAGGCGAGGACATCAGCTATACAGGCAGCGGCGGCGAGATGAAGGGTTATCTGGTCAAGCCGGCGGGTCAGGCCGGCAAGCTGGGCACGGTCATCGTCGTGCACGAAAACCGGGGGCTCAACCCGCATATTCGCGACGTGGCGCGGCGCGTGGCGCTGGAGGGGTTCGTGGCGCTTGCCCCGGACTTCATGACACCGCTCGGCGGCACGCCGGCCGATGAAAACAGGGCACGTGACCTGTTTTCCCAGCTCGATCCAGCACAGGTCGCCACCAATGCCGTCGCAACGGTCGCCTACCTCAAAGGCCACAAGGACGGCAACGGCAAGGTCGGCGCCGTCGGCTTCTGCTGGGGCGGCGGCACGGTGAACATGCTGGCCGTCAACGCGCCGGATCTTGCAGCCGCCGTTGCCTATTACGGCATGCAGCCGAAGGCCGAGGACGTGCCGAAGATCAAGGCGCCGCTCATGCTGCATTATGCCGGGCTCGACACCCGCACCAATGCCGGCATCGACGCCTTCAAGAAGGAACTCGACGCGGCCCATATCGAATATTCGGTCTATGTCTATGAAGGCGCCAACCATGCCTTCAACAACGACACATCGGCGGCCCGTTACGACAAGAAGGCGGCTGACCTCGCCTGGGGGCGGACGATCGCTTTCCTCAAGGAGAAGTTGGCCTGATCAGGCGGGCGCCAGCGCCGGTTTGTGAAGGGCGACGCCGGCCACCACCAGCGCGATGCCGAGGCAGTCAGTGAGGCTCGGCACCTGCCGCAGCACGATGACGCCGATAAACGTCGCGGTAACCGGAAGCAATGACAGCATCAGCGCGAAACTGGAGCGCGGCAGCCGCGACATGGCAAGCTGGTCGCAAATATAGGGAATGACCGACGAGCAGATGCCGACACCGACCGCCGCAAGCAGCAGCGGCGGCGTCGAGAACGCCGGCAGCGCATCGGCAAGACCGATCGGCAGAACGACGAGAAGGGCGACCGCCATGGCGGCACCCAGCCCGGCGATGCCATCGCCAGCGTCGGCGCGCGCGACGCGGTGGCCGAGCACGATATAGAAGACGAACAGCGCGCCATTGAGGAAGGCCCAGAACAGGCCGACAGGATCGCTCGACCATTTGACGTCGATGAGCAGCAAGGTGCCGGCGACGGCGATTGCAAGGGCGGCGAGATTGCGCGGGCTTCTGAGGCCGACAAGCGCGACGCCGATGGTGCCGACGAATTCGATCGCCGCTACCAGCGAGATCGGCAGCCGGTCGAGCGCCAGGTAAAACGAGCAATTCATCACCCCAAGGCAGACGCCGAAACCCACAAGCAACAACCGCGTCGAGCGATCGGCGCGGGCGAAGACCGCCCATGGTCGGGTCAGCGGGGCAAAAACCAGTGCCGCGGTGGCGATGCGCAGCCACGCCATGCCGAGCACGCCGACATGCGAGAAAAGCAGGACTGCGAAAGCGGGGCCGAGATAGTGGAACACGGCGCTGACGCCGAACCACAGATGGGGCGGCACCGAGCTTGCCAAGGTAAAAGCCGGGCCGGCGAGTGCCGGACTTGCTGCTGGGGCTTGCGTCCGATCTTCCATGGGGTCAGTATCGCAGGCGATTTTTGCCGTTGATATGGATGATGGCCGGGCATTGCGGCTATTCCCTTTTCGAAAGCAAGGAGTATTCCGCTGAAACGCCTTCGAAATGAAAATACCGATCTGGATCCGGCGGATCTAAAAATCCTGCGCCTGCTGGAGGAGGATGCGCGCACCAGTATTGCCGAACTGGCGCGCTCAGTCGGCCTGTCGGCGCCGAGCGTCGCCGAGCGCATCAAGCGGCTGCAGGAAAGCGGCGTGATCGAGGCCTATACGGTGCGGATTAATCCGGCCGCGCTCGGCATGAAGCTGTCGGCATGGCTGCGCATCAGGCCGGTGCCGGGGCAACTCGCCGTCGTGGCCGAAATCATCCGCGACCTGCCGGAAATCGCCCAATGCGACCGGGTCACCGGCGAAGACTGTTTCATCGCGCTGGCGCATGTCGGCTCGGTCGCCGAGCTCGAGCGGGTGATCGACCGGATCATTCCCCATGCGATGACCAATACGGCGATCATCCAGTCGACGCCGGTAGTGGCACGCTCGCCGCTAGGGGCGGTGAAGCGCCCGGCCTGATGCTAGATTTAAATCTGCGACGTCAGCTCGACCGGGAAATCGTCATTGTCGGCGTCGCGCATGGCGGCGAGGCTGCGGTTGTCCAGCACCTCTGCGATCGCCTGACGCACCTCCAGCATCATGTGCCGGACCTGGCAGGTCGCCTCGTCGCAATCCTCGCAGCGCTGGTATTGTGTGCGGCTGGCGCAAGGGATCGGCGCCAGCGGCCCGTCGAGGACACGCACGACATGGCCGATCTTGATTTCGGAAGCGGGACGGGCGAGGCGGTAACCGCCTTCCTTGCCCTTGCGGCTCTGGACGAAGCCGGCATTGCGCAACTCGCCCAGGATGGCATCCAGGAATTTCTTGGGGATGTTGTTGGCGACCGCAATGTCGTTGACGAATGCGAGCTGGCCGACCGGCAGGCCGGACAGATGCACGAGAGCCTTGAGGCCGTATTTGCCTTTTTTGGTAAGCATGCCCGAGTCAACCCATTAAGCCCCAACCACCCGCATCTGGCGGCTGTTTGTGTGCAAATAATGACGGTTTGGCCGTGCGATGCCGTTCGCGCAGACAGGCCGCCCGAAGACACATTGCGCGCAAACGCGTTGATTCTTCGTAACGTTTTGGAGGGCGGGCGTCCGGAACGGGCGGAGGCCACGTTTTCGGCGAGCAAATGAAGAAAGCCGGCAAACGCCCGCTTTCAATCAGTTCACGAGGTTGCAGACGTCAGCGGCTGCCGTAAGTCTGGTCGAGCAGGCCGCCAGCGGCGAAATGCTCGGCCTGGACCTTGGCCCAGCCGCCGAAGACATCCTCCACCGTCAATAGGCGGACATCGGGAAACTCAGCCTTGTACTTGGCGGCGACCGTCGCGTCGCGGGTCCGCAGGCCGTTGCGGGCGGCGATGTCCTGGCCCTCCAGCGTATAAAGGAAGTCGAGATAGGTCTTGGCGAGGTCGCGCGTGCCATGCTCGTCGGCGATCGTGTCGACGATCGCCACCGGAAACTCGGCCAAAAGGCTGACCGAGGGCGTCACCTGCTCGAATTTGTCCTCGCCATACTCCTTGCGGACGCCGCGCGTTTCCGACTCAAAGGTGATCAGCACGTCGCCGATCTCGCGCTGCACGAAAGTGGTGGTCGCGGCGCGTCCGCCGCTGTCGAAGATCGGTACGTTGTTGAACAGCTTGGTGACGAATTCCTTCACCTTGGCGTCGTCGCCCTTGAAGGCTTCCTTGGCGTAGGCGGTGGCCGCAAGGTAGGTGTACCGGGCATTGCCGGAGGTTTTCGGATTGGGGAAGATCACCTGGACGTCGTCGCGCACGAGATCGTTCCAATCCTTGATGTGCTTCGGATTGCCGGCGCGCACCAGGAAGGAGGGCAGCGAATAGAAGGGCGAGGCGTTGTCGGGAAAATCTTTCTGCCAATCCGCGGAGATGAGACCCTTCCTGACCAGGAAGTCGATGTCGAGGACCTGGTTGAAGGTGACCACATCGGCGCCGAGGCCCTCGGCGATGGCACGTGCCTGCGCAGACGTCCCGGCATGCGACTGATCGATGGTGACGCCTGGGTGGCCGGCGACGAACGCCTTGTTGACCTGCGCAAACAGCTCGCGGCCGACATCGTAAGAAGCGTTCAGCAATTTGTCGGCCGACCAGGCTTGGGAGGATGCGAGGAACAGGCCGGCCAATGTGGCGACGCCAAGCAAAAATCGCTTCATGAAAACAAGGCTCCAATGCGTGCGCTTATTGCCGGACTATAGCGGCAAGGCATTGTGCGCGACGAGGCAGGCAGAGCGGCCGCTCCACGTTGTCGATAGAAGAAATATTCCCGCTGTGGAGGATTTCTAGTTTTTTCTTTCAGGCAGAGTCTTCCGCGCAGCTTGGCAGCGGTGCCGATGCCGTCGGCGTGCAGGATGGTTCCCGGCCGGCCAACGCGATGGCGATTGCATCGCCGCGCGGTCTGGCATATACAAATGGTATATACAAGGAGCTATCGTCATGCCTCAACGCCGCCATTCAACAACCCCGCCGAAAGAGGCGAAGCTGTTTCGTAACAATCGCAGTCAGGCGGTGCGCATTCCTGTCGAGTTCGAACTTCCCGGCGAAAAGGTCTTGATCAGTCGTGAAGGCGACCGCCTGATCATCGAGCCGGTTCGCAAACCCGGCCTCACGGCGCTGCTCGCGCAATGGGCGAAAGAGCCGCCCCCCGGTTCCGAGGAGGACTTTCCCGAAGTCGAGGATATGCCTGTCAAATCCGAGGAATTTTTTTGATGCGGTTCATGCTGGACACGAACATTATCAGCGACATGATCCGAAATCCGGCCGGGAAAGCCGCCGCCGCCGCCCTGCGCGTGGGAGACGCCGCCGTGTGTACCAGCATCGTGGTCGCCTCGGAACTGCGATATGGCTGCGCCAGGAAAGAGTCGGCCAAGTTGCTCAAGAAGGTCGAGGAATTGCTGGCTGAGATTCCTGTCTTGCCGCTCGATGTGCCGGTAGATGCCGAGTACGGCGCGATTCGCGCAGAGCTGGAAGGCAGGGGCCAGACCATCGGCCAAAACGACCTTTTTATTGCTGCCCACGCCTATGCACTGGGAACTACCCTGGTGACCGCCAACACCGGCGAGTTCAACCGGATCAAAGGCCTGAAGGTCGAGAACTGGCTGGTGTAGCGCCTAAAAGAGGATCAAGCAGCCGGAAAAAGCTTCCAGCGCCGCGGCCTGAAAGCCACCCGGCTTTTCTGCGCCGCCGGATGGTCGACTGGCAACTCGATCTCGACCCGCTGGCGTTCGCCGCCGATTTCGAGCTCGACCCGCCTGGTGCCGGCGACGCGGCGGCTGGCGACAACCGTGCCGGCGATGCAGCCGTTGCATTCTTCCACCAGATCGACGTCGTGCGGGCGGAAGAACAGCGTCGCTTCACCTTGCGGTGCGTGCGGCGCGGAAAGCCCGATCGGCCGGTCGGCGATCCAGACCTGGCCGTCCTCGACCTTGACCGGGATCGAGCTCGATTCGCCGATGAAGCCATAGACGAAGGGCGAGTTCGGCGTGTCGTAGATCTCGTCGGCGGTGCCAACCTGCTCGATGCGGCCCTGGCTCATCACCACGACGCGGTCGGCAAGCTCCAGCGCCTCTTCCTGGTCATGGGTGACGAAGACCGTGGTGTGGCCGGTGGCGTCGTGGATGTCGCGCAGCCAGCGGCGCAGTTCGCGGCGCACCTGGGCATCGAGCGCGCCGAACGGCTCGTCGAGCAAAAGCACGGCCGGTTCGATCGCCATGGCGCGGGCCAGCGCCACGCGCTGGCGCT